>NZ_JAQLOI010000001.1:1626505-1951806 GCF_028204155.1 Vibrio algarum | reverse complement strand
AACACTTCTACCGTTTCCTTGGCATCTCGCTTACTGTATCCAAGTTTTTCAAACAGGTTCTCAGCCAAATCGGCCTTTGTGAGCGCCATAAAAACTTCCCTCAAAGCTGTATTAAACATTGCTACAATTGTGTAGCGCCAAATTGGATAGTGCTATACCGACATAATTATCGGCGACATCAACAGAAGTGTAAGCCAACCTTATGATTTTGGCTAATTTTTTTCTTTTAAATATTCCTTAATTACTCAAATATCATTAGCAACAGAACAATTATCTATGATAGCTGTCAGCATATAAATATAGTGAATGATTTTAATAAGGTATTATCCACTACACATGGAAATAAAACAGGATATAATAACGTCCAAAGCGTTGAGTTTAAAATTTAAATTTTTTTCAATCAATTCATGATCTTGCAGCAGTTTTTTTGCGCATATGTTGGTAATTTTAGTGTTACTACGCTTATTACTAAAAAATTATTCATACCACTATCAATAGTAAGTCAGCCAAAGAGAATAAGCTGTTCATTACAATAAAGATGACTAATTTAGTGATGGATCTCAAAAGAATGAAAACTCGATTAGCCTCTTAGCAAATCAGTGACCTATTCGACAATGACTCGTCAAGAATAATAGTAGTTTAATAGGTGGTGGTGCTGGCCCCCTCGTTTAATTTAACAGCATCATCATTTTAATACTCATTTTACCTATAAGGCTTTAATTATATGTCAAGTAATAACTATTCACATGCTGATACCAACAAACTTGTACGCGAAACAAGTGCGCTTATTTTAGCAGGAGGAAAGGGAACGCGATTAAAACAATTGACTAGCAATAATGCCAAGCCTGCCGTTTCATTCGGTGGCAAATTTCGAATTATCGATTTTACTCTTTCAAACTGTATAAACTCCGGTGTTAGAAAGGTTGGTGTACTTACTCAGTACATGGCACAAGACTTAATTGATCATCTTCAGAACGGATGGCAGATTCTTTCACCTGCGATGGGTGAAGGCGTTCGTATCGTTCCTGCGCAACAAAGAACGGGTAACGACTGGTACCGTGGTACAGCAGATGCTGTTTACCAAAACTTGGATCTTATTAAACGCCAGGACGCTAAACGCGTACTAATTCTTGGTGGAGACCACATTTATAAGATGGATTACTCTCGCATGCTTAATTTCCATGTGGAAAATGACGCGGCAGTAACCGTTGCTTGTATCCATAAACCAATTGAAGAAGCATCTTCTTTCGGAGTGATGGGATTGGACGCAACGGGTGAAATCAAAACTTTTGTAGAAAAACCAGCGAACCCACCTGCGGATCCAAGTGACCCAACACAATCGCTTGTTTCAATGGGTATCTATATCTTTAATGCTGATCTTCTAGAAGATGAGTTGGTTAAAGCGCTCGAAGATCCAGACTATAACCACGATTTTGGTCACAACATCATTCCTGGCCTACTTGGCCGTGCTAAAGTATTTGGTTACATATTTACAGAAGATGGTCACCCTGGTGATACAGCTTACTGGCGTGATGTGGGTAACCTAGACGAGTACTTTGCAGCGACTATGGATCTGCTTTCTCCTGCTCCTGAGCTGGACCTTTATTCACACAACTGGCCTATCATTACGAACCAATCACAGCGCCCAGGTGCTAAATTCGTCTTTAATGATGACGGTCGTCGTGGACACGCAGTAGATTCAGTTCTTTCTGCTGGTACTATTATTTCTGGTGCCGAGTTAGAGCATTGCATGGTTTCTGCTAACGTACGCGTTCACAGTTACTCTAAGCTGCTCGATTGTATCCTGTTACCTAACTCAGATATCGGCAGAAATTGTCGTCTGACAAAAGTAATTGTTGGTGAAGATTGTAAAATTCCTGATGGTACAATAATTGGTGAAAACCCAGAAGAAGATGCGAAGAAATACACTGTATCTGAAACTGGCGTTATTCTAGTTACATCAGAAATGTTCGAATAAGATTAAAATCTTACGTATGAAGGGGCTCTTTTGAGCCCTTTTTTTATTTTTATACCAAATCTATCAATTAACTTATCAGATAGAATGCGTTCAATGGTTCGAACATCGAAAGGCAACGAATTTTGCAAAGAACGCGGTTGCTAAGCACATTTATTACCTGCAAAAATCGCACAAAAAAATAGGCCTCATTCGAGACCTATTTTTATTCATCGTAATGAACATACATGCTGTTTAATCGCGAAGGGCTGCTCCGAATTGCTCAGACACAGCAGTTACGATTGCATCTACTGCACCAGCAATATCAGCATCTTCTAGCGTGCGTTCTACAGACTGGAGAGTCAGAGCGATAGCAAGGCTTTTCTTACCCTCTTCTACACCCTTACCAACGTACACATCGAAGAGTTTAGCGTCCGTTAAGAAGTCGCCACCTGCTTTTAAACAAGCCGCCACAACATCACCAGATGCTATCTCGTCAGAAACAACTAATGCGATATCACGACGGTTAGCTGGGAACTTAGAAACAGCTACCGCTTCCGGAAGTATACGTGTATTAATAGCAGACCATTCGATTTCAAAAACGATAGTATGACCATTCAAACCAAATGCGCGCTCTAATTCTGGATGTACCGTACCGATTACACCGACTTCTTTGCCGTCCACCACAATAGCAGCAGCTTGACCTGGATGCAGAGCTGGGTGCTTCGTTGCAGCAAAGCTGTAGGCAACTTCATTAGAAGTAAGTTCTAATACCGCTTCCAAATCGCCTTTTAGATCGTAAAAATCAACGGTGTTGTTTTCAATATCCCAATGTTCTTCAGAACGGCTACCTGCAATGACGGCTGCGAGCATTGATTCTTGACGCATACCATTTTCTGCGGTTTCGTCCGGAATGAAACGCAGCCCAGACTCAAACAATCTAACGCGAGGTTGTTGACGCTTTTGATTGTGAACAACCGTATTTAGCAAACCCTGAATGAGACCAAGTCGCATCGCTGACATGTCAGCAGAGATAGGGAACGGCAAAATTAACGGCTCTACACCCGGAACAACTAACTTTTGTTGTTCTGGCTCAACAAAACTATACGTAATCGCCTCGTGATAACCACGGTCGACAAGTAAATCTCTCACGCGCTTAAGTGGCTGATTCGATTCTTTATGAAGATTCATACTTAAACCAGCGATTGGGGCTTGATTTGGTATGTTGTCATAGCCGTAAATACGACCTACTTCTTCAATCAAGTCCTGCTCTATCGCGATATCAAAACGCCAAGAAGGTGAAACAGCTGTCCAGCCATTCTCTGTTTCTGAAACATCGCAGCCAAGACGAGTAAGAATCTCAACAACATCAGTTGATGGGATCTCATGGCCTAATAGCGCGTCTAATTTTGAACGACGAAGTGCCACCGTATTTGCTTTTGGAAGATTTTCTTTAGACTCAAAACCAGCTATAGGACCGGCTTCACCGCCACAGATTTCAACAAGCAGTTGAGTAGCACGCTCCATACAATCAGTTTGACGAGCATAGTCAACGCCACGCTCGTAGCGCATAGATGCGTCTGTGTGCAGGCCATAACTACGAGCACGCCCACGAATAGCATCCGGAGAAAAGAAAGCACATTCTAGTAGCACGTCTTTAGTTTCTGTCGTAACACCTGAGCCTTCACCACCAAAGATACCACCAATTGCTAATGGCTTGTTTTGGTCACAAATAATCAGGGTATCGCTGTTAAGTTCCGCTTCGTTGCCATCTAAAAGTGTAAGCTTTTCACCCTGCTCTGCTAAACGAACAATTATGCCACCTTCAATTTTATCCAAATCGAAAGCATGCATTGGTTGGCCTTGCTCAAGCAAAACATAGTTGGTGATATCTACAACCGGGTCAATGGATCGAATACCGCAACGACGCAATTTTTCTTGCATCCAAATAGGTGTTTCAACTTGAACATTTACGTTCTTAACTATACGGCCAAGGTAACGTGGGCAAGCATCAGCTGCCTTAACTTCAATTGAGATAGTTTCGTCAATACTAACATCAACCGCATCAAATGATGGTGACTGAACTTCTGCTCTATTTAACACGCCAACTTCTCTTGCTAGACCACGAATGCTAAAGCAGTCAGCACGGTTAGAAGTTAGGTCGACATCAATTGTAACATCTTCTAGATCTAGGAATTCTCGGAAACATGTTCCTATTTCAGCATCTTGAGAAAGTTCCATGATGCCATCAGATTCAACATCAATACCCAGTTCAGAAAATGAACAAAGCATGCCGTGTGAAGGCTGACCACGTAGCTTTGCTTTTTTAATTTTAAAATCACCAGGCAGAACGGCACCTACAGTAGCGACTGCCACTTTGATACCTTCACGACAATTTGGAGCACCACATACAATGTCTAAAAGCTCGTCGGCTCCAACATCGATTTTAGTGACACGAAGTTTATCGGCGTCTGGGTGTTGCCCGCACTCTATAACTTTACCTACTTTAACACCGCTAAAGGTACCTGCTACTGGTAGAACGTCATCTACTTCTAAGCCAGCCATAGTGATTTGATGTGTTAGCTCGTCTGTAGTAACAGTAGGGTTAACCCACTCACGTAGCCAAGATTCACTGAATTTCATTGTTCGACTGCCTCTGAATTACTTGAATTGTTTTAGGAAACGAAGGTCGTTCTCAAAGAACGCACGTAGGTCATTGACGCCATAACGAAGCATTGTCAAACGTTCTACACCCATACCAAATGCAAAGCCTGAATATTTTTCAGGGTCAATGCCAACGCTGCGAAGCACATTTGGGTGTACCATACCGCAACCTAAAATCTCTAACCATTTACCATTTTTACCCTTTACATCTACTTCTGCAGAAGGCTCTGTGAATGGGAAATACGATGGGCGGAATCGAACCTCTAAATCCTCTTCAAAGAAATTACAGAGAAAGTCATTCAAAATACCCTTAAGTTGAGCAAAGTTAACATTTTCGTCAACTAACATACCTTCAACTTGATGGAACATTGGCGTATGTGTTTGATCATAATCATTACGATATACACGACCAGGTGCAATAAAGCGCAACGGTGGTTGACGTTCTTCCATCGTGCGGATCTGTACACCTGAAGTGTGCGTACGAAGCATCAATTTTGGATTAAAGAAAAAGGTATCGTGGTCTGTACGAGCTGGATGATCGTCAGCGATATTTAGAGCGTCAAAGTTATGAAAATCATCTTCAACTTCAGGACCAGATTCTACTGTAAAGCCTAACTCACCGAAAAAGCTTTCAATGCGCTCTATAGTTCGAGTAACTGGATGTAAACCACCATTTTCAATGCGACGACCCGGAAGCGTAACGTCGATAGTCTCAGCAGCGAGTTTCGTTTCTAACTCAGCTCGTTGCAACGCTTCTTTACGAGCAGCAATAGCTTGTTGAACGGCACCTTTCGCTTTGTTGATCTCTTGACCAGCAGTACGGCGTTCTTCAGGTGGAAGTTTACCTAGGCTCTGAAGTTGAGCAGTTAGCTCACCCTTCTTTCCTAGAAATTGAACACGCACTTCGTCAAGTGCAACTAACGATTCAGCGGTATCGATAGCTGATGTTGCGTTAGCAATGATCTCTTGTAGATGTTGCATCTTTTCCTCATCTACCTTGCGGTAGTGTCCATAATAAGGGCGTTTTGGTCTTTCGAAGTAGGTCTACCACTTTGAAAGATCAACACGCCCAACGTTTTAAACTTAATAGCTGTACATAGTAATCAAACCGAGACTTAAAGCCAAATTGAATCTACATTAATCGACTGTTAAAATTCAATTTGTTGAGAATTTATTCGTATTTCATCACTCGCCTTACTCTCAACGCAAAAAACGCCTTTTAAACGGCGTTTTTATATTCGATTCGGCATGTTTTTACACTATGTTTCGTTATACCTATCCATTAGACTGTATGGATTTTACACAGTTTTTTCCGGAATGCTTGGCAAGATAAACAGAGTCATCAGCCAACTTAATCAAGTCACTCACGTCTGATGTTGATTCAGAAAGTACCGCTACACCAACACTAATGCTCCCTTCCCAACAATAATCGTCGTAAGGTAAGCGTATTTTTTTACTTCATTATGTACAGCACAAGCTAACTCAAGGCCTTGGTCCAAATTTAATCCCGGACATATAACGATAAATTCATCACCACCGAGCCGACATACTGAATCCTGTGATCGGAAATTGGCTTTAAGAACCTTAGAAAGATCTACAAGCACAATGTCACCAGCATCATGCCCACAGTTGTCGTTTACTTCTTTGAATTTATCGACATCTATTATCATGCAGACTAACGGTTGTTTTGTTGATAAAGCTTTGTCCCACTGGTTGGCCATTTCTTCCATTGCATAACGACGGTTAGGTAATTGAGTTAACGCATCCGAATAAGATAATTCTTCCAGCTTTTTGTTTGCTAGTGACAATTCTTGAGTTCTGAGTTCAACTTTCTCTTCAAGCGACTGATTCAATAATATAAGCTCTTTATTTCGAGCAGATACTTGTTCAAACAGCGTTTTTAGCGCTTTCAACAATGGTCCGATAGCCTCATCGTGTTCGCGCTCTTCATTGCCATAAGCTTCATCAGGACTGAGCCCAGCTTCTATAGCACTCACTTGCCTAGCCATGTTTTGATCACTACCTAAAATATGATAAACCAGCCATTGAATTAAGAAGTCCAATAGTTGTTTAGATAAATCTTCACTTTTAAGCTGAAGTGAGCCAGAAAATTCTTTTAGATCATTTATAAATTTTTGATGAGATTGATGATGTTCTTCAAAATGCGTTGACGAAATCCCTGCTCGTTTCATCAAAATTTCTTCTTTATGAAAATGATACGAGGTGTATTCTGTTACTTCATTTAACGCCTTTTTTGCTTCGTCTATGGAGAAGTCATTTTCTGCTATCAACTCTCCGTATCTATTAACCAGTTCCACTAGGTAAAGATGTTGCTCATCAACTTCTTTAATACCCGTTTCAAAATTCTTATCCCACTGAAATGACTGCATCTAAAACTCTCAATGTATGACTGCTGTTTCTTATTGTACTGAATGAATCGAGTTGAATATATTAACACAATAGTAATTTAAGATTTATCATCAATATATTTAAGGGATTTTCGTGAATCAAACCCGATTTTTTAGCATTAAGAACCGAGCTTAGATAGAATACTCGCACGTTCGTTAGCAAATTAATTAAATGATTAGGTTAGATAGAATAATGGAACAAATATTCTGTGGTGCTATAAACCAAGATAACGAAAAACAGATTCGTCATATAAGAAATAGTGTCTTCACTTATGAACAAGGAGTTGATCCTGACATCGATTTCGATGGCCAAGATGCGATAGCCATTCACACTATCATTTTTGTACACAACGCAGCTGTTGCAACAGGAAGAATACTTAAGGATGGTCATATAGGCCGAGTTGCCGTACTCAAGCCTTATCGGTCTTTTGGCTTAGGAACAAAGGTAATAACCGCGTTGCAAGAATATGCGTCTAAGAATAACTATCCACGAATCTATTTAGGATCTCAACTACATGCTGAACCGTTCTATACAAAATTAGGATTTAAACGGTTTGGTCAGCAATATACCGAAGCGAATATTGAGCATATTTCTATGCAAAAATATCTAGCAGACTAAAACATCGCAGTATATTTCGACTACGCTTTTATTATTGAAAAAATAAATACAAGAAGATGTCGAAATGAATCGTTTATGCATTCTCCTGCTTTTGTTGTCACCTATTAGTTACGCAGAACAAAAATTTACTTTTCAAAGAGTTACCCAAGGACTTAACATCCCTTGGGGATTAGCATTTACAGATAATGACAATCTCATCATCACTGAACGCACTGGTGCTATTAAACACCTCAATATAGCCAGCGGAGAGATTTCGTTATTATTTCAAATCCCTAACCTGAACAATAGAGGACAAGGTGGATTACTCGATATCGCAGTTTCTCCTCAAGACCCATCTAAACTTTATGTTACCTATACAAAATCAACAGGGAAAGGACTGGCAACGACCCTAGCGAAAGCTAACTATCAGAATGGCAAATTGTCGGGCTTTAAAGATGTGCTGGTAACCGATTCAGCAACAGATACTTCCCGACATTTCGGTTCAAGAATTTCTTTTGACCTTAATGGGCACCTCTATTTTTCAATTGGTGATCGCGGTGTTAGAGAAAATGGACAGGATAATAGCAATCACTCTGGCACGATATTACGCCTAAATTTAGATGGAAGCATACCTACGGATAACCCTTTCTTTAAAGAAACTAATACAAGAAATGAAATTTGGAGCTACGGCCACAGAAACCCTCAAGGTCTTTATTTTGATAATTTAACAAAGAAATTATGGTCCATAGAACACGGCCCTAGAGGTGGTGATGAGATTAATGAAATAAAGAAAGGTGCAAACTACGGTTGGCCTATTACTTCTCACGGAAAAGAGTATTGGGGCCCTGTTGACGTTGCAGAAGACACAGAAAGACCAGGTATAGAGCCACCAAAGTTAGTCTATATACCTTCTATCGCCCCTAGCAGCCTGATTCTGTATCGTGGCGATCACTATCCTGCACTTAACGGAAAATTGTTAGCAAGTGCACTTAAGCTGACACATATCAACATTATTTCATTTCAGCCAAATGGAACACTCATAGAGACAGGCCGAATTGCTAATAACTTAAAACAGCGAATTCGTAGTATCACGACGAATCCAAAAGGCGAGATATTTTTCAGTACCGACGATGGCAACATATATCGGATTGCTTTAAAAGATAACTAATACCGCAGACATTAATTATGTAATCAGAATGGATTAGCTATAACAACTGATGAGTTATTATCTAATAGGTATAAAAAAAGAGACCATAAGGTCTCTTTTTTAAAGTCTGTATAACTGTCTAATTAAAGAGCAGCTTTCGCTTTTTCTACTAAAACTGCAAATGCAGCTTTGTCGAATACAGCGATATCAGCAAGGATCTTACGATCGATCTCGATAGATGCTTTCTTAAGACCGTTAATGAAACGGCTGTAAGATAGACCATTTTGACGAGAAGCAGCGTTAATACGAGCGATCCATAGTTGACGGAACTGACGCTTTTTATTGCGACGGTCACGGTATGCATATTGACCAGCTTTTGTAACTGCTTGGAAAGCTACACGATAAACACGTGAACGTGCTCCGTAGTAACCTTTAGCTTGCTTTAGAACTTTCTTGTGAGATGCACGAGCTTGTACACCACGTTTTACGCGAGGCATTATGTCTCTCCTAAACTATTAATTAAACTAAAAAGATTTAAGCGTATGGCAACATACGCATAACACCAGCTACTTCACATTTAGGAAGTATTGCGTTAGGACGTAGTTGACGCTTGTTCTTAGTAGTACGCTTAGTCAGGATGTGACGTTTTGTAGCGTGCTTGAACTTAATACCACCAGCAGTTTTCTTAAAACGCTTAGCAGCACCTCTATTGGTTTTCATCTTTGGCATGGATGAAGAACTCCGCATTGTTAGGTTTAATTTAACTTTAATCGTTAATAAACATAGTTAATAAACATAGTAATTAGGGCGAATAAAATCCCGCAACGGTAACCGCCGCGAGACTAAACTACTTGTAGGCCTTTAATTACTTCTTTTTAGGGGCTAACACCATAATCATTTGTCGACCTTCTATTCTCGTTGGGAAAGATTCAACAACAGCTAATTCTTCTGTATCCGCTTTCAAACGATTTAGAACTTCGACACCGATCTCTGGGTGTGCCATTTCTCGGCCACGATAGCGAATTGTTACCTTCACTTTGTTGCCTTCTTCTAGGAAACCAGTCAGGTTGCGTAGTTTTACCTGATAGTCTCCAATATCAGTCCCAGGTCGGAATTTTATTTCCTTAATCTGGATCTGCTTTTGCTTCTTCTTCTGCTCTTTAGCAGCTTTGCTCTTCTCAAAGAGGAACTTGCCATAGTCCATCACTCGACAGACAGGTGGCTCGGCGTTTGGACTGATCTCTACGAGATCCATACCAGATTCTTCTGCTGTAGCTAGAGCATCAGCAAGACTTACGATACCTACTGGCTCACCATCTGCGCCAGTCAAACGTACTTCACGTACGCCACGAATTTCACCGTTTAAACGGTGCAGGTTTGGTTTGGCCACTTGCTGGCCACGTCTTCCGCCTTTAATAGTTTATTCCTCCAGATTAAGCTTACGGGTAGAAACCTCAACTTGAAGATTGCTTATAAAGTCTTCAACTTTGATCTTACCGAGGTCTTTACCTTTTCGAGTTCGTACTGCAATTTCGCCAGCTTCCATTTCCTGGTCACCACAAACAAGCAGATACGGTACACGCTTTAAAGTATGTTCGCGGATTTTAAAGCCTATCTTCTCATTTCTCAAGTCCGCTTTTGCTCTAATTCCCGATTTTTGCAATTTATTTACAACTTCTTTAACGTAATCAGCCTGTTTATCCGTAATATTCATAATAACGGCTTGTTCAGGTGCCAACCACGTCGGGAAAAATCCTGCGTACTCTTCGATAAGAATTCCGATAAATCGCTCTAAAGAACCCAAAATCGCGCGGTGAATCATTACAGGAACCAATCTTTCGTTGTTTTCACCAACGTAAGTTGCTCCTAAACGACCAGGAAGGTTGAAATCAAGTTGAACTGTACCACATTGCCATGCACGATCTAAACAGTCATGTAAGGTAAATTCAATCTTAGGGCCATAAAATGCCCCCTCACCTTCTTGGATTTCATATTTAATATTAAGATTTTCTAAAGATTCTTTAAGCGCTTCTTCGCTGCGATCCCAAATCTCGTCACTACCTACACGTTTTTCAGGTCGTGTTGATAGCTTAACCTCAATCTCTTCGAATCCAAATGTTTTGTATACGTCGTATACCATTTTTATACATTCGGTTACTTCTTCTTGAATCTGCTCTTCTGTACAGAATACGTGTGCGTCATCTTGTGTAAAGCCACGTACTCGCATTAAGCCATGTAAAGCGCCTGAAGGCTCATTACGGTGGCAAGAACCAAACTCAGCCATTCTTAACGGCAAATCACGATAAGACTTCAAACCTTGGTTAAAGATTTGAACGTGGCCCGGGCAGTTCATCGGCTTGATAGCATACTCACGGTTTTCTGAACTTGTGGTAAACATGGCATCTGCATATTTATCCCAATGACCAGAACGCTCCCAAAGTACGCGGTCCATCATTAGTGGACCTTTTACTTCTTGATAGTTGTATTCGTCAAGTTTCGCTCTTACAAATACTTCTAAGTCTCGGAAGATAGACCAACCATTATGATGCCAGAATACCATACCAGGTGCTTCTTGCTGCATGTGGAAAAGGTCAAGGTGCTTACCGATTTTACGGTGATCGCGCTTGGCTGCTTCTTCTAAACGAGTTAGATGTGCTTTCAATGCTTTCTTATCATGGAACGCTGTACCATAGATACGTTGCAGCATTTTATTGTCGCTATTACCACGCCAGTATGCGCCGGCAACGTTTAGAAGAGTAAAATGCTGACAAAAGCCCATGTGTGGTACGTGAGGTCCACGGCACATGTCAATATACTCTTCATGGTGATAAAGTCCCGGACGATCGTCTTTAGCAACATTCTCATCTAGGATAGCAATTTTATAGCTTTCACCGCGTGATTCAAAAGTATCACGCGCTTCTTGCCAGCTTACGTTCTTTTTAACAACCTGATATTTGGTTTTCGCAAGCTCTTTCATGCGTTTTTCTAATGCATCAAGATCTTCTTGGGTAAGAGAGTGCTCTAGGTCAATATCATAATAAAAACCACTATCGATCGTTGGACCAATCGCCATTTTTGCTTCTGGGAACAACTGCTTAATTGCATGGCCAAGAAGGTGGGCACATGAATGACGCACGATTTCTAATCCATCTTGTTCATCTTTCGCAGTGATGATTTCAAGACTCGCATCATTTTCGATAAGATCACAAGCATCTACACGATTGCCGTCAACACGGCCAGCTATGGTTGCTTTTGCAAGACCAGGGCCGATAGAAGCTGCGATGTCCATTGTTGAAACAGGGTTATCGAATTGACGTTGACTACCGTCAGGAAGTGTAATTACTGGCATTTTATATCCTTCACAGTGGTGTTGCGTACCAAGCAACACATGCTAATTTAAATTAGTTGGGCTCAATAAACATCTCTCAGTAATACGTATACCGGACGTTTATCAAGGGAGGGGATTTTACGCGCTTAATTTGAATTTGCATAGTGTGAATGTACTGGCAATTCAACTTTTTAACTGAATGGGTACTCTAAAAGCTATTTTAGAAAAAAAGAGCCCTTATTTGCTCGCTAAAGTTATGCAAAGTTGGGTATGGAACCTGTCCATACCCAAACTGTTGTTAGTTGGATTTGATATAAAGATCTTTGGAATAGATTCTACCTTCTGCGTTATGCATCGGGAATCCACCAATTGTTGGCCTGACTAGCCTTGCTTGCATATAAAAATAGATAGGCGCTATAGGCATATCTTCAGCAAGTATCGATTCTGCTTGATCATAGTATTTATTCCTTTCCTGCTCGTCAGTTGCCATTTGGGCTTTTGAAATTGCAGAGTCATAATCACTATTTTTATAAAAGGCATAATTTCTTTCATTGTCTGATGTAAACAGACTTAAAAAAGTTGATGCTTCATTATAATCACCACACCAAGATGCTCTAAGAATATCAAAATCACCCGATTTCCTAGAGCTAAGATAAGACTTCCACTCTTGGTTTTCGGGGGTGATTTTTGCATCTAGGTTTTTTTCAAGCATAGATGCAATCGCAATAGCTATCGTCTTATGGCTTTCACTTGTGTTATACAACAGCTTTGCTTCTATAGGCGTCGATTCAACATAGCCCGCCTCTTTGGTTAGTTGTTTTGCACTCTCTTCGCGTTCACTTTGAGACCACTTACCGTAATCAGGCATAGTCGCTTTGAACCCTGCTACATCTTTATGCGCAAAGGTAAACGCAGGTACATTTCCTACCGTCGTAATCCCATTTGTGATCACATCACGTTTAATCGAATAGGCCACAGCTTTACGAACTTTAGGGTCATCAAACGGTTTATGTTGTGTATTAAACGCATAATAGTACGTACATAATAGAGGAGTTACGCGGTAATCATCTGGGTGAGTTTCTCTTAGTTTTGTTGCCATTTGCGCAGGCACATCTGATGTCATGTCAACTTCACCTGTTTTATAACGATTTAGTGCTGAATTTTGGTTTTCGAACGGTATATAAGTGACGTGATTCAAGATTGTATTAGCGTTGTCCCAGTATTTATCGTTTCTCTCAAGTTCTATACGCTCATTAATCACCCATTCCGTCAATTTAAATGCACCATTAGAGACCATTGTTTCAGGCCGAGCCCATGTATCTCCGCTTGCTAATACTGTTTTAGAATGTAATGGCATCATAGCGGTATGTGCCGTCATCGAAATAAAATACGGCACTGGTTTTTCTAGTTCAAATTCTAACGTGTAGTCATCTATCGCTTTAACACCCAAAGAATCAACTGGCTTCTTACCTTCAATAATGGCTTTGGCATTCTTAATTTCGGTTAACTTTAAATACCACGCATTTGGCGACGCAAAATTGGGGTCAACAACACGGTGTAAGCTAAACAGAAAATCGTTTGCAGTTACAGGGTCACCATTTGACCAGCGCGCATCTTTTCTAAGGTGAAATCGATACACCTGATTGCCACTATTGTCCCATTTTAAAGCAACACCCGGTGTCACTTTGCCGTTTTCATCCTGAATTACCAACCCTTCAAATAAATCACGTAGTATATGAATTTCAGGCATACCTTCAGCTTTTAAGGGGTCCAACGTTGCCGCTTCTGCATCATTTCCCCTAACTAAAACTTGATTTTTTGCTAGTGAGGTTCCTTCTGGCACATTTGCTGCTTGCACTTCTACAAATGAAGACAGCGACAGTATTAAACTCGTCACTATTGATAAAGACGTTTTAGCATTGATTTCCATTGTTCATCCTTGAATATTGATAGGTATATAGTATAACCAATTGAGTAATCGGGATTAATACAGGCAAATAGCAGTTAAACTGTCTATACCTGTAAGATAGGGTGCCACATGTAAGCATATCAGTTTGTGTTGACTGTCGTTTTTAACAAAGCTCACATTATTAAAGGATGAAAATACTAATGTCACTGACAAGAAGGCGCTCAGAAAGAGGAACATTCATTCTCGAACCCGTTCATTATGGTTTATCTGTATACGGTGCCCCACTTCTTTATTTTCCAGCCCAAATAGAAGTTGAAAATGCAGGGCTCATTATCGCTGGCACTCATGGTGATGAAACAGCGTCAATCATGGCATTATCTTGTGCGCTTCGAACTCTGACTAAAAACCAGCAGAAGCACCATATTATTCTGTCCATTAATCCAGATGGTAATCAGTTGGGAACCCGCTCGAATGCAAATTCTGTTGATCTGAATCGTAATTTTCCCACTCAAAATCAGCTCAATGAAGATACGGTTTATCGCTGGAATAGCACTGCAGATGTTCGAGATGTCGTGATTAAAACGAGTAATGGACTATTAGAACCTGAAATCGATGCATTATTACGATTAATAGATGAGCTTAACCCTAGATTTACAATTAGCTTCCACGAACCACTTGCCTGTATTGATGATCCGGATTTATCAAAACTAGCCTACTGGTTATCGAATACTTTTGACCTACCGGTTGTGGAAGATATAGGTTATAAAACACCAGGTTCTTACGGTACATGGTGTAAAGAGAAGCAACTACCTTGTGTTACCGTTGAACTTCCACCGATATCTCCTGATGAGGCTAGTGAACGGTATTTAGTTCCGCTAACCCAACTTTTATGTACATCTACGGACGAATTACTCCGATAACTCATACAGAAATTCAGCATTATTTCTCTATGGTTTCATTTTTAACCTTTTACGTTAGATATTTGTCAAAAATCACTGATTAGACCATTGTCACAAAATTTTTGTATATAATTAACCTGTTTTTAGCTACCAGCAGATTATTATGTTTTTAACTCCTTACTTTTCAGTGCTTAACCAGAAGTTCCAATTTACTCGACGTCAAGCAAGCCACTTTGCAAAAAAAGTAGCTGGCGATTTTAATCCTATCCATGACGAAGACAATAAGCGTTTCTGCGTACCTGGTGATCTTCTCTTCGCCGTTTTACTTAAAGAAGAAGGTATTAGTCAAAAAATGCGCTTCGACTTTTCAGGCATGGTAAGTGATGGTGTCGCTTTACAAGTAGAAAATAAGTGTGAAAATGAAAGCGCTGTCGTTGACGAAAAAGGCAAAGAATATCTTCATATGAATCGTGAAGGTGAAGTAAGCCATGATTCAGAATTAATAGAACATGTGGTTAAAAACTATGTGCAGTTTTCTGGGAAAAACTTTCCTCACATTATGGTTCCTTTGATGGAACAACAACAGATGATGATCAACTGTCAACGTCCACTGGTTATCTACGAAAGCATGGAAATAGAATTTTCTCGTTTGGATATCCACCATCCTGAAGTCGAGTTTTCTGGCGCAACTTTTGATGTTGAAGGAAAACGTGGCGTAGTAACCCTTAACTTTGATTTTAAAGAAGACGGTGAGTTAGTGGGTAAAGGTGTGAAACGCATGGTAGCAAGTGGTTTAAGACCTTATGACGATTCTGCTGTCGATGATTTAGTAAAGCGATTTATAGAATGCAAAGAAGCATTTTTATCTAAGTTTGCTATCGCCGCCTAATTGCAAAGAGCCGTTTTGTTTAAAAAGCCCTTCATATGAAGGGCTGTTTAACGTCAATACATCTCTGCTTTACTTCGCAGTGCCGTAATAACGGCGTCTTTGTTTTCTAGGTAGTCCTCTAGCCCGGCTTTTCTAAGATCACAAGAAGGGCAATCCCCACACCCGTCCCCTATCACACCGTTGTAGCAAGTTAATGTCTGGTTTATTATAAGTTCTAGTGCTTCATATTGATCGGCCAAAGCCCACGTCTCGGCTTTGTTTAACCACATTAAAGGTGTTTGGATGACAAGCTCTCTATCCATTCCCTTTACCAAGGCGTCATTAATCGATTTTACAAACTCATCACGACAATCAGGGTAACCAGAAAAGTCTGTCTCACAAACACCAGTAATGACCGTTTTTGCACCTATTTGATAGGCATATATCCCTGCTAACGTTAAAAAGAGTATATTTCTGCCAGGTACAAATGAATTAGGCAATCCGTTATCTTGAAGCTCATGTGAGACAGGAATATCATCCCTTGTAAGAGAGCTAATCGCGAGTTCATTCAATAAACCAACATCCATTACTTTATGGGCAGTTATTCCTAACTCTTTCGTTAGATTCTGTGCAACTTCAATCTCTAGTTTATGTCTTTGACCGTAGTCGAAAGTAATCGCATGTACTTCATCAAATTCTTGAATCGCTTTTACTAAACAAGTTGTGGAGTCTTGGCCACCACTAAAAACAACAACGGCTTTGTTCATTTTGCTTTCTCTTTAAAAAACCAGATGCTGACATTAATTCACAATATATTTAAGGTCAAATAGAACTAGTGTATTCTCGCATCTGTTTTTAATTTTAATTATTTTGGGTAGGTTATGTATAAATTGGTCGCTTTGGATATGGATGGCACGCTGCTTAACAGCGATAAAATCATTACAGATAGAAATAAACAGGCCATCGCAAATGCGAGAGAGAAAGGCGTAACGGTTATCTTAGCGTCTGGTCGCCCTCTTGCCGGGATGAGAGAAAAACTCGAAGAGTTGCAATTAACTTCAGATAAAGATTTCGTTGTGTCTTCTAACGGTTCATATGTACACCGTGTATCTGATAATAAAGAAATTCACAGCCAAATTATCACCGGTAAAGAAGCAAAACACGTCGCTAAACTAGCCGAGCAACTGGGTGTACATATGCACGCTTTTAGTATTGAGCATGGCTTAATCACCCCTAAAAATAACCCTTATACAGAACATGAAGCCGTCATTAATGGTTTGAGCATAAAAGAATTTGATTTCTCGCAGTTAGATGATGACCACCAAATTATAAAAGCCATGTTTGCCGATGCCCCAGAAGAACTTGACCGCGTGACTCCTTTATTGGACAAAGAACTTCATAATGAATTTACCATCGTTAGAAGCGCACATATCTTCTTGGAATTTCTTCACTTAGAAAGCAATAAAGGCGTAGGTGTTGCAGCCGTTGCGAAATATTTAGGTATTAACGCGGACGAAGTGATTAGTATGGGAGATGCAGAAAACGATCACCATATGATGAAGTATGCAGGACTTGGCGTAGCAATGGGTAATGCAACCAAAGAGACGAAAGCGTTAGCTGACCATATAACCGACACCCATGACAACTCGGGTGTTGCTCAAGTGATCGAAGAGTTTATTCTGAACGTTTAGGATGTTCGCTTTTCACTAACTACTATTAGTCATCCGTCACACTGGTTAGAGTTGGCTAATAGTAGAATCGATAAAAAACCTCAATCTAATGTTTTACATAGCCAATGGATATGATGGCCAAACCCACTTTTCTGGTAAAACTTAATTGCTGGTTGATTGAATTGCCACACCTCTACGAATATCTTTTTAACCCCATATTCTTCAAAAGTTATCTCTAATCGCTTCATCAACCTTTCTGCAATAGATTGGTTTCGATACGCTTCTGAAACATACAACTCATCAACACTGCCCATCTGTATAGGCTGACTAACGACAGAAACAAGTTCGCAAAAATGTCCAGTGATAAACCCAACCACTTTATCTTCTATAGGTTCAATAGCAACATAAACCAGACACTCGGGGTCATTAATATAAAGAGCAATGGATTTTTGTTCTTCAATTTCATCAGCCGTTTTTATATCCGAAGGCATAGATTGATGATGGTAATCATGAAGCTCAAACATCAAAGCATTGAGCTGGGTTAAATCGTCTAGACATGCCGGTCGAATTTTTAAGTTGGACACTTTTTCACCAGAAAATCAAATAAGCCGTTGATTGCATTATAAACAGTTTTTGCTACGACACAAAATGAAAGACGCCAACAAAAGTCAGCGCCTTGAATAGAGAATAGAACTTTCTTTAGTGATTAAGGACTCTTTCTATCTCGCTTAAGCTACTAGGATCATCTATGGTTGATGGAACCGTATAGGCTTCCCCATCGGCAATTTGCCTTATAATGCGGCGCAATATCTTGCCAGAGCGCGTTTTGGGTAATCTATCTACCACCAACGCGTGTTTAAAGCACGCAACAGCACCTATCTCAGTTCGTACTTTACCAACCAGTTCTCCCTCTAAAGCAAGTTCATCCAACTTAACACCATCTTTAAGTACCACTAAACCGAGTGGTAACTGACCTTTGAGATCATCGTGGATACCGATTACTGCACACTCCGCTACAGCCGGATGTGCGCCAACAATCTCTTCCATTTCACCGGTAGATAGACGATGACCTGCTACATTAATTACGTCATCTATTCGTCCCATAATAAACAAGTAACCGTCTTCATCTATATACCCACCATCACCAGAAACGTAATAACCGTCAAATTGACTTAGGTAGCCTGTTTCAAAGCGATCGTGATTACGCCATACCGTCGGAAGTGTTCCTGGTGGAAGTGGGCGTTTCAATGCAACAAAACCTTGTTGATTGGCAGGTACTTCCTCACCTACTTCATTTAAGACAACGACATCATAACCAGGGACAGGTTTAGTCGCCGAGCCAGGCTTAACCTCCATCATTTCTATTCCAGTAGGGTTACTGGCAATTGCCCAACCGGTTTCCGTTTGCCACCAGTGGTCAATAACAGGTTTTGACGTTTTTTCTAACACCCATTCTAACGTCGGTGGGTCTAAACGCTCACCAGCCATAAAGATGGTTTTCAACTTAGACAGATCATATTTTTCGAGCAATAGTGCATCAGGATCTTCTTTTTTAATGGCGCGAAAAGCGGTTGGCGCTGAAAACAGCGCAGTCACATTATATTCATTGCAAACACGCCAGAATGCACCGGGATCAGGGGTTCTAACTGGCTTTCCTTCAAACAATATAGTGGTGCAACCGTGAATGAGTGGCGCGTATACGATATAAGAGTGACCTACTACCCACCCTACGTCCGAAGCAGCCCAGAACACGTCATCTTGTTCAATGTTGTATATGGACTTCATACTGTACTTCATGGCGACAGCGTGTCCACCGTTGTCACGTACAACTCCTTTCGGTTTACCCGTTGTACCTGATGTGTAAAGTATATACAAAGGATCAGTAGATTGAACTGGTACGCAAGCGTGTGGTTTCGCTTTATCGACGGCTTCTTGCCAATCGACATCTCTTTCATGGCTAAGCTCTGCTAGTTCTTCTTTTCTTTGAAAAACGAATACTTTTTCTGGTTTCCAACGGCTATCCATAATCGCTTTGTCTATCAGCGGTTTGTACGGGATAATCTTGGCAATTTCGATACCGCATGAAGCTGTCATCACCACTTTAGGTTCAGCATCTTCGATTCGTACAGCAAGTTCATTAGGGGCAAAACCGCCAAACACAACGGAGTGAATCGCCCCGAGACGTGCACATGCCAGCATTGCCATCGCCGCCTCTGGGATCATTGGCATATAAATTACAACCCTGTCACCTTTGGCTACGCCGTTTTCTGCAAGCATTCCGGCTACTTTAGCTACTTGATCACGAAGCTGATTATAGGTGTATTTCCGTTTAGTTAGCGTAACAGGTGAATCATAGATCAGCGCGATGTGGTCGCCCCTCCCCTGTTCGCAATGGTAATCCAGGGCAAGCCATGCTGTATTTAACTGTCCGTCAGGGAACCAACGCTCGATACCGTTCTCGTCTTTTGCTAATATTGTCTTAGGCGATTCAAACCAATCTATTTTTTCCGACTGCGCCTTCCAAAAACTTTCTGGTTTAGTCTGAGACCACTGATATTCTTCTAAATAGGCAGACATATTGTTTCCTCCAATGTGTCTTAATTATGTTTGATAGTATCGAGGGGTACGCGTACCCAACCTTCCATTAATACTCGTGCGCTTCTGCTCATTACCGCCTTTTCGACCACCCATCCATACTTCGTTTGATTGGCCTTTGCACCCACTTTTAGCGTCCCTGATGGGTGCCCAAACGTCACCGCATTTTTTTCGCCACCGCCTGCGGCAATATTGACTAGAGTAGTTGGGACGCAGGCAGCGGCTGCAATGGCAACTGCAGCAGTCCCCATCATGGCGTGGTGTAACTTACCCATTGACAATGCCCGAACCAATACATCAACATCGGACGACTTTACTTCTTTGCCACTTGAAGAGTAGTAGCTTTGTGGTGAAGAAATAAACGCGACTTTAGGCGTATGTTGTCGAGTTTCCGCCTCAGAAAGCTTGTCAATCAAACCCATTTTAAGTGCGCCATACGCACGAATAGATTCAAACATTCTTAACGCTTGTTCATCATTATTAATGTCGTCCTGTAGTTCCACACCTCGGTAATTAATGTCCTCAGCGTTGATGAAAATAGTAGGGATTCCCGCATTTATCATTGTCGTTTTCAATGTACCGACACCGGGAACCTCAAGGTCATCTACTAGATTTCCAGTAGGAAACATTGACCCACTACCCGCGGATGGGTCCATAAAATCCACCTGTATTTCGGCAGCAGGGAAAGTGACGCCATCAAGCTCGAACGTGCCAGTTTCTTGAACATAGCCATTAGAGATTGGTACATGGATTAGAATGGTTTTCTCAATATTCACTTGCCAAACGCGGACGGTAACGATGCCGTTGTTCGGTATCCTATCGGGATCGACCAATCCACTATGGATAGCAAATGGCCCCACTGCTGCGGAGAGATTCCCACAATTTCCACTCCAATCTACAAATGGCCTGTCTATTGCTACCTGACCAAAGAGGTAATCGACATCATGGTCAGGCTGGGTACTTCTCGAAACAATAACGGTTTTACTGGTGCTCGACGTTGCTCCTCCCATCCCATCAATCTGTTTAGCGTAAGGATCGGGGCTTCCTATTACTCTAAGTAGTAAATTGTCCCTATCTTTCCCTGGTTGTTGCGCAGGTTCAGGTAAGTCTTCTAGACTAAAAAATACCCCTTTACTCGTACCCCCTCTCATATAGGTAGCGGGTACTTTAATCTGAGACTGAACGGTGACGTTTTCTTCTCTCATATTCAGCCCCTTACGCTAAGAAGTCTTGTGCAAATCGCTGCAGCACACCGCCGGCATTGTAAACAGAAACTTCATCCGCTGTATCAAGGCGGCAGGTAACCGTAACATTTACTTTTTCACCATTTTTACGTGTAATCTCAACGGTTAAGTCTGTACCTGGTTGTATTTCGCCTTTTACGTCATAAAGTTCTGTTCCATCTAATGCTAACGTATTGCGGTTTTCACCGGTTTTAAACTCTAATGGAAGAACGCCCATCCCAACTAAGTTAGTTCGGTGTATTCGCTCAAAACCCTCTGCGACAATCACTTCAACACCGGCTAAACGAACCCCTTTCGCAGCCCAATCTCGAGATGAACCTTGTCCATAATCTGCTCCAGCTACGATAATTAGAGGTTGCTTACGATCCATGTAGGTTTCAATGGCTTCCCACATACGGGTAACCTTACCTTCAGGTTCTATACGTGCGAGGGAACCTTGCACCACCTCACCATTTTCTTTCACCATTTCATTAAACAATTTTGGATTCGCAAACGTAGCGCGCTGTGCGGTAAGGTGATCACCTCTATGAGTAGCATAGGAATTAAAATCTTCCTCTGGTACTTTCATGTGGGTTAAGTATTCACCTGCTGCACTCGATGCTAAAATTGCATTCGAAGGTGACAAATGATCAGTCGTGATGTTATCTGGTAATATCGCTAGTGGTCGCATGCCAGATAAGCTTCTCTTACCCGCTAACGCCCCTTCCCAATATGGAGGCCTGCGAATATAAGTACTCTGAGGTCGCCAGTCGTATAAAGGCTCACTTTTTTGCTCATCATCGGTTAGCTTAAACATTTGAATATAAACTTGATTAAACTGCTCCGGCTTCACAAAGCGACTAACTACGTCATCGATCTCTTCGTCACTTGGCCACAGATCTTTCAAGTAAACTGGTTGCCCATCATTATTAGTACCAATGACGTCTTTTTCGATGTCGAAACGAATAGTCCCAGCCAAAGCATAAGCAACCACAAGCGGTGGCGATGCTAAGAACGCTTGCTTCGCGTAAGGGTGGATTCGACCATCAAAGTTTCGATTACCGGAAAGAACAGCAGTAGAATAAAGATCTCGTTCAATGATTTCTTTTTGGATTTTCGGGTCTAGTGCACCACTCATACCGTTACAAGTCGTACATGCGTAGCCAACAATACCAAAACCAAGTTTCTCTAGTTCTGGCAACAAACCAGATTCTTCAAGATAAAGTTTGGCAACTTTTGAACCCGGAGCAAACGAAGTTTTTACCCAAGGTTGGCGAATTAAGCCTAATTCGTTTGCTTTTTTAGCGAGCAACGCAGCGGCAATAACATTACGTGGGTTGCTTGTGTTTGTGCAGGAAGTAATCGCCGCTATAATGACCGCGCCATCGGGCAGTAACCCCTCTTCTTTCTCCCACGCTTTGGCTATGCCTCTGTTAGTTAACTCAGAGGTCGGTAAGCGGCGGTGTGGATTAGAAGGTCCAGCAAGATTCCGTTGTACCATGGACAAGTCAAATTCTAATACTCGTTCATACTCGGCTTCTATCAGATCATCTGCCCATAAACCTGTCTGCTTCGCGTACTGTTCTACTAGCTCTACTTGCTTGTCGTCACGTCCTGTTAACTTAAGATAATTAATTGTCTGTTCATCAATATAGAACATGCCTGCGGTAGCACCATATTCTGGTGTCATATTAGAGATAGTTGCTCTATCCCCAATAGTCAGCTTTCTTGCTCCTTCCCCAAAGAATTCAAGGTAAGAAGAAACCACTTTTTGTTGACGAAGAAATTCAGTGATCGCCAAAACAATATCGGTTGCTGTAATCCCTGGTTGCCTTACACCAGTTAACTTCACCCCAACGATGTCTGGCAAACGCATCATTGACGGCCTACCAAGCATTACGGTTTCAGCCTCTAAGCCACCGACCCCAATCGCAATAACACCAAGAGCATCAACATGTGGTGTATGGCTATCTGTCCCAACACAAGTATCGGGAAAGGCAACACCGTTTTTCACTTGTATCACTGGAGACATTTTTTCTAGGTTTATTTGGTGCATGATGCCGTTGCCTGCAGGTATCACATTTACATTTTGAAAAGCGGTTTTACACCACTCTATAAAATGAAACCTGTCTTCGTTTCGGCGATCTTCAATGTCTCGATTTTTTTGAAAGGCATCTTTGTCAAACCCAGCATGTTCCACTGCAAGTGAATGGTCCACGATAAGTTGCGTTTCAACAACAGGGTTAACTTTAGCGGGGTCACCACCTTGTTCCGCAATCGCGTCTCTTAGACCCGCTAAATCTACTAAAGCTGTTTGGCCTAATATGTCATGACACACTACACGAGCCGGATACCAAGGAAAGTCTAAATCGCGCTTCCGGTGGATAAGCTGTAATAATGCATCATTTAAATTTTCTGGCTCACATCGTCGAACCAAGTTTTCTGCCAACACTCTAGACGTATAAGGGAGTTTTTCGTATGAACCAGAAACCAAACTATTCACCGCTAGTCTCGTGTCATAGTATTCAACCTGTGTATTTGGCAACGATTTTTTATACTGACTATTCATCATTTATTTCCAGTAATTTTTCTTTAGCAGGCTTATCCTACTGCGAGTTTTACTATCACTTATTTATGTCGACGTCTTTGAAGCTAACTCCGCTTGTCAATTGGTAGCCAGTCTTGATGCTCAGGTCCGTCGTAATCGGCGCTTGGTCGGATTATTCGATTATTAGCACGTTGCTCATAAACGTGTGCAGCCCAACCCGTTAAACGGCTAATCACAAAAATCGGTGTGAATAACTTGGTTGGAATGTCCATAAAGTGGTAAGCCGATGCGTGGAAAAAATCGGCGTTACAAAACAACCCTTTTTCTCTCTTCATCACTGATTCAACACGTTCTGAAACCGCGTAAAGATGGGTATCACCCGTTGCTTCGGAAAGTGCTTTAGACCACTGTTTAATCAAAGCATTTCGAGGGTCAGATTCGCGGTATACCGCGTGACCAAAGCCCATAATTTTGTCTTTTGCAGCCAACATCTTGAGAATTTCTTCTTCTGCTTGCTCAGGGGTTGTCCAATTCTCTATCATCGCCATCGCTGCTTCATTAGCGCCACCATGAAGTGGGCCTCTTAACGTCCCAATTGCGGCCGTTACACAAGAATGTATATCTGATAGCGTTGATGCGCATACGCGGGCAGCGAAAGTTGAAGCGTTAAACTCATGTTCTGCATATACAGTAAGTGAGCAATGCATTACCTGCTTATGTAATTCGCTTGGGGTTTTGTCCGTCAGCAATTTAAGAAAGTAACCACCAGTAGTGTCTTCAGAGGTATCTTCTGTATCTATACGCACTCCATCATGGCTAAAGCGGTACCAGTAACAGATGATAGCCGGAAATAGCGCCAGCATTCTTTCCGTACTAGATTGCTGCTGGGAAAAATCCAACTCTTGCTCAAGATTACCTAATATCGAACACCCTGTTCGCATCACATCCATCGGGTGCGCATCTTTTGGGATCAGTTCTAGTGCCGATTTTAGCTCACTTGGCAAGCCCCTTTGACTGACTAAACGCGTTTTGTAATCGTCTAGCTCTTTTTGATTTGGCAAATGTCCTTGCAATAACAGGTGGGCAACTTCTTCAAATTGCGCATGGTTCGCAAGGTCTGTAATGTCGTAACCACGATACGTTAAACCGGTACCCGATTGCCCAACGGTACAAAGAGATGTTGTCCCTGCACTCTGCCCTCTTAACCCGGCTCCACCTAGTTTTTTATCTGGCATGACGAACTCCTTTCATTATTTACGAAGCTTCCTTACTGCATTGCTTCGGTTTGTTTACGTTATTGGTAAGTTAATTAATATTTTTATTATTATTTTTCTGAAAATAGCTTATCTAGCTTATTTTCATAGTCGTGATAGTTAAGATGCGCATACAACTCTTTACGTGTTTGCATGTGCTCAACCATCGCTTCTTGGTTCCCCACTTCAAGCAGGTGTTGATAAACCATTTCGGCGGCTTTATTCATTGCACGGAATGCACTCAATGGATAAAGAACCATATCGACACTTGCTTTAGCCAGTTCTTCTCCGCCATACAACGGTGTCTGACCAAATTCTGTAATGTTTGCCAAAATTGGGACATGTTTGCCTGTTGCAGATTCCAGCGCCGCTGAGAACTTTTTATATTGTTCTAATTCCGTCATGGCTTCTGGGAAAATCATATCTGCACCAGCTTCCACACAGGCGATTGCTCTTTCTATAGCCGAATCTATACCTTCTACCGCAAGCGCATCAGTACGTGCCATGATGACAAACTCATCGTTTATTCGCGCATCTACCGCGGCTTTTACACGGTCAGCCATTTCACCTTGGCTAACGATGGCTTTGTTAGGACGATGACCACAGCGTTTCTGCGCGACCTGATCTTCCATATGAATCGCACCAGCACCGGCCTTCTCCATCGCCTTAATGGTCCTCGCAATATTGAATGCGCCACCAAATCCGGTATCGATATCCACCATAAGTGGTAAATCACATGCGTTAGTAATGCGCTCAACGTCCACTAACACGTCATTCAGTGTTGTGATACCAAGGTCCGGTAACCCATAAGAAGCATTTGCAATACCCCCGCCAGATAGATATATCGCTTGATGACCCACATTTTTAGCCATCATGGCGCAGTATGGATTTACCGTACCTACTATTTGTAGCGGATCGTTTTCTTTAACGGCTAATCGGAACTTAGCGCCTTGACTTAAACTCATGAGTGGTTCTCCTTAACAGACTGCATTTGTTTTTCAATAAGCATACGGCTACCTGAGATATGCCTTCTCATTAGGATTTCAGCTAGCTCTTCATCTCGGTTTTTGATCGCTTGTAGTATGAACTTATGTTCTTCTAAAGCTTTTTCAGGTCTTGAATGTGACCGTGGTGATTTAGCACGGTACATTCTTAATAAGTGGTATAGCTCATCGCAGAGCAATGAAATCAATTTTGTGTTGCGGCTGGCTTTAATAATTCGGTAGTGGAAATCAAAGTCACCTTGTTGTTGAAAATAAGACTTACCCTCTACCTGATCGATGTGTTCTGAATGTGTCGACAATAATTGCTTTAATGCCGAGAGTTCTTCTTTACTAATATTTCTAGCGGCCAATCTCGCAGCCATGCCTTCTAAAGACTCACGAACGGCATAGAGTTCAGACAAATGTTCTTGTGAAAATGTAATGACTCTTGCACCGACATGAGGAATACGCTCTATAAGACCAAGACCTTCAACCCGCATTATCGCCTCTCGTAAGGGCCCGCGACTCACACCAAACCTTTTGGCTAACTCAGGTTCTGAGATCTTCGAACCCGATTCAATTTCGCCAGAAACAATCGCGTCAATAAGGTATTCGGTCAGATTTTCTGACTTGGTACCTTCCTTTTCATTGCTTACGCTTTTTTGTTCGGTTGTTTGATTCAATTTCCACCCTCTGTGTTAACAATGCGCAGTTGATAAACAGAAAATAGCGTAAAAATAGGGGTTATTACAACTAGATTGTCGACAATGTAGACTAATGTCTAATGAGTAACAGTAAAAAGACAAGTTAAAGGAATGTGTAATGGTCGGTAGCAAGGTTTAACATTATCTGATAATAGTATTGGATCATCTTTATATTATCTCCGCATGGAGACTTACAATGGATTCTACATGGAAAAGTTTGCATCAATCTATCAACGCGCAGCCGAACGAAAAGGAAGTAAAGAAAATTTAGAGTCTCTTTTAAGTCGCCCGTTAACAGCCAAGCAGCTTTCGTCAGTGGGGGACGACCGTTGGTTGGCTGCATTTACAATGAAAGTCTTTCAATGTGGTATTTCATGGCAAGTGGTACGAAATAAATGGCCAAACTTTGAAGCCGTGTTTTTTGACTTTAAGATAGATTCCTTACTAATGCTTTCAGAAGAGCAATGGGAAGCAAAAGCGAAAGACCCTCAAATTATTCGTCATTTAACCAAAGTCATGTCTATTCCTGCTAATGCTCAAATGATTAAGTCAGTACAGGTAGAGCACGGGAGTTTTAGCGAAATGGTTTCCAATTGGCCTGAAAACAACATTACTGGCCTCTGGTTATACCTTAAAAAACAGGGTAACCGACTTGGCGGGAATACTGGCCCTTACACCCTCCGTCAAATGGGTGTAGACACATTTATTTTTTCTTCTGATGTCGAATCCTATTTACGAAACACCGGCATCATCGACTCGGGAAGAGGAACAAAGCGAGCGTTATCCGCCGCTAATAACGCATTTCTACATTGGCAACAAGAATCAGGCCGAAGCTTAACAGAGATAAGCCAAACTATTGCTTATAGTGGCGGTGATAATCGCACAATCTGATTGATAATAGGGTTTATGGCGCATACCTGTGCCCCTCTCTCGACTATGTCAACGTTATTTAACAAATTAACAACTAATATGGGTGAATTACATTGTGAATATTAACGCTAGAGTATATGCTCTATTTTTCTTTCATTATCGTTGTTTTACCATGAATTACAAATCAAAACTCGCGCTATTAAGTACAGCTATTCTCTATTCAACTTCTGGTATTGCAGGTGAGATTAGTTTTGAAAACGCGTGGACATTATTACAAGATAAGAACAGCGCTATCGCAGCGCAAAGAGCCAATGTTGACCGTTACCGCCAACTAGAAGGCTCAAAATCATCGTTAAACCTTCCTTCAGTGACGTTAGGTGCGAATTACACTCGTCTAGACGATGATGTGACCTTATCTGGCGACCAAATCATTGATAGCCTCGATTCTACAAGCGCGGCTATGTTGTCACATTTAGGTCTTACCTCTTTATTAAGTGCTACCACATCCACCATTACTGAAAAAGATTTGTTCAACTCATCCATCAGGGCAGTTTGGCCAATATTTACCGGTGGCAGAATAACCGCCGCTCAAGAGATTGCGAGTGGACAAACCGATGAAGCTGTCGCCTATTTGGCAATGGAAACTCAAGCTCAGTACGAAGACTTAGCTAAATATTACTTCAGCGTGGTTTTAGCAAACGATGTTCTACAAACAAGAATTTCCGTTGAGCAAGGGTTAACTAAACACAGAGACTTCGCTGTAAAACTTGAAACTCAAGGTCAAATAGCCAAAGTTGAAAGGCTGCAAGCTGAAGCATCATTAACGAAAGCAACCGTCGAGCGCAAACGTGCACAAAAAGATGTCGAAATCGCGGTTTCTGCACTGACCCAGATTTTAAATCAAGATGAAAAAGTGTACCCAGAAACCTCTCTGTTTATTAATGAAAATCTTCCACCTCTAAGCGCTTTTACCGATCAGACCTTAACAACTTATCCAGGGCTATCCATTTTAGACGCGAAGAATAAACAAGCTAGCCAACTCATTGTTGCAGAAAAAGGCCGCTATTATCCTGAAGTCTACCTTTATGGAAACTACACGTTATACGAAGATGACTCTCTTGCTTCCGAGTTAGCGCCAGATTGGTTAGTCGGCGTTGGCGTAAGCATCCCTTTAATCGATAACAATGGTCGCTCAGAGAGCGTTCAGGCAGCACATAGTGCAGTATTGCAAGTCCATCATCTTCGCCATCAAGCAACACGCGACCTTACCGTTTTGGTAGAAAAGACCTACTACGAAGCCGAACAAGCAATCGAAGAAGTCCATGGATTAAATTCGAGCTTAGAGCTTGCGCAAGAAAACCTAAGCTTGAGAAGTAAGGCATTTACTCAAGGCTTATCTACTTCACTCGATGTGGTTGATGCTGAGCTCTATTTAGCCAGCATAAAAACCCAGCAACAGGTTGCGAGCTTTAACTATTTAATCTCTCTCAATCGATTGTTAGCACTGAGTAGTGAAATGAACACATTTAATCAATACGTTTCGAATGCATCTCAAACCGTAAAATCAGAGGATCAGTAATGAAAGTCGTTAAACCCATTCTTGTGACAGCAGTTGCTGTTAGTATCGGTTCTTGGATTGCATACAGTTTTTATCAAGCCTATCAGCCTAAACCTATACGCCTTCAAGGCCAGATAGAGGCGCAGCAATACAGTATTTCTTCTAAAGTACCAGGGAGAATAGAGAAGATTATGGTGAGTAAAGGGGATCAAATATCCATTGGTGACCCTGTTTTTACCCTTTATAGTCCAGAAATCGACGCGAAACTTGATCAAGCTCTAGCAGGTCAAAAAGCCGCAGGGGCAATGGCATTGCAAGCTGAAAATGGTGCACGCTCACAACAAATTGCTGCTGCTAGCGACCAATGGCAGAAAGCCAAGGCTGCTGCTTCTTTGGCAGAAAAGACCTTCCAACGTGTTGATAGTTTGTATAAAGATGGTGTCGTTGCAGAGCAGAAAAGAGACGAAGCACTAACCCAATGGCAGGCTGCCAAGTTTACACAAAGTGCCGCTTATCAAATGTTCCAAATGGCGCAAGAAGGGGCTCGTAACGAAACGAAACAAGCCGCAATTGAGAAAGAACGTATGGCAGCCGGTGCAGTTGCCGAAGTAGAAGCCTATGCTCAAGATACCAAGATTAACAGTTGGTTTAACGGTGAAGTTTCTCAAGTGTTGTTAAACAGTGGTGAACTGGCTCCTCAGGGTTTCCCGGTTGTGACTGTCATTGATATGAACGACGCTTGGGCTATTTTCAGCGTACGTGAAGACAGGCTCAAGTATTTTACTAAAGGCACACGTTTTAATGGCTACCTACCTGCATTAGATAAAGAAATCGAGTTTGAAGTTATGCATGTTGCTGTCATGGGTAACTTTGCAACGTGGCGCTCGACAGACTCTTCACAGGGCTTTGATTTAAGAACTTTTGAAGTTGAAGCAAAGCCAGTTGACCAATCAGAAAGATTGCGTGTTGGTATGAGTGTTTCTGTCACTTTGGATGCAGAGGAATAGAATGCATACCGAAATGCCGATCTCTCAGTGGTCTGTGCTACGCAAGGATAAATGGCTATTATCCTGTATTACATGGATCCCTATTCTATTAGCAATGTCGACTTGGTGGATTTTTTCTGCCAATGTCGCGACCAACATTAACTTCGGTGTCGTTGACCTTGAAAATAGTACCTTATCCAGAGAGTTGATAAGAAATATCGATTCTACTGCTACTCTTAAAGTTTCTGGTGGATATCAAAGTGCAATCGAAGCAAAAAATGCACTCATAAATGGTGATATATACGGATATGCAATTATCCCGACTCACTACAGTCGTGACATTTACCTTAATAATCCACCTCAGATAACGGTGTTTTATAACAGCCAATATATTCTTGTTGGCCGTTTGATAAATGCCGCTATCGCACAGGCACATGGAACATTTGATGCTAAACTTGGCATTGTGAAACAACTAGCGAAAGGAAATAATTCACTAGCAAGTGCTGCGGGCCGAACGGTTACTATTCAAAATCAAATCACCCCTCTATTTAATCGAAACACCAATTACGCCCAATTTTTGGTCAGTGCTATTGTCCCTGCTCTGTGGCAAATTATTATCATCGTTGCAACGATATTAGCACTTGCGGCCAATCACAGGGTATATGGCCTAAAGAGAATGCTTGGTGACAAGCCTTTACGACAAATATTAACTATTTGCGGGTTCTATATTCCATTTTTTGCCCTTCTCGGTTTTGGGTTTTTAAGTTGGTTTTACGTTGGTTTTGAATGGCCGATGATTGGTAGCTTGGTGCCTATCCTATACGCCCAACTGCTGACTATTTTTGCCTGCATAATCATGGGAGCTTTTTTCTTCTTCCTTACATTAGACCCTGCAAGAGCAATGAGTTTTGCTGGCGCTTTTACTGCACCAAGCTTTGCATTTATGGGGGTGACATTCCCAGCGACAGACATGAGTATAATCGCGTCCACTTGGCGCTCATTACTTCCAATTAGCCACTATATTGAAGCTCAAATCAGCCAGGTCAGTTACGGCGTAACCAGCTTTGAAACCATTAGTGCCATATCCACTAGCATGGCAGGATACCTTCTCCCTTTAATTCTCATCTACCCATTATGTAAGAAGCATCTTGGTCAGTTGGAGAAAAACTCATGACACTCTTCAATTTAGTTAAATGTGAACTTCGGTCTATTTTTACAAACCCAATTATACTTCTTACCATGTTTGGCGGCGTTGTTTTTTATTCATTCTTATATCCATTGCCGTACTCTCATCAAACACCGACAGAACAAACAATTACCGTTGTGAATTTAGACAACAGCTTAACCAGCTTTCAATTAGAAAGAATGGTTGATGCCACCTCTCAAATAAAGATTGCTGCGCGCGCACATTCTATAGAGGAGGCAAAGCAACAATTTATAGAAGGAAAAGTCACTGGGATTCTTGTTATACCTGAACACTTTTACAAAGAGTTATTATTAGGCAAAAGTCCTACCCTCTCGTTTGCGGGCGACGCTTCCTATTTCTTAGTTTATGGTGCGATTGTAGAAGGTATTACAGGTGCTAGTGGAACACTTGCAGCAAAAGCACGGGTTAACCGAATGGTAATGGAGGGGCAACCTTTAGAAGCGGCTTCAGGGCAATACGCTTCCTCTATCGTCAATATGAAGCCAACATTTAACCCTGAAATGGGATACGTTAACTACGTTGTCCCAGCTGTATTTGTCTTAATACTGCAGCAAACGTTAATTATGAGCATAGGTGTTGTTGGAGGTACTCAAAAATTTGGCAAGGGTTACTGGACGAAACAGAGCTCGTTAAGATTAATCTTGACCCGATCATCGATATTCATAGCCACCTACTATTTCTTGTCGATGTACTATTTTGGTTTTAGTTTTGACTTTTATGACATTCACCGGTTGGCAGAACCTTTAACATTGCTTGCGCTATTAGCGCCCTTCTTACTATCCTCATGTTTCATCGGCTCTTTTTTAGGTGCTATTTTACCAAGAAGAGAATTAGTGGCCGTGGTGGTGTTAATCAGCTCAATGCCGCTTATATTTAGTGCTGGCTTTATCTGGCCTTTAGAAAGTGTTCCACAACCAATGATATGGCTTTCGAACCTTATCCCGTGTACACCCGCTATACAGGCTTTCCTTAAAATAAACCAACTTGGCGCTGATTTTACTCAAATAATGCCGCAATGGTCTTTGCTATGGGGTCAGTGTGTCGCGTGGGGATTGCTAGCGTGGGTGGTAGATAAAAAATACAGATTACAGCTCTCATAGTCTTAATAGGCTAGATTGACCGGTGAGAGATTCACGCCGGTCAATCCAATATCAGCTAACTATTCCTACAGACCAATGCTGTTAGAAATGCCTTCAATGTCACGTAAATCAAGCTTATGCACTTCAATCATCTGGTCAATTTGACTGATATTTGAATTAATCTCGTCACGCTTATCGCACGAAGATGAATTCACTTCAAAAGAGGCACCGTCTAAGTAGACATCACACTCTTTACTAAAGCGTTTTAATCTCGGTTCAAGTACATCACGTTCTTTTTGTAATTTTGTAAGGTCTTGTTTAATCAACAACTCACGTTGAAATAGTTCTCGTGCTCTATCAAAGATATTTGCTTGCATCGATATCTGTTTTTCTAGCTCACTTATTGCCTCTATGTTCTGCTCTATCTCTTTAACTTGAGCTTGAATTTGAGCGTCCATTTCAATGTTAACTTTTTCCAATTCCGTTACCATTTCTTGTGATTTTTCGACTTCCTTTTTACTGTTCAGTTCAAGCACAGCCATTTGTTCGGTAACTCTTAACGCAATTTCGTTCTCAATATCAGCTTCTTTTCTTTCTACTGCTTCGACCTTCTGTACTATCACTTCCGTTTGGCTCTGTTTTGCTTCGACAAGCTTTTTTCCAAAGACTGGTATGCCGGTTGCCATTTATTCTTTGTCACAACCGATCCAATGAGCCCGCCAATAGCGATACCAAATACCGCCGCTATAGCAATATAAACTAAGGTGTGTTTATCCCTCTGTTCGATAACCACTACATCTTCTTGATCTCTTGGATCAACGTTTTTACTCACCTTTTATTGCTCCTATTTAACGAAATAGTTCAGTCGTTACGATCGAAACGGTATAAATTGCCAAGCCTACTAAAAACGCAATAATTACACCATGTTGTACTTTTTTATTGGTTCTATAACGAATGAGAAATATTGAAAGTGCAATGAAGGCTGCAATAGCTATTAATCTTGTCATAGTCTCTCCTTATTACTCTTATATATAGCATCATATTCTCTGTTTTACGTTAATTTTTCGTTGTTTAGACGAACTAATGATGGAAAAACAAGCAATCAATAATTTCGCTACTGACACATACGAAATTATTATGTAATATCCGCAGCGCAGAATGCTTACCATGAGCTTCATGGTAGGCGTTTGTTCCGATGAAGACTGCAGGAGAGAGGGTTTAGCGCCATTAATGAGTTAATTATTGGTCATATTACCCCGCCGAAGAAGTGAATCTTTCAGGCGCGACAATTGGTGGATAAAACCACAAATAGTCGTGAGGACTGTAGTTGGAGGAACCTCTGGAGAGAGTCAAAATATCTTGCCTTTTAACTAGGTTTAGATTTGGCCGCCGAAGGAGCAAGTCTGGTCGTTAATACCAGATGAAACTCTCAGGCAAAAGGACAGAGGAGTGGAAAGACAGGTACAACCTTGCGCCCATTTTTGGGTGTTTTTGCGTTTTATTCAATTAAAAACAAATAAATAACCTTTCCCTCTTCTCCTTAAATTTTTGTAGTATTAAGGGGAACCATGAATAACTTTCAATCTTTACTTCAAACAATCGACAGCTTTGTTTGGGGACCACCGCTTTTAATTTTACTTGTTGGCACAGGTGCCTATTTCACTTTCCGTTTAGGGTTAATTCAGTTTAGACACCTACCTACGGCGCTTAAATTGGTCTTTTCGCGTTCAGAAAACAGTAAAGCGAAAGGTGATGTGTCTAGCTTTGCTGCGTTGTGTACAGCGTTATCTGCAACCATTGGTACAGGTAACATTGTTGGTGTCGCAACAGCGATCAAGCTCGGAGGCCCGGGTGCTTTATTTTGGATGTGGCTAGCAGCGTTGTTTGGTATGGCAACAAAATACGCGGAATGTTTGCTTGCTGTAAAATATCGCAAAGTTGATGACAAAGGCCAGATGGTTGGTGGCCCTATGTACTATCTTCAATATGGGGTTGGCTCTAAACTTTTAGCGACTTTATTTGCCATCTTTGCCCTTGGTGTCGCGTGCTTCGGCATTGGGACGTTTCCACAAGTCAATGCCATCTTAGACGCCTCTCATCTCTCTTTTGGGGTATCCAGAGAGATTTCAGCTGTTGTCCTTACTATCCTTGTTGCTATTGTGACCATTGGCGGCATCAAATCGATTGCAAAAGTGGCCGGGCGCGTCGTTCCTGCAATGGCGGTATTTTACGTCGTTGCCTGTTTGTTTGTTCTCATCGCCAATGCCGATCAACTCTTTGCTGCTATTGAGTTAGTAGTTGTCTCCGCGTTTACAAGCACGGCTGCAACGGGAGGCTTCTTAGGTGCTGGTATGATGTTAGCTATTCAGTCGGGTATTGCACGTGGTGTGTTCTCTAACGAATCTGGCTTGGGTAGTGCACCCATGGCGGCAGCGGCGGCTAAAACCGACTCTTGCGTTCGCCAAGGCCTTATATCAATGACCGGTACCTTTTTTGATACCATCATTATTTGTACCATGACAGGACTCGCACTCATACTGACTGGTGCTTGGCAAAGTGATTTTGCTGGTGCTGCGATGACAACTCACGCTTTTGCGGTTGGCCTTAGTTCTGATACGTTAGGACCAATGCTCGTTTCTATCGGGCTGATGTTCTTCGCTTTTACTACTATTTTAGGCTGGAACTACTATGGCGAACGTTGCGTTGTTTTCTTAATGGGAACCAAAGCGGTCCTACCATATAAGATACTATTTCTTATCTTAGTTGCTTCTGGAGCGTTCTTGCATTTAGACATGATTTGGATAATTGCCGACATCGTGAACGGTTTGATGGCTGTCCCTAACTTGATTGGTCTCATTGCATTGCGTCATATCGTTGTTGCTGAAACAAAGGCTTATTTCAATAGCACATCAAAAGATGAACACGAACTTGTAACGCAAAATTAATTCTCCTTGAAATGTAAAGAGCCAGCATAAATTAGCTGGCTCTTTACATTTAATAGTCTATGTATTGGGAATGGGCGGCTCTTCGAGCAATAACTTAATCCCTAGCCCAATAAGTACTACTCCCGTCAACCCTTCCATCCACGTCATTATTGAACCATTTTGTACTAGGCGCTTAGCGAAATTTATAGCACCCGCTAATCCACATTGCCATGCCATCGCAATAAAAAAATGAATGGTTGCCATTAATAACGATTGAATAAACGGTGAGTATTCAGGGTCAATGAACTGTGGCAAAAAGGCCAGATAAAAAACTGCAGTTTTTGGGTTTAAAACATTTGAAAGGAAGCCTTCCCTAAGAGATCGTTTTAATTGAAACTTGTCATGAGATGTATCACTAAGCTTTAAGCTACTGCCTCCTTTCAATGTCGAGCGCAATCCATTGATACCTAAATAGATTAGATAGGCAGCCCCAACCCACTTCATGACTTGGAAGGCTTCTGCTGACTGAAGCAATATGGCAGAAATACCAATAGCGGAAAATGTAGCGTGTACAAACAAACCTAAACAAATGCCAAAACTGGTAACACAACCGTCTTTCATCCCAGATCGACTTGTATTCCTAATGACAACTGCCGTATCTAGCCCCGGTGTCAGTGTCAGTATTGTTATGGCTATTAAAAACGCCTCGATATTTAAAATATGCATCCATGTTACCGTAAAAAACATCAATTAATTCGTTATATCAGGTAATTAAGATAAACCCAAGTCTTCTCGCATCGTTTAGAACAGTGTTAAACTGGTTTTTTTGCGATGGAAAACACAATGTCTGCATATTCACAGCTCGTAGCACACTCAAAAAAATCTCTCATTTTAACCATTTGGCTGCTATATGCGGTTGGGATCAAGCTTCTGTAATGCCGTCTGGCGGTAACCAAGCTCGCTCTGAAGCGATGGCTGAGCTTTCAGTTCATATTCACAAACTTATGACCGCACCACAGCTTGAAGATTGGTTCGATCAAGCCACAGAGGAGACACTCACTGACGACCAACAGTCGAGCTTGCGAGAGCTGAAAAGAAACTGGATGCAAGCAAATGTTCTACCAGAAGATCTAGTACAAAAAAATCTCTTGCTGGATCAAAGTGCGAGCATGCTTGGCGCTCGCAACGAGGGCAAAATGACTGGAACGGGTTCAAACAAAATTGGAAAGAAGTTGTCGCTTTATCACAAGAAGAAGCACAAATCAGAGCCGAGGCAACTGGACTTTCTGCTTATGATGCCATGCTTGACCTATACGAACCTGGGACGACCACTGAGTCTTTAGATTCGCTATTTAGCGATGTAAGCACTTGGTTACCCGACCTTATAGATAATGCAATTGATAAGCAAAAATCTGACAAAATCATAATGCCGAGCGGTACTTACGCCAGCGATACACAAAAGCAGTTAGGTCTTGAGGTAATGAAACTGCTCCAGTTCGATTTCAATCATGGTCGTCTTGACGAAAGTGTCCATCCTTTTTGTGGTGGGGTGCCTACAGATGTCCGGCTAACCACACGATATGATGATAGTGATTTCATCCAGTCCTTAATGGGCACCGTACATGAAACAGGCCATGCGAGATATGAGCAAGGCTTACCAAAATCATTAGCAGGCCTACCCGTAGGCGAAGCTCGTTCAATGGGTATTCACGAATCGCAGTCTCTGTTTTTCGAAATGCAAGTTGGTAGAAACGACGTATTTATAGAGCATCTTTCTAAAATGGCTGCAGCGGCATTTAATAGGGCACAAGACCCTGTTTTTGAAAGCAGTAATTTTCAAAAACTATACACTCGCGTTGATAAAGGCTTTATTCGCGTTGACGCTGACGAACTTACCTACCCCGCTCATGTCATCTTACGCTATGAAATCGAACGAGATTTAATGAACGGTAAAATCTCATACACAGATGTACCTGAGCTATGGAATAGTAAGATGAATGCTTATCTGGGCTTATCCACTCAAGGCAACTTTAAAGATGGGTGTATGCAGGATATTCACTGGACAGATGGGGCCTTTGGTTACTTCCCTTCATACACATTAGGTGCAATGTACGCGGCTCAGTTTATGGCAACGATGAAGAAAATTATCGATGTTGATTCTGTGATTCAAAGTGGTGACCTCTCCCCTATTTTCTCATGGTTGTCTGAAAATATTTGGAGCAAAGGGAGTTTATTGACGACGGATGAGTTGGTTAAATCTGCAACTGGTGAGACGTTAAATGCTGATCACTTTCAAGCGCATTTGAGAAGTCGTTACTTGTAGTGGTGTAAATAATTAAGGCTGAGCCAGGTGTTTCTGATTCAGCCATTTAGTTAATTCATTTTGTTCAGTAAAAATTTTCTCAAATTTCTTTCTTCCCGCATTACCAATAGAATGAAAATCTTGCTTTCTTCTATCTTATAAAATATTCGGCACGGGTTAACAACTACTTCTCGGTAAGGCAAATGCGGTATTTCATTCGGAATTCGCCCAGATTCAGGAAATAACTCTAAACGTTCAACCTTAGTAAAAACTGTTTGGATAAGCGTTTTTGCCGCACTTATATTATCTACGGCTATATATTCAGCTATATCATTTAAGTCAGTAAGAGCGGGGTCAGTCCATATTATTTCAGCCATTTTGACATCTTGTCCTTGGCTTCCTTATTACTTAACGTTTTTCCATCTATTAATGCTCTTTCTCCTCTTGCAATTCCTTCGAGGATAGAAAGTCGATTTTGCATAAACTCATAGTCTTCAACGTCAACAAGATAAGCCGATGGTATTCCATGCTCAGTAATCAGAATAGGTTCTTTGCTATCGTGTAGTTCAGCAAGAATCTTGGTAGCCTTTCGCTTAAGGGAAGTTACTACTTCAACTTTCATATCAGATCTCCTTTGTCATCTATATAGTGATACTAAAGTGTCACTATATAGATGACAAGCAAATTTACCAATATCACTCTAACCATCGAAAAAAATTTGGAATAATATCTAGCAGACATAAATGAAGGGACTAGCCTCAATGTACTAAACTAAAAATGCAGGTTACATTATACCGTAGACCGATGGCGCACTTGGCTATTTCCCAAGCTACACTTTAGGTGCGATCTATACTGCGCAGATTATGGCGACTATGAGGAAAACAGTAGACGTCGATTCAGTGATCCGAAGTGGCGACCTATCCCCTATTTTCACTTGGTTATCGTAGAATATCTGGAGTAAAGGGAATTTGTTGACGACGGATTAGATAGTTAAGTCGGCAACTGGTTAGACGCTGAATGCTGATTATTTTCAGGCTCATTTGAGAAGTCGTTATCTATAGTGGCGTAAATAATGACAAAAAAAACACAGCAACGCCTCCTATTAACCTTATAAAACAAACAGATAGCATCATCTATACGCGAAACCAAAAGCCCGCTATATTCTCTTTCAATGGCTAAGGAGTTTACAGTAACGAGTATTTCCCACTCTATAAACCGATCAAAGAAAAACATCACACTCCAAGTATCATCTTATATATTCGTGCTATGAGTCTAACTATATGTGTCTAACTATTGGACCAAATATTGACCTATATTAGAATTAGAGTTTTAACCCAAACTCTTAACCAATAGTTCTTAAACAAATTCAACAGATCAGGACACAAAATGGAGTGGGACAGAGACTTTAGTGAACTAATCGCTTTTCTATATCACAATGCCTTAACGAAATCTGTTGCTGAGTTTCAACAGTGTAGCTTCGAAGCTATTACTAAAGTAGTACCATTTAACTCTGCTACTTGGAGAAGAGAAAGCGATGGTTTTGGCTACTTGCAAGGTAGCAGTTATTTCAATTATGGAGCACCTCCTACAACAACAATTCCTTATGTGTCGATGTTAGGTTCAAAACCAAAGAAAGCCACGTCTAGCCAAAACGATACGTTAAATGTGAGTCGCCAAACAAGTTTATACCGTCCTAAAAATTCTATGGAGCAGACTGCTCCGAATACATTGAACTCTAAATATCTATTAATTTCAGAATTCGATGATCGCTCTGTGGGAGCAACCTACAAACTATCGATTTTTTATCATCGATCATCCAGCCAATTAGAACGGAATCGCATCGCATGGTTGATGCCCCACTTAGTCAATACCACAAGAAAAAATCAATTTACCAATACTCAGCCTTTGCATTCGTTAAAAAAATCAATCAAGATAATTCTCGTCAGGCGGTGTTAAATCAATTCGGTCAACAAGAACAACAAATTCTTTATTTATTAGTGGAAGGACTGTCTACAAAACAGATTTCGAACAAAGTGTTTCTCAGCGAAAAAACGATTCGTAATAAGCTCACAAAGTTATATAAAACACTTGGAGTAACAGGGCGTACACAGGCAATGGTTCTGCTGTTTCCTTCTATTCAAGGATGTGGATGGACTATCAACGATTAAACAAATGGATAATAGAGTTGTATCAACACTCTGCCAATGTCCCATTGAACGACTTTAAACATTGGGCGCTAACTCGACTTCAAGATTGGATAGAGTTTGACTCTGCTTTATGGGTCAGTTGTTCTAACTTAAACGTGAGTGTGAATCCCGTTGATGTCTACCTTTTTAACCAGCCATATGCATTTATGAAAAGTTACCAAGCGCTATACCCCAATGAAAATGAAGATCCCATCGTTAAAGCAATATTAGCAAGCCCTGATAACCCTATTCGTGTCAAGAAATTGTTTTCTAACCATGGATACTATCAAAACGATATATACCTAAAACATGGGCAATATTTTGGCATTGAAGATGTAATTTCAACCCTGAAAATTTCTGAGTCAACAGGAACCATGAATATTGTTTCTTTATACAACTCAGCCACACGATACGAGTTTTCTGAACAAGACACTTTTATTAAACATCTGTTAATGCCTCATCTGGTTGAAGCATTAAGGAACAATTTGATATCTTCAATTAACGCACCAAAACGTCAAAACCGCACTTGTGCAATTTTAGATAACTTCGGCTTCATATATGAAGCCGAAGAACTCTTTATCTCTGTTTTAAAAAAAGTAGACTACATAAAAAACAACCAATTGCGGATACCTAATCAGTTAGAGTCACTAAACTCTGGCGTATTTGAAGTTGATAAAGAAACGCTGTTAAAGCTAGAACGTGTGGATGGATTACTATTTGCGTCTTTAAATACAGATTCACCGCTGCGTAACTTAACACTTCGGCAAACTGACATTGTTCAAGCCTTGTGTGAAGGAAGCAGCGATAACGAAATTGCCAAAAAATTCAATTTATCTCCAAAGACTATTCGTAACCACCTATCTCAAATTTATAAAAAAACGGGGTTAAACAATCGAGCATCATTGATTAATTATTATTTAATCAATGAACTAGAACACTCTAAGGAGCCACTAATGGAGAAGTCATTGGACCCTAAGGTCGGATTTAAAAATGTTGACCAAGATAATCGGCATTTAATTGAATACCTTGATGTCTTATCCGAACACCCTAATGTTGTAAGTTGGAAAAAAGAAGTATCGATTTACTAACTAATGGAGGGTTACTGTCTGTATTAGACGTCGGTAGTGGAACAGGTTTTGACTGTTGGTCTTTTATGATTCATTTTGGAGAAGGAACAAAAATTACGGGCGTTGACAGCTCGAAGATAATGATTGAAGAAGCAACAATCAGATACGGTGTGAAATACCCACAAATCAATTTCATTACGGCAAGTGTTGAGCATCTACCTTTTAAAAATAACACATATTCTGCAACGCATTGTGAACGGTTACTGTGTCATTTACCAAGCCCAAACACTGCCATAGAAGAAATTATTCGCGTAACAAAACCTGGTGGCCGCGTTGTAGTAACAGAAGCCGATTATGGCACTACTATCATCCACTCGGATTTATTAGCTTTAACAGAAAGACTCGTAAACCTACTCTGCATTAGTATTACAAACCATCGAATTGGACGCCAACTCTCAGGAACATTGGCTGCTAATGGCCTAAAGGACATTGTAATAGAAACTAATAACCTTGTATTTCGTTCACTGAATGAGTTTGATCGTGCTTCCGGATTAATTTCTTCGCTAGAGAGTGCCGTTGAAAAAGGAGTGCTTACTAATAATGAGAAGACAGCCTGGTTGGAAGACCAACGAAACAAAGATGAAAAAGGTCAATTTTTTGCGTCAACTACATTCTTTACCGTTGCCGGAAATGTATAAGGGACATATGTCCTATATATAACCCCCGCTATATTCCTAATATATCCATGAGCCGATGATTTTATTTTGTCTATTCAAATCGGCATTCATTGAGAAGGGGTATATCATGAATAAAGGACTACTTTTAGCTACAGCATCATCTCTAGTTATATTAGGTTGTGGTGGTGGAGATAGCAGCGACAATGCCACAAGTAATGAAAGTACGACGGATACTTTAGCGCAAGCCGTTAACGGAAAGTTGATCGATGGCTACATATCGGGTGCAACTGTTTTTTTGGACATAAACTTTAACTCGCAATTAGATGATGGTGAACCTTTCGTAGTAACGAGTGAAGATGGAGACTTTACTTTTGCCGACGATGCCCTTACTTCTGAAGCGTGTTGGAAGTGGGTACCTATCGTTGCCTTAGTTCCCGCTGATGCAATTGATAGTGACAACCCAGAACAGCCTATTGGCACTCCTTATAAAATGACTTTTCCCCCATCAGGACTCGTCGATAATAATTCAGATGTCTTCGTTACCCCTTTAACTACTGAAATATGGAATGGCGCATTGGGTAAGCTCCACGATATTGATTTCGCATTAAGTTGTGACGAATTGTCTAATGACGAGTCAATGCGCGACGAATTAGATAGACTAATTGTCGATGAAACAGAAGAATTGGCCAGCGAATTATCAGTCAATACATTAACTCTCTTCACTGACTATGTCGCAACTGCGAATTCAGAACTACATACCGAAGCTAAAGAAATAGTGTCGGTATTAAAAGCGGCTTATGAAGCCGAGTCTTCGGTATCGGAATCTGACCCTGACGCTCTATATATTCATGTGAGTTTCTTTGAAGACGACGGTGACCAAATTCGCTATACAAAAGTGACAATGAAAGACGGTTATGTTTTCGATTATGATGTCATGTCTGAAGATTTGACCGCAGTTGTGAAAAAAACTTCCATGCTGAAGATAAAATTATTTATAACAGCGATGAAACAATTGGGCTTGAATACGATAGAACTTTAGAAGTGTCTGAAGAGTTCGATGATTTCTATACCTGTGAAGTAAGGGAAGATTACAAACAAACTAGTAGTATCGTGTCGTATGGAATAGAAAATATCGCCTTTAAAGACAATGTCGCAGATTGGGACGAGTGTTTAACAGTTACGCTAGATGGTTACCCAGCTCAACAAACACTTCAGGCTCGGTTCAGAACTGAAGGCGTACTCACTGACAAAGTAAGGTTGCACTATTTAGCCCCAGACATTTCCGATTCAGCTTACAGTACCTATTTTAATTTAAGTGCAAATCCCGATAACTTAAGCATTGATACGTTAAATGAACTGAGCTTTATAGACGCTGATTTAACTAATGAAGAAGATTATAATGCGCATAAATTAAGTAAAGTAAGTTATGACTACAGTCAGCCTGATAATGAAGTCGTAAGAGATCAATATACTAAGTGGGGGACCACCGAAGAATGGAAGCGTACTATAGAATATATGGATGGTTCATCAGAAGATTTTTGTGGTCCTTCTGAAGAGCAAATTGAACTATACAATTTAGACGATTACGACGGAGTTTGTCCGATTTATTAAGTTAATAGCTAACATCGTAATTACTACGATGTTAGCTTCTCTTTTTACAACACTAATCAAGAATAATTATACCGAAATTCAATGTTGCCTTCTTCTATCTTATAAAAATTTAGGCGTGGGTTAATAACTACTTTTCGGTAAGGTAAATGCAGTATTTCATTCAGAATTCGTCCATATTCAGAAAATAACTCTAAACATTTACCTTAGTAAAAACTGTTTGGATAAACGTTTTTGCCGCACATATATTATCTACGGCTATATATTCAGCTATATCATTTTAATTAGAAAGAGCAGGGTCAGTCCATATTATTTCAACTATTTTGACATCTTGTCCTTGGCTTCCTTATGGCTTAACGTTTTTCCATCTATTACTGCTCTTTCACCTCTTGCAATTCCTTCCAGGATAGAAAGTCGATTTTACATAAACGCATAGTCTTCAACGCCAACAAGATAAGCCGATGTTATTCCATGCTCAGCAGTCAGAATAGGCTCTTTTCTATCGTGTAGCTTTGCAAGAATCTTGGTAGCCTTTCGCTTGAGGGAAGTTACTACTTCAACTTTCATATCAGATCTCCTTTGTTATCTATATAGCGATATTGTAAAGATGACAAGCAATTTTACCGATATCACTCTAACTATCGAAAAGGAAATTGGAATAATATCTAGCAGGCGTCGATGAAGAAAAGTGTAGACGTTGATTCAGTGATTCGAAGTTGCGACCTAACCCCTATTTTCACTTGGTTATCGGAGAATATCTGGAGTAAAGGGAGTTTGCTGACGATAGACGAGTTAGTTAAATCTGCGACTGGCGAGACGTTAAACGCTGATCACTTTCAAGCGCATTTGAGAAGTCGTTATCTATAAATACTAATAAGTTGGCAGCTCAATGCAACTCGCAAAACCTAATAACTGTTCTTAATATCACGATAGAAATTCTCATGAGAACCAAAAGCAATCAGTTCAAGAGTCACGGTACCATCTTCGTAGCTATAACCCAGTAACGTTAATTGCTTAACCATTTTGAATTTGTAAACACGCAGAAACACAAGATCACCTTTTTTCTGTTCACCAATCAGTGGTTCATCCATTAAAGTTCTGATTGCTATGTCAAGATCCTTCTTTTGATTTTTATGAAGTTTCTTGACTGCTTTTTTAAACGTAGGTGTCTGAAGAATATTGGTTATTTTAGTCAAAGCTATAAGGCTCCAGTTTACCTGCCTCTTTTTCAGCTTTCGATATAATGGCCTGTTTTACAAACTCATACGGTAAATCTGGATTATCTTCCATCATTTCACCAATTTTAGCCCAATGTTCAATTTGTTTTGGTGTCGTACGATTAAGAGCCTTTGCCATGATGGAGGCTTTTTCAACCAACTCTTGATCGATTCTAATACTTGAAGTTGCCATGGTTTGCTCCTTTACTAATTGGCATTATTGTAGCAATACGCGACAATAGTAGCAAATCGCGCGGCATTATCTGTATTCACTGGACTGATGGGGTCTTTGGGTATTTCCCAAGCTACTCTTTAGACGCGATGTATGCGGCGTAGTTTATGGTGACAACGCGTAAAACTGTTGATGTAGATTCAGTGATTCAAAGTGGAGACCTAACTCCTATCTTCACTCGGTTATCGGAGAATATATGGAGTAAAGGCAGTTTGTTGACGACGGATGAGATAGTTAAGTCGGCAACTGGTTAGACGCTGAATGCTGATTACTTTCAGGCTCATTTGAGAAGTCGTTATCTATAGTGAATTCAACTAATAAAGGCTGAGCCTGTTTTTGGTTCAGCCTTTAAGCATGCATGTGTGAAACGAAATACGCATTAATGGGAAGTCACAAAAGTTATTTAGAGAACACTGTGCCAGTAAGTTTTTCATTTATGGCATATCATTCATCACTGCGTAGCGGAAATATCAAGTTATCTTTACTACTTACGTCCTTCACTGAATACAGGAAGACCGTCAGTAATTTCGTACCAACTTGCCCTAAACTTTGTGTATATATGAGCATCAGATCGATGAGGAATGTCGTCATCCAACAGCGAAAGGGAAAACTCGACGTATTCACCTGTATCATTCGAAGGAATAAAGCGTAGGCTAGATCCACATGTATCGCAAAACTGACGCTTCGTTCCGTTTTTAGCCTGAAATGTTCTTATTAATGCCATTCCTGACAGCCATCTAAAGTGTTCTACCTTTGCTTCCCCAAAAGTTGAAAACGCTGCCCCATGAAATTTTCTACACATAGTGCAATGGCAGTGTGCCATCCGTGGCCGAATTTCATCGACTTCAAACTTGATTCCGCCGCAGAGGCATTGCCCTTGATATAATTTACTCATTCTGCCCTCTCCTAGCCATAATACTGAAAATGTGTAATAACTGAGTCCATTCCTATCTCAATAAAGATTTTACAATTAAGTCAATAAAGCTTTCTCTAACAGGGTTATCCATATCCTCATTCCAAATTAAACCGACATCCCACATTGCACTAACCCCATGCAATGGAATAAAACGAACATTGTCGTTTGCGATCTGTTCAACACTAGCTGGCACTATTGTAAAGCCTAAGTTTGCTGATACGAGAGCCAAAAGCGTCAGGATATCATCAGCTTCCTGTATAGGATGTAAAACTTGATTATGTTCCATGAGTAACGCTTCTATCTGTTGGTTCAAACCCTGCCCTCGAGCAGGATTAAGTCTTAAATAATCCAAATGCAGTAATGAATCCCACAATATATTCTCATCAATGTGTCGACTCCGATGAACAGCTACAACTAAATGATCAGACGAAAGGCTCACCCCTCTTAATGGCGTAGTGACAGGAAGCCTATTAAAACCTAGCTGGAGTTCACCTCGAAGAAGAGCTTTAGTTTGAAACTGTGACGGTATGTCATTGAGTGTAATATGGATATTCGGAAACAATTGTTTAAATTGAGCAATATATTGTGGAGCAAGATGATACGAAGATATTCCGAAACCTATATTCAGGTAACCTTCCGTTCCCTCTGCCACCAAATTCGTTAAGGTCTGGAACGCTTCGAAGTTCGCCACTATTCGCTGCGCTTCGGGAAAAGAGTTAACCCAGCTTGAGTCAAACATGCCCCGTGCCTTCCTCTCTCAAACAGGTTTGTCCCAGTGTGCAGCTCAAGGCGCTGAATTTTTTTGTTAACGCTGATTGTGTGATACACAAATGCTCAGACGCTACCCGATAATTACCATCCTCAGCTAACTGACAAAAAGTACGTAGTTGATCAATATCCATTCCATTTGCTCATTGAATAGCGAAGTTCTTTCATTATACGGAATGCTTAAAGCTTTTTATACTGATGGCAACTATTCAAAACAGCAAAAGGAACTCTTCATGAAAGACGTGCGTGCGGCATCAGTCCAGTTCAATCATCGTGCTAATGACAAATTCTACAACCTGTCAGTCATTAAACACTACGTAGAAAAAGCACGAAAAGAAAATGTGAACATTATTGTCTTCCCAGAAATGTGCGTCACTGGGTATTGGCACGTTTCAAAACTAAGCGAACCTGACATCTTCTCTCTTGCTGAATTTGTCCCACAGGGAGATACATGCCAAACGTTGTTGGCTATGTCTGCTAAGTACGAAATGAGTATAGGTGTGGGGTTAATTGAAAAGGATGAAGCAGGAACCCTCTACAATGTCTACGTTATGGCAATGCCAGATGGGAAAATTGCTAAACATCGAAAATTACATACTTTCGTGAGCAAGTACATGGCGAGCGGCGATGAATATACCGTCTTTGATACACCACATGGATGTCGCGTTGGTATACTTATCTGCTGGGATAACAACTTAGTAGAAAACGTCAGGCTCACTGCGTTAAAAGGCGCTGATATCCTCGTTGCACCGCACCAAACTGGTGGCTGTAATTCTCGTAGCCCAAATGCTATGGGGCTTATCGACACGCAACTATGGTATGACCGAAAAAGAAACCCCGAAGCTATCCGTTTAGAGATGCAAGGACAAAAAGGGCGTGAATGGTTAATGCGGTGGTTACCTGCTCGTGCCCATGACAACGGGATGTTTCTGATATTTAGTAATGGCGTTGGGGTTGATATGGATGAAGTCAGGAGCGGAAATTCAATGATATTGAATCCATACGGACAAATACTTGTAGAAACCGATAGTATCGATAACGATATTGTCATTGCAGATCTAAAAGCAAAAGAGCTGGATATGTGTACAGGTAGACGTTGGATTCGTGGACGCAGGCCAGAGCTTTATCATCCCCTTATCACCCAAAATGATGAACTGTCGCCTTTTTTCGCAAGGTTTTCAGAAGAAAGGTAATCTAAGAGCCATTTTGTTAGATATCACAGCACATGTTCTCTAACCTTATATTTACCCACCCAACCCACCTATGGCGTTGTATATTAAAAATGTATAACACTTTGAAATTTTAAACATCACTGTTACATTGACGCAATGCTTATACGATGCCCAAAAGTAAGATTTATTGTGCTAATTTATTGATTAAAAGGTTTATGTTGGTATGCGAAAATCTCCTGTAATTGCCATCGTTTCGTTGTCGATGATGGCCTCTCAGAGCCACGCAGCACAGAAAGGCTTTAGTGGTGAGTTATCTATCATGACTGGTTTCACATCCAGTGAAAGTAACTTTAATACCGACAATCCAATTAAAACCGACAGTCTTACCAGCGATGTTGATGCAGAACAGGACTGGTTGGTTATACCACTAGGTCAACTTCGTTATAATTTCGGCTCGAATGCTAACCAAGAGCTGTTCCTTGGTACTTCTAGAGCCGACATTATTCAGGGGGTTGCTGCGTTGGAAGTCGGTTACAAATATTGGCTCCGCGACCGTTCTTTCCTCGCAGTTTCGGTCTTACCGACCATTATGAAATCGGAAACTTGGGCCGATCCTTTTCTCGTCAACGAATCACGCCAAACAACCGATGAGTCTGGAAATGCTTATCGATTCCAGTATGAAAACATCGTTGGAACAGGGCTTAACGCTGATATTGGTTACTACACAAAAGATATCGATAACGAGTTATCAGGAAGTGGTTATTCAGAGTCAGTAGCAAATCAACTTCAGCGAGAAGGTTACGGATTGTATTCGAAACTCTCATGGACAATATATGCTGGCCCCGGCACCTTCATCCAACCTGGAGTAAGACGAAATGCTTATAGTGCTGAAGGAGATGCACAATCCAGTACCTTGTGGGGCTACTCATTAACCTTAATACGAAGAAGTAATCAACACTTTTTGGCTCTTACCGCGGATTATACACAAACTGACTTTGATACAGTTCATTCTATATTTGGAGAAACGCGGGATGATACTCAACTTGGAGCAACAGCGGTTTACCAATACAACAACTTGATGGGATACCAAAACTTAGCTGCCAATGTACTGATTACCTATTCTGATTTGGATTCAAATTTAGTTTTTTATGATAAAAAAACGCTATTTTCAGCGGTAGGGTTAACGCTAAAATTTTAATTATCTCGACGAATAAATGGACATTTAAATGTAGTTCAAAAACAGATGGGATACTATTCGGTGTTTAGATCAACAGAAAAGACATATACCTTAGAATCCCATCTTAAAACCTAACAGTAGAGATTCTAACTAACGCACTAAACTCAATATCGTTTTAAATTCAGAAGAATTGCAGTCTTTTACTAGTTCGTACAAGCACATTTCTACACCGGTAATTTCAACACCGTTATTTCTTAACCGATTTATGCAAAGTTGTTTATTTGATAAGTCCCGAGAAGAGATGCAATCACTAACGAGTGCGACCTTGTATCCTAGTTCTACCAGTCCTTTAGCAGTTTGATATACGCAAATATGGGCCTCAATACCACAGATAAGCCACGTGTCTACATTTTGATTTCTGATAGCCTCTAAGAAGTTTAGCGATTCGCAACCATTGAAAGTAAATTTTATTAAAGGTTCAACACCGTTAAGAATAGCACCCAGTTCGTTGACTGTAGACCCTAACTTATTAGGATTTTGTTCGAGTAAAATAATAGGCAGATCGAGAATCTGAGCCCCTTTAATCAGCTTTTCACAGTTAGATATTAAAGCATTGCTATCATGAACAAGCCGTGCAAGTTTGCCTTGAACATCGACCACAATAAGCCCCGTATTTTCTCTTACGAGCATCATACCCTTCCAAACAGAAATAACTTGATTACATCCATATTAGAACAGAAAACAAAGAGACGATATATTAGCTATCGAATTGCTAATCTTTTTGACTAAGTAGCATTTCTACTAATTTAGGTCTGCTTAGCGAGCATCTTCTTACACCTAATAACGATACTTATTTTTTCGTCTTCGGATTTATTTACCCAATCAGCAATTTCTGATGAAGACCGGTAACAACCTTTGCAAACTGCACTTTCATCTAGCTGGCATTTACCTATACAAGGGGTGATTATATTTGTATTGTTTCCTATGAACATATATTTTTAGCTTACTCTCTATTTACTATCATCAAACAGAATATATCAGGAATTTCGACGGTCGTAGAGAGCCAAATGTCCCATAAATCATGTCGCTTAATTAAAAAATGTAGGGCTGACCACTACCAATACCTTCAACGTGATAACTGGTTAAATTTTCAGATGCATTAACTAGTCGTTTTATTGCACGACAGCAAAATATGGCCATTATTGGCTAAAGCATGGCCTCAGTTTCGGTTAGAATATAGGCATCGTCACCATTGCATCATTCAGTCAAATGCATATAAGGAAGTAATGATGAACAGACTAAGGCATATTTTTATCGTGCTCACTGCATTGTACTATCCCGCAGTGATGGCGAATGACAGCAATGCGACACAGACAGATGAAAAACCATGTACTTGTGTTTTCAACATGAATCGGGCCTGGAATCCAGAAAAAATCATTTGGAATAACGAAGCATGGAAATGTACTATTTATAAAGACGACGGTACTTGCAGTGAAGTGCAAAAAGTCGCTAGTCTAGATGATAATAATAATGCTTTTTTACTTGCTGCATCTTCTGAACGGATGCTTAGCGAAAGTGAGCTCAACCGCTATGACGCTACCGATCTCCGGTTAATACGTAACGAAATTTTCGCTCGCCACGGTTATACTTTTAAATCTGAAGATTTACGTACATTTTTTCTACCAAGACGTGGTATGACCCCCTGACCAACGAGGTATCACTCTCTACAGTTGAAAAGAAAAACATTCAATTAATTAAAAAGATAGAATCAAAATACAAGAAGCAGGAAGATCTAAAATTTTGCAAAAACCTATTATTAGAAGTTGAATACGCAGAAAGTCGTTCTCTAAATAATACCATTGAAATTTCCCGATTAGAAACGCAACTTCTAACCATCGCCCTAGAACGCCTTCAACGAGAAGAAAGCAATAAAAAAGAAGCTAAAATAGTTGCAGAGGAAGAACAGCGCACAATAGAATTAATCCGAATTGATATTGAAAATGCCGAAGGCTTAACTTCCGAATACAAGAATAAAATAGATCAAGCCAAGCGCAATTATGAATCGAAGTGCATTTAATGGCTGAGTTTTTTATGCTCTAACTATCAGAAATTTGCTGCTCACAAGCAAGGATATTATGAACACCATCGTTCATCGCTCAAACCAATAAACCAATAAACCAAAGGTGAGTTGTGTTAGTTATTCTCATCCCTAATAATGAGCAGCGCGAATATTGTGAATAAATACATGTGCAACTGACTGTATTATCAACCAAATTGATGTATTATCACTAATTAATAGCAACATTTTGAGTATGCCTATTACATTACGGTTTCCGCAAATATTGATAATATTTAGAGCGATTTAGTTGACCAATGAATAATAATGACATTCATAAAGCAGCAGAAACACTAAGAGCTGCTGTCCCTTTGATGATAAAAAATCAAACCCCTACCACGCCTCAAAACTATGCGTTGTGGTATACCTATATTGCAGAAACTCAACCAAAACTAAATAATCAGTTAGACAAAATTATCGCCGACCATGGATTATGTTTACCAAGCCATAACGAAGCGCTTTATCAAACGTATATCACGGGTAAAACTGAATCAGATATTCGAGAATTAAAACGTAGCCTAGAAGTTCTAGTGAATGAGATACAACTTTCAATTCGCGATACCCTTGCAGATACGGTTTCATTTGAACAATCAATAAAAACAAACTTTGCAAGTCTTACAAAAATCGACCTCAAAACTATCGCTTTTGATGACTTACTTTTATTAGTTCAAGAGCTTGTAAGCAAATCAAAAAAAGTAAAAAACTCTACGAGCTACTTCAACCAACAAATGAAAACAGCTAGCACTGAAATTGCCCACCTCAAAGAAGAGTTAAAAAGAGTAGAGAATGACGCGCAATACGACAGCTTGTCAGGGTTATTCAACAGAGGAACATTTGATAAACATCTGTCCACTTTCTGCTCTTCTAAACAACCACTAGCGCTAAGTTTAATACTTTTAGATATAGATAATTTCAAAAATTTGAATGACGTTTATGGTCACGTATTTGGTGACATGGTAATAAAAGCAATAGCAAAAAGGTTGCAAGCCGGTTGCCGAGGCGAATTTACGGCATATCGCTATGGAGGTGAAGAGTTCGCGTTACTTTTACCTAACACCAGCTTAAAAGTTGCAAAACAGTTTGCCGAAGCCATTCGTCAATCGATAGAAAAGATCTCTGTTAAAAATAAACGCTCTGGAGAGCAAATTGAACATATCTCGGCTTCTTTTGGCGTCGCTCAGTTTACAGAAAGTGAAAGCCCGATATCATTAATTGATAGTGCAGACAAACAACTATATAAAGCTAAGCGATCAGGCAAAAACAGAGTAATGGCTATATGTAGTTAAGCACAAGCCACCAAATATAATCCAACGGAAATAGGACAATGATCGTTATTGCAGTAAGAGGCAACGTTATTTTAACCAATTTACTTAAGGGTTCTTGAGATAGTTGCATTGCAACAATCAAAGGAGCCACCTGATATGGGAAAATAACCGTAGAAAAGCCGATAACTTGTGTCATTAATACAGCCGTCGTTGAAAACCCCGTAGCCTGAGCGAATTCTGCAGCTAAAGGGGAAAGGACCGCAGGTACTCCGGGAATGGTGGTAACTAAGCCAGTCACAACGGATGTTAAAGAAAGCGACATAAAGCCAAAAAACGATCCTGATGATGACGACGGTAAAAGCTGGCTAAATGCTTCCCCCATGTAGGTGCCTATTCCAGATTCATTCACAAGCATGCCCAAACCAAGAGCAGAAGATACAAACACGACAGTGCCAAAATCTACTGAGTTATTAAAAGATTTTGGTGGAATGACACCAATTTTAGGTAATAACAAAATGACGGCAGTCACCAAGCCCACCCATGCCGGGTTAACACCATGAATTGTATCCGTGACCCAAAACAACAGCGTAATACCAAGAAGAATGGCCACTTTTTTTTGTGACTTTTGGTCAAACTGATCCTGTGCATCAGTTGAATCTTGTGTACAGTTTGACGAAATTTCATCAGGAAAAATTTTTAACACTAGAAATATAATTAGCAGGGATTTTAAAATACCAAGCACTGGAAAGTGAAGCAGCAAATATTCGGTATAACTAAACTGAATGTCATAAAGAGTTTCACTTGCACCAGCTAGTATCATGTTGGGAATATTAGCGGGCAAAACAGCGAAGCTTGGCATATTACAAGCCAAAGCTAAAGCAACGGCTATTCCTATTCGTCCGTTACTCCCTTTTGAGAATCCGACCTGATCTGCGAGGGCCATGCCGATAGGTATAAGTACAACGGCCCGTCCCACAGACGAAGGCATTACAAATCCAAGCAGCATCGCACTTATTACCAAGCCACCAACCAATCTTGTATAACTTCCTGTTAAGTGAGGAGCGACCGTCGATGCCAATCTTTTACCTAGACCTGAAGTAGAGATAGCTGCTCCAATTACAAATCCAGAAATAATTAACCATACCGCAGTGGAACCAAAGCCAGAAAAGAGTAATGTTGGTTCAATCAGTTTAAAAACCGTTGCCAGAGCAAAAAAGATAAGCCCAACCAGAAAAGGAGGAACCACACCAGTTGTCCAAAAGACTAACGTTATAAGAACCACAGCAGCACTATGTGAAAATACAACAGCCTGTTCAGCAATGGGAAAAATAGCCAACAAAATCGCAATCACTGCTGTTGAGACTAACACCGTTTTTTTTGCGTTAAATCTGATTTCCATATCAAAAAACCATACATAAAACTAATTAAGTTAACTCTAATATAAATAAAGCTAAATTAACAGAAGAACATTAATAAGCTCAATGAATTAAAGCTAGTTATACTCTAGTCTCAAACACTTAAAATTTCGCCTTAGATCTTAAAACTGATAGTATCCTTTGGAAATTAACTCCAGTAGGTCACAGATAAATGCAAACTAAAAATCCCGTGCTAAAAGATGTATACGTTGCTTTTCAAGTCATACCAAGACTTAAAGAAGGGAATAATTTTGAAGTAGTAGATAAGGCAATAGAAGTAGTCAAAGCAGCCAATGTTCCTTATCAGGTCGGTGCAATGGAAACAACAATGAAGGGCGAACTCAATCATTTGCTTGATATAGTAAAAGACGCTCAACAAGCTTGTTATGACGCGGGGGCTTTAGAAGTCATTACAAATATTAAGATTCATAGCAAAACAGAGTCGGTTACCGATACATTTTGCACTTATGACCGCGGTGTAACACCTGCTAACCACATGTTTGTTAATAAGTAAATTCTCAAACGCCTTAGTAATTCGTAGCTAAGGCGACTAAAAGTATCGATGTTTATATTTAGTGCAATTTATTCATCATCACAAATCAACACATTCCTACATCTATCTAACAGCAATTCATCTTAAACATGACTCCTATCAAATCTGAATCTACAAGCAACTGCTAATGTTTATGTCAAATATGCATCAAAATACATACTAAAAATAATATTTGAAGCGTTATTAATATAAAAAAACATATAAAAGAGGTGTCTATGTTCAGGAATCTAAGGCTAGGTTCAAAAATTGGGTTAGGGTTTGGTCTCGTACTTATCCTTTTATCCGTTGTATTAACCATGAGTATATTTGCTCTGAAAAAAGCCGATAACGGCATTTCAGATTATCGTGCCCTCGCTAGAGACACGAATCTGGCAGGCAGGTTACAAGCTAACATGCTAATGGTACGAATGAATGTAAAGGACTTTTTAATAACCAAAAGCGATTCAGATCTCAATCAATATCAAGATTACTTGTCAAAAATGAAGGGTTTTCTACAGCAGGCTGTTCAAGAAATTAATAACCCAGAACGTGCATCTCATATTACAGAAGTAAGGGCATCAATTGACACGTACGAACAGTCCTTTAATAAAGTAGTAGACCTCATTAAAAAACGCGATGTTGTCTATTCTTCCGTCATCGTACCGCAAGGAGAAAAAATGCGGGATTTGATCGAGGAAATAATAGAAACCGCCTATCAAGATGAGGACACTGAAGCCGTATACCACGCAGGCCATGTTCAAGACAAAATGTTGGTTGGGCGCTTATTTGTTATGAAGTATTTGCAAAGTAATACCGTAGAAGACTACGGTATCGCAATAGCTAACATGTCAGATAATCTTTCTAAAGAGATTGTCGATCTAAACGGTAACCTCCAAGACAGTCATCGCCGAGATTTGTTGGCTCAATTCAATCAAGCCCAAAAATTATATATCAATGGTATGAAGGATATTAATAGCCTCATCACTCAAAGAAACACCCTTATTGAGGACTCGCTAAATGCAATCGGTCCGTCTGTAGCCGCTAACGTTGAAGACGTAAAATTATCGATAATGACAGACCAAGATACATTAGGCCCCCAGCTAAAAGAAACAACCGATAGAAGTATACAAATTACTATAATTCTATCGGTAATTGCCATCATACTGGGAGTCGTCGCAGCATATTTGCTAACAGTAAATATCACTCGTCCAATAAGAAAAGCGGTTGAAGCTGCTAACCAGCTTTCTCATGGTGATTTAACCATCAACGTTGGCGCAACCAGTAAAGATGAGACAGGCCAGCTTTTAGATGCGGTTCAAAACACCGCTACAAACTTAAAGCAGATGATGTCTACTATTTCAATGGCAAGTGTTGAGTTGGCCTCTGCTTCTGAAGAACTAGCCGTCGTCACAGAACAGACTTCTGAAGGTATTATTCAACAGGAGTCTGAAACTGAGATGGTTGCAACTGCAATGAATCAGATGGCGACAACAGTTCATGATGTTGCCGATAATGCAGCACATGCAGCCGAGGCGGCTAATCAAGCAGACACTAAATCAAAAACTGGGTCGGCGGTTGTCCAACAGACAATAGAGTCGATCAATTCACTCTCAAATAGCGTCATTGATTCCTCTAACAAATTGAGTGAAGTTCAACAAGAAGTCCTAAACATTAGCACAATTCTAGATGTCATTAGAGGCATCGCAGACCAAACAAATCTACTCGCTCTAAATGCTGCAATTGAAGCAGCAAGAGCAGGTGAGCAAGGACGAGGATTTGCCGTCGTTGCTGACGAAGTGCGCTCTCTTGCGGCTCGGACGCAAGGTTCTACCTCTGAGATCCAAACGCTAATCGAGCAATTACAAGTCGGTACTGAAAACACAGTCGAGCAGATGGACCTAGGTAAACTCCAAGCTGAAAACTGTGTTAAAAACGCTGTAGAAGCAAGTTCCGCGTTGGATTCAATTACCAATGCGATAAATGTGATTAACGATATGAACATGCAAATTGCTAGCGCTTCCGAAGAACAAAGTTCTGTTGCTGAAAGTATCAACGAGAACGTGGTAAACGTAAAACGCATAGCTGAAGAAAACGCAGTAGCAGCAAATCAAACACGAGGCTCTAGTACAGAAATCGCGCAATTAGCCGAACAACTTAACGGTCTGGTTTCGCAATTTAGGGTATAACCACTTTTATTTAAGGGGCTATATGCCCCTTCACACAAAAACGACACAAATATTTCAAGTTGAACAAACCTCCGTTGTATAATTGTCGAGGTTAAATTCATGTTTTCTACTATCTATTTTACACTGTGTAAGGCTGTCAATAACAATAATGAAAGATAAGAAAGATGTAGACACTCTCGCTAACTCCCAATTGTTTGATGTTTTACAGCAAGGGTTTCTTGCACCTTCAACACTTCCCTCTGTCGCCCAAGAACTTGAACGTATTGGCATTACCGCTGACAGGAACTCCACCCTTTTTTCTCTATTGTTAATCAAAGCTCTAATGCGGTTGTTATCACTGACGTAGATAAAAATATTATTTACGTAAACAAAAAATTTGAGCAACTGAGTGGCTATAAGTTAAATGATGTGGTTGGCGAAAACCCACGAATCCTCAAATCAAATCAAACTCCACCAGAAACCTACCGAGATATGCACCTTACATTACAAGCTGGCAACCAATGGCGCGGCGTGTTTGTTAATGTGCATCGAAATGGAAATGAATATATAGAAGAAGCCGTTATATCACCTATTCTCAGCGATGAAGGTAAAATTATTTGTTATCTCGCTGAAAAAAAGACATTACAGCACAAAAACACGCTGAAGACCGAGTTAAAAAGTTGACTCAATTTGATAGTTTAACCGGATTGCCTAACCGCGCATTTTTTATTGAAGAAGCGGAGTTTCTTGCAAATTTTAACCCGACAGATGAAAACCACTTCTCGATTATCTTCGCTGATATAGACCGCTTCAAAGAACTAAATAATACCCATGGCCATCTTTGTGGTGATGGGGCATTGAAGACCGTAGCAAAACGATTGTCGAGTCTACTCTCCTCTAATGATTTTTTAGCTAGGGTAGATGGCGATGAGTTTGTCGTTATACACCGTAACGCGACAAAAACGAGCACATCGCTATTGGCTGATAAATTGGTTAAGTCGTTCTCAGACCCTATCGTTATTGAAGGAAGAGATAACTATCTTGGTATCAGTATCGGTTCTTCTACTTGGCCAATTGATGGTCGAGATCTAAGTTCAGTGCTATCGCGCTCAGATTTAGCAATGCACAAAGCAAAAGTATCTCACCAGAGCTATGTTTGTTATAACAAAAGCCTTGGTTACGAATACGATAGAGAAAAAACAATATCGATAAAATTGTCTCAAGCGATTGAAAAGAATCAACTTGCACTAGTTTATCAACCAAAAATTGATCTTGTTTCCCATGACATCGTTGGGTTTGAGGCTCTTCTTCGTTGGACCGAACCCGAAATGGGCTTTATCGGACCAGCTGAATTTATACCTATTGCCGAGAAACACGGGTTAATGACTGAGATTGGTCATTGGGTTATTTTGACAACGTGTAAACAGATAAATCAATGGCGAACTGCCGGGTTTGACTTTGATGGTCGTATCGCAATTAACATCTCTGTACAACAAATTGAACAACCTTATTTTTATGAACGCACGCTCGCTGTATTGAAAAATGAGCGCATTTCTCCGGCCCAAATAGAATTAGAAGTCACCGAATCAATCTTGATAAAAGATCCTGAAAAAATCATCGCTGTATTAAGTCGTTTAATTAGGGCGGGCTTTAGCATCGCTATCGATGATTTTGGTACAGGTTATTCTTCGTTTAGCTATCTAAAAAAATTTCAAGCTAGTGTACTGAAGATAGATCGCTCGTTTGTTTCTAATGTTACAACTAACTTACTCGATCAAAGCATCGTCCAATCAATTAACGATTTAGGTCACAATTTGGGGCTAAAAGTCATTGCTGAAGGAGTGGAAACCATTGAACAATCAGATTATCTTACTTCTATAGGATGCGATATGGTTCAGGGGTTTTACTATTCAAAACCACTAGTGGCAGATAAAGTACTATCCTTCATAACAAATAATACCGACCAACTGTAAAAATATATTTATACCGTTACATAAACGTAATTAAAGAAGCTCAACATTAAATCGAGCTTCTCTAACTTCTGATATAGAGCAGTCTGTTTCGATCATTAATTCCGCTAACGTAATGTTTGGATTCTCTGTAATAAGTCTACGAAGTTTGCATTGCGGTGATTCTGGTACAGGTCCGCACTCAGACCATTTTTGTTCTAGTTTTTCGATTAAGTAGCGCATTTTTTCTGGATGAGTCGACTTCAGTTTATCGATAATGATAGGTAAATGTGTTAAATCAGTAATAAGTCGCCAGTTTCTAGAACGCCTGATACGTTTAAGTTCCCCACCCTTTTCAGCAACCAATAATTTTGCCTCTTTAACGCTATCTCCGCCAATACGGTGAATTAAAGACGGCAATTGTGTGTGTATACATTTGTTTTTATTCACTGGCTCATTTGTCACGGTTACATTTCACTTTAATTCTAACAGATGTACTCTCCACTACCTTTATATCATCTTTCTGTTAATTAATTGAACGGTACAAACCCATGTTTGCACGATATAGTGCATCAATTTCTGTTTTGGTGCCTAAGATGACCTAGTTAACAGTTTTAGATTAATCAAGGTTAGAGTGTCTACACTAAGTGCTACCTATATCTCTTAATCCGCTATTGGATCCAAATCAATTAGACAAACGTCAAAATACCTTTTACATTAATATTAGTAAATACTAAAAGGAGAGATGTAATGGATTATGAGCCACATGCGAATTCCACACTTTCATCCAGTAGCTACCCAACCGGCACGTATATTTGCACGACTTGCAACATGACCGTTGATGTGCATTCTGATAATCAAAAGCCACCTGTATGTCCATGCTGTGAACAACCTGTTTTTGTCACGGCTGAAGAGGACAGTTTCCTGCGAGAACTACCGTAAATTTATACCACAGAAGTTCCGCAAAAAGGCCAACATATCATATGTTGGCCTTTTCATTATCTAAATTCCAGGTCCTTAAACACTTATAAAAAATGGAACGTCGCTGTTAAGGAAAAGTTCTTAACGTCTTCATCATCCATTTTGTAGACATGGTACCCAGCGCCCAGCGCCACAGGACCAAATACAAAATATTCCAGTCCAACGCCATACATAGGATCAACACCGTCATTTTTAATCGCACCATACTCAGAATCCCATGAGTGCAGACCTACACGACCATAGATATGCAGTGGACCTAAATCAATGCTCGGGCGAAGTGCGCCATAAAGCGAGTTTGCTGATAAATCAGTACCATTAATATTAAAGCTACCGTGATCAATATAACCACCTTCAACACCGATAAAAGGCAATATACCAGTACCAACATGAACCTCTACCGATGTTGATGTTTCCCCATCATAATCGGACTGACCAACCATAGCTCCACCATAAACCAATGAATCCGCGGCCACAGATGTCGCAAAACTAGCTAATGCTAGGGCTACTAAAGTCTTTTTCATACCTTACCTTCTTAGTTGTTATACGCATGTGGCACTTAATTGCCGCACATACGTTTAATTCTTAATTAATTACATGCTTGCAATATCCTTGCCTAACATGACTCAATCGCGTTTTTAATTCTCTTATCGGACACTGGATAAGGTGTTCCCAATTGCTGTGCAAAGAAGCTCACCCTTAATTCTTCTAGCATCCACCGGATATCTTTCACATTATCGGGAACGGCGACACCTTTCGGTATTTTATTAAGCAGTTCTCGATAATCATTGTAGACAGCTTCCACTTTTAGCATTTGCAAGCGGTCTCGATTCGGGTCTATCGGGAGTTTTTCCATCCGCCTTTCAATCGCTTTTAGATAACGAAGAATATCCGGTAGTTTTTTCCACCCGCATTCTGTAGCAAAACCTTTAAAAATCAACCCCTCTACCTGAGATTTTATGTCTGACAGTGCAAACGCCATCGTAAAATCAATTTTACCTTTCAATTTTTTATTAATACTAAACGCTGTGGTTAGTATTGTTTCAACTTGCTTTGCAATCTCAACCACGGTATCGCCAAGTTCACCGCGGATAAATTCCTTCTGAACTTCAAACTGCTGAGGATCCCAAACCAAACCACCTTTCTGTTCAATAAGCTTATCTATACCGCATGCAATACAATCATCGATTAGATCCAGTACTTTACCGTAAGGGTTAAAATAGAGCCCTAATTTAGACTTATTTGGTAAATTAGCATGCAGATACTTTATAGGCGAAGGCACATTCAATAATATTAGTCGCCGTTGCCCTGCTTTCATCGCAGATTCTTGTTCATACTCTGTTTCAAATAGCTTTATTTCAACACTGTCTTTACCATCAACTATCGCAGGGAAGGCTTTTACGTTAAACCCGCCACGTTTTTGCTGATAGACCTTGGGTAATTCACCAAAGCTCCAAGTATGTAAACCTTGCTGTTCAATATCATCGTCTGCGACTTGAGAAAGCGTCTGCTGTACTTTCTCTTTCAAACTCTCTTTCAACTCGTGTAAATCTTTATGTTCTTTCAGTTTACGTCTATGTTGGTCAACAGCACGAAATGTTACCTTTAGATGTTCAGGGACTTGATCTAGCTTCCAATCTTCCCTTAATACTTCAACACCGGTGATTCGTCTCAACTCTTTTTCTAAAGAATCAAGTAATGGTGCTTCAAGCGGTGTAACTCGTGCCAAAAACGCGTCCGCATAGTTTGGTGCTGGCACAAAATTACGACGCAACGTTTTAGGCAACGATTTAATTAGACTAACTACGAGCTCTTTGCGTAAACCTGGAATTTGCCAATCAAAACCCGAACTGTCTATCTGATTAAGTATTGGTAGCGGGATATGCACCGTAACACCATCGGTGTCATCACCCGGTTCAAATTGGTAGCTCAGTTTTAACTTAATGTTTCCGTGATGCCAAAAATTAGGATAATCCAGATCGGTAACGTGACTTGCATCCCCTCTAAATAACATCTCTTTTTCGAAATTAAGTAGTTCCGGTTTATCTTTACTGGCTTTTTTCCACCAACTATCAAAATGCTTAACCGAAACCACATCGGTAGCTACACGTTGGTCATAAAACTCGAACAACTCGTCGTCATCAACCAAAATATCTCTACGTCGAGATTTATGTTCAAGCTCTTCCACTTCTTGAAGTAACTTACGGTTGTTTTTGAAGAATACGTGTCTATTATCCCATTCACCCTCAACCAAAGCGCTACGAATAAAGATTTCACGGCTCACTATCGGGTCAATTGAACCATAGTTAACCAGTCTTTTAGGTATAATAGGAATGCCATAAAGCATCACTTTTTCAGAGGCCATCACAGCACCCTGTTTTTTTGACCAATGCGGTTCGCTGTAACTGCGTTTAATTAGATGCTTAGCAAGTGGTTCAATCCATTCTGGTTGAATCTTTGCGACAATGCGCCCCCAAAGCTTAGAAGTCTCAACGAGCTCTGCTGAAATAACCCACTTAGGTTGCTTTTTAAATAGTCCCGAAGCTGGAAAAATATGAAAACGAGCATTTCTAGCGCCTTGATATTCATGCTTTTCCTGATCCTTTAGACCGATATGTGAAAGAAGACCAGCTAGCAATGCACAATGAATACCTTGGTAATTTCCTGGTTCATCATTGAGCTTTGTATCCATCTCTCTCATTGATTGATGGAGTTGAAAGTACACATCTTGCCATTCTCTGATCCGAAGATAATTCAAATAGTCTTGTTTACACTGTTTCCTAAATTGATTCGATGAGAGCGCTTTCTGCTGCTCTTGTATGTAATTCCACAAATTAATGTAGGTGATGAAGTCAGACTCTTTATCAAAGAAACGCTTATGTTTATCGTCTGAAGACTGCTTCTTGTCAGAAGGACGCTCTCTAGGATCTTGGATAGACAACGCAGCGGCAATGGTCATCACTTCTTTTAAACAGCCGAATTTTGGCGCTTCGATAACCATTCTGGCTAATCGTGGATCAATGGGTAGTCGAGCTAGCTTTCGCCCCATTACCGTTAATTGTTTTTTACTGTCATTGCTAGTTGAATTTATTGCGCCGAGCTCTTCAAGCAAGCGAACACCGTCAAGTATATTGCGTTTATCTGGTGCTTCAACAAATGGAAATGCCTGAATATCACCTAAACCGAGCGCGGTCATTTGCAGAATAACGGAGGCGAGATTCGTACGTAATATCTCAGGATCTGTAAATTCCGGGCGTGATTCAAAATCGTCTTCCGAATAGAGTCGAATACAGATTCCTTCATTCACACGCCCACAACGCCCTTTACGTTGATTAGCGCTTGCTTGAGAAATAGCTTCAATAGGTAAACGTTGTACTTTAGTTCTGTAACTGTATCGGCTAATACGCGCAGTACCAGGATCAATAACGTATTTGATACCAGGCACTGTGAGAGACGTTTCAGCCACGTTTGTTGCCAACACTATTCTTCGGCCAGCATGAGGTTGAAATATTTTATTTTGTTCACCCGACGATAATCTGGCATAGAGTGGGACGATTTCTGTATCTCGAAGGTTTCGTTTAGATAACGCATCGGCGGTATCTCGTATTTCCCGCTCTCCGTTCATAAATATAAGGATGTCACCTAAACCTTCATCAGCCAGTTCATCCACAGCCTCGAAGATTCCTTCTAACTGATCCCGATCATCAGCTTCATCACTATTAAGCGGACGATATCTGGTTTCTACAGGAAAAGTTCTACCGGAAACTTCGATTATCGGTGCGTTAAAAAAGTGCTTTGAGAAACGTTCAGGGTCTATTGTTGCTGATGTAATAATAACCTTTAGATCAGGTCTACGTGGCAGCAACTCCTTTAAATAACCAAGTATAAAATCGATGTTAAGGCTTCGTTCATGAGCCTCATCAATAATGATGGTATCGTACTGATTTAAATAGCGGTCATGCTGAATTTCCGCCAGTAATATACCGTCGGTCATCAATTTGATTTGAGTATTTTCGGAAATCTGATCATTAAAGCGAACTTTATAGCCAACAAACTCACCCAGTTTGGTTTCCATCTCTTCCGCTATTCGGTTAGCGACAGATCGGGCCGCAAGGCGACGGGGCTGTGTATGACCGATGAGACCGTGCCTACCTCTACCAAGTTCACTACAAATTTTAGGTAACTGTGTTGTTTTACCTGAACCCGTTTCACCAGCAACGATAACAACTTGGTTTTCGTTTATCGCCTTAGCAATATCCGCTCTTTTTTGACTAACAGGTAATTGCTCAGGAAATTCAATCGTTGCACTATTTGACTGGCGCTCTTGCACCTTCATCATAGACTTAGCAATATCTAACGCTATTTCATCAAAAACAGCGTTCTTTGAATTGTCATTCTTAATGCGACTTGCACCATGAATACGTTTAGATAACCTAAATCTATCTTTAATTAAACAGTCTTTTAGAGCTTCTCTTAATTGAGATGCACTGTTATGTTTGTTTTTTTGTTCTCAATGCTATTGGATTGAGATTTCGGCTGTGGCGACGTCAACGAGATAACCTAACTAACTAGAAATTCCGCAGATTGTATCACAGCAATATCTTGATTCAGTAACATTGTTCACCACACTGTGTAAGAAAGATAAATTGCTCATTTAACAAGGTTATCGTTACAATGGGCATCTATAAATAAACATAGTGGTATACAGTGAAAACTTCACAATTAATCCAATTTCTTTCAAATATTCCAGAAACTCAAGACCCAGAAATCGTTACGGGTGAAGAATGGTTACCTGAATCCTTAATAGACGCTAGTTTTGACGGTAATCTTGTGAATCTTCATTTTGATAACGCACCAGAGGAAGATTCCGGAGAAGTAGAAGGCAGAGGCTTTGTAGAACATGAAGTTATCATGCTCAAGGATCAGATAGTAAAGCTCATGTTCGACCAGAGTATAGAACCTAAAGCTAAGGCCGAACTTTTCTTACAATTATTTATATTATCTCATGAAAAAAGTAGCACAGAGGTAATTGAAATATTGGAAGACCCACTCGCGTGGATCTCTAACTCTAAACAAGCGCCTCTATAATTGCTCCGGCACCACTAATAAAACAGAGCAACAATGCAGCCTTGCGGATCCACTCCTTTGATAGGCGATGCACAATTAAAGTCGCGGTTTTATACCCTAACCAAGCCGCAGGAATCAAAGGTAAGCTCAGGTAGACATGGTTCCACGTTAGATAACCCACAAAAAGCTGAACAAGAAGAGACATTAAGGAACTAAATAAGAAAAACGCAGCTAAGTTCCCACGAAACTTATTCGCATCTTGATGCTGTAGAAGTATTGCCATTGGTGGGCCACCAATACCTGAACTTGTCCCCATAAAACCAGATAAAAACCCGGCAATCGCCATCTTATTTTTTGTTGGCTCAAGTCTAATTGGCAATAAACTAAGCGCCAACGAAAAAAGTACCGCAATACCAAGCCAAAGTGACAATGTATCAAGCGACACATAGATGAGTAAGAAGCCACCAGCAACAGACCCCGGTATTCGCCCAATTACTGCACTTTTCAACCCTCCCATTTCAATATTTGAACGATTTTTTAAGGTACTTAAAAGCGTGATAAAAAATGCAGCAATTATAATTGGTGCAGGGACGTATTCGGGAGAAACATGAAAAAGTAATGGTGCTGCAACAATCGCTAACCCAAAGCCTATGGCTGTTTGGACGAAAGACCCAAGAAAAATGATGCCCATTGCTATAAGAACTGAACTGTCTATATCTATCATTACGGTAAACTAAAGGGAGAAAAAAACATCTTAACTTTTTTTATGTCAGTTTTGTAAACTATCGTAAGCAACCCTTGTAAATTATATTTATGCCTATATCTTCTAAATAAGAGTAATTATCAAGGTTAGATTATGTTTCGGTCTATAAAGTCGTTATTTAAAGAGTTACTAGAAGGCGAAGACCTATCTGGTAATAACATTAGCAATCCAGAGCTCGCAATGGCCGCACTGTTGTGTGAGGTTGCCGCTGCAGATTCGCAAGTAGAAGCTGATGAAGAAAAGGCTAAACTCGCTTTACTCATGCATCTACTTAATATCGAAGAAGAGAAGGCGCTTTCATTAATAGAACAAGCAAAAGAGAGCATTAAGAACTCCGTCTCACTTTACGACTTTACAACGCAATTGAGAGAATTAGAACAATCTGCTCGATTTGAGCTTGTTAAAGCTATGTGGGAAGTCGCGAATGCAGATGGTCGGATTGACCCTTTGGAAGATGCCGTCATTAGAAAAGTAGCCGAACTGCTATATGTGGATCACAGCGAATTTATACGCGCTAAACTTAGCGTTATTAAAAATTAAGTTAGGTTCTGACTTGCCAAAAGAATAGGTGTCTCATCCGACACCTATCACCAAAACATCGTTATTTACTACAGCAAGGTAAGGGCTAATTTTGCAAGGTTATAAGCATCTACATAACCAGAATGTTGGCGCCCTTCCCAATCAATCCCTTTTGACTCCTGCGCAGCTCGATGGCCTATTCTCTGATCTTTAACTCTATTCTGAATTCGATAAATCGTTGCTAAATTTATGAACTCAGAGAAAGGAACGTCCAGTCCTTTCTCTGAGCATTCATATTTGAGGATAAGATCATCTCTACCCCACGCTGCGTAAATTTTGTTTGGGCCACCGAAGTTTTTAACCATTGATTTAAACACTTCCGCGAGTGGACGACCTTGCTTTTGAATTTTTTGGGTGTTATACCAGTCAATTCCACACAAAATTCAGAGATTACATCCCGTTCTGGCTTAACATAATACTGCGCTCTTTTTACTATTTCTTGAGTAGTAAGATCTATTTCGGCTAGACCAATCTCTATGATCTCGCCCGTTGTACCTACGCCATCTTTATTCCAACAACACATCTCTAAGTCGAAACAGACGACCCTATTGTAATTCATCTTAAACCCTGTTCTTTATTGCTTTTCACCGAGTTTCACGGTGCCGTCACTCGCGAACCATAGTGCTTCTTTGCGTCTTCTTCCCAGTAAAATAGGACCATCATCGTAGAATAAAAAGTTTTTCCAATTTGCCTTAAATACTGACCATTTAGTCTCAATAACATTGTACTTTTCGTAACAGAAATAGACGGTCACATCATCTTGCCAATCGATATGTTCGATAACGTCTGCGGGCATTTCTATGTCATCGCTCTCCCACTCTTTCATCCAACTAACTTCATTGAACCAACTGTTGGTTTTACTTGGCCAATCTTGATTAGAGAAGCGTTCCGCATCTGGGCTCTGGCTACTAATATTCTCTTTCCAAAATTGAGCCGAACGAGACTGAGTCATCGGCTTAATTAATGAGTGATACTTCTCTTCAATAGGCATCGAAGGATGGGTAAAAATCCACTTACGATTGTATTCATCTAAATTTAGGTACGACATTAAACTTCCCATTCTCCTACGGCTTCAGCCAGCCTTTATCGACAGAATCATTAATTACTTCTAGTGCTTTGTCCCACAACGCGCTAGAGCCCTTTTCGATTCGACCATTAATATCAATAACCTGTTGTCTTGCAATACCGTGTTCAACCCAGCTTTGCCCATGATTTTGATGATTCATCAAAATTGGGATAATTCTATCCAGTGCTTTGGCGAACCTTGCTTCTGCTGATTGCGCTTGCTCAAACTCCAACCAAATTCCCTTTAACTCATTTGCTTGGTCGTCAGGTAACATACCAAATAATCGGTCGGCCGCCTGTTGCTCTTTCTCTTCTTGGTCTTCTGATGCGACAGCATCATAAACAAAAGTATCACCAGCATCTATCTCAACGATATCGTGCAAAAGCAACATCTTCACTACTTTAGTAATATCAACGGGTTCATTTGAATGCTCTTGTAAAATAATAGCCATTAACGCGACATGCCAACTATGTTCTGCCGTGTTTTCTAATCTCTTTTCTGCACTTTTTACTCTGGTTCTTCGTAATACCGATTTTAATCGATCGAGTTCCATGATGAGTTCAAGCTGTTTAGCCAGTCTGTCGTTTATCATTTTTTTCTCGCCATTCTGTATTAATTAATGCGGTAAGATAGTGGTCTTCCCATTTTCCATCAATCAACAAGTAATCTTTTGCAAAGCCAATTTGTTCAAAGCCCCTTGCTTTCAAAACTGAAGCACTTTTGTTATTTTCCGGCATATAACTGGCATTAATACAGTGCATATTTTGAACCTTGAACATCCAGTCGCAAGCAAGACCAAGTGCCTTGCGCATAATGCCATTGCCTTGGGCATTTTCATCTAGTGAATAACCGACATTACATGAATGCAATGGAAAGCGAGTCAAATTACTAAAGGAAATCGTTCCTAACATATCACCGGTAACACGATTAATAATTAAACAATAAAAACCCAGTTCTAAAAGATGCAACTCATTCAGTTTGATAAGTTTTTTCTTCCAACCTAATTCGGTAAAAAATGCATCTTCCCTTACTGGTTCCCAGCGCCTTAAATATTCTTTATTCTTGCAAAAGTAGTTACTAATTAGTTTCGCATCGTCTTTTGTGGCCAACCTGACCTGCAAATCACCGTCTCTTTCATCGAGTCGGTGAAATTTAAATTCTTTCCACATTACAGTTTCTTTATTCCATATTCTCTTAGTTTATTCGCAATAGAGGTATGTGATACCCCTAAGCGTTTTGCTAATTTTCGGCTAGATGGAAACGATTGGTACAGCCTATCCAAGATCTGAGATTCGTACTCTTTCATAATCTCATCCAGCGAGCCATCCAAAGAGACACCAATATGATTCGGGATAGTAGATTCTACTTTAGGTAGTTGAAAGTCGTCGAGGGAGAGTGATCCACTGTTAAGCTGTGTGATCGCCCTTAATACGGTATTGTCTAACTCTCTAATATTTCCAGGCCATTGATAATTGGAAAGCTCTTCAATTACTTCAGAACTAATATCTGGTTTATTAATACCTAATTGAAGTGAATATCGATTGATAAACAAGTCGAGTAAAGGAGATACGTCACTAGGACGCTCTCGAAGAGACGGTATTGAGAGGGTCAATACATTAAGGCGGTAATAGAGATCTTCTCTGAACTTACCTTGCTCCGTCAACGTTGCCAGATTTTGCTTGGTAGAAGCAATAATCCTTACGTTTACGTGAATTTCATCTTCTTCTCCTACACGACGATAGGTGCCATCTTGTAAGAATCTAAGCAGTTTTATCTGTAAATGCGAGCTCATTTCCCCAATTTCATCTAAGAAAACGATGCCACCGTCAGCTTGTTCAAAAATACCTTTGTGACCAGTACCTTGATTAAACGCCCCTGGCGCATGACCAAATAACTCGGTCTCAGCTACATCATCAGGCATTGAAGCACAGTTGAGTACTAGAAATGGCTTAGTTGCTCTCTCTGAACGAGCATGACAAGCACGGGCTAACATCTCTTTACCCGTTCCTGTTTCACCTTCTATGAGCAAAGGTTGATCGAGCATTACTAATTTTTTTGCGTGCGACATAAGGAGTTTATGTCGATTGGATATACCCACGAAATGTTCAAAACCGATGGCGCTCGATTCAGGTAAAAAATTGGCCTTTAACTGATCTTGAAGAAGAGATTTGAGTGTAACAACTGCACTCGCTAGGACGGACTCATTTTGGGTTTCTTCGCTGATATAAACCGGTGTGACCTCTAAAACGTAATCTAGGCCATCGATAACCGTTGACTCTCGCTTACGGTTTATCTCCCCTTCTATCCAGTCTAAGAAATTAAAACTTGGTATATACGTGGAGATCTGTTCACCGATAATCGCTTCGACTTCTTTGCCTAGCAATTCACAAGCAGCATGGTTAGCCATATCGATACAACCAGTAAGACTAACTGACAGCACTGGGTCTGGTAAATTTGCAAGTAGCGAAACCAGTTCCGTGTTATGCCTTTCGCTAGGCATAAATCGGATTTTGCGCACATCGGTTACGCCAGAGATCCGCCTTATCTGAGCCATTAACTCACTAAATGCCTCAAACTCTATTTCACGGCAGCTAAGATAGATAATACCAACAACGTCAATTTCTATACCACGTAAGTCGATATTTCTAGATGCTAATAACTCAAGTAATTCGCGGGTAAGCCCCACGCGGTCTTCACACAATACTTCAAGACGCACGAAAAATCCTTCAAGGTGTCAGGAAAAGTTGACACCAGTTTGTATTAAGGAATTTACAACGTCAAGATCATAAATAAAATCTAAGCTTATATGATTAAAATGTTATCCAACTGGCGCTCAAACAGACAGACTAAAGTCATTTATAAAGTATTTTTTAATTTTACCAGTAAGATTTTACGGATTTCACCTAATCGGACTTTGCTTTCTTGGTTCCAAGGTATAGGACGTAACAATGACATGGCTCTTAATCCTAACCTAGCAGTTAGAATGCCGACACCAAACCCTTGAGCAACGCGAGCAGACACTTTACCTGCAAGATCCATAGACAATAAGTCCATACTTGCATCGGTCGCCACTTCTGTTGCACCTGCGGCTGCCATGTTAACTAACACTAATTTGAATAACTTTAATCTCGACCAATAACCAAGTTCAACACCATATACATTTGCAAGATCATCTATTAACTTAAAATTTCGCCAAGCCACCAACAAAATATCAGCGATAGCAAGTGGACTTACGGCAACAAGAACTGCAGCCTCTGTTGATAATTTAGCAACAATCGCTTTCGCTTGTTGATCCTGTTTGGTTATCACCATGCCTTCGTACATTTGCAACACTTCTGCATCACTATGTGAATCATTAATCGCTTTCTGCCAACGAGTAAAGCTTGGATTTACATCACTGATACCACTCTCTTTAGCCAGTTTTTCACAAAATGGCTTTCCCTTCCCTAACCCAGAGCTTTGTAGTAACTCTTCACTCTGTTCATGAATAGAAAAATGGTGGCGTAACCTTCTTAATTTTAATAACTCTTTGCCAATCGCCGAAATACCCAGACTCGCTATTGAGGCAACAAAAATAGACCAACCAACGGAAAGCCAGTCTGAAGACTGAACAGCCGTAATCACACTATCGACTGCTTGCCAGCCAATTAACCCTGCAAAGGCCACAACTAAACCAGCTCCAAACCATTTATGCTTTTTATTGGGGCGAATAATAAACTCTAGTTGGTCTTCCGCTGCCTCCGTGTTTTCTTCTTCTATTTCAGCAGGAACAAACTTAACTTTCTCTTCAAAGGCAGTTTGAACCGTTAGCTCATCATCGTCTTGTTTTGGGGTATCAATGCTTTCAGAAAAGATTTTTTTTGTTTTATATTCTGTCATTTAAGTTTATCCCCAATTAAATACTGTAAAGCCTTATCTATTCGTATGTGATTCAAGGCGGCATCGCTACTAGATTCCATAGGCCGAAAACTATTAAATTCAAACTGATTATCTTGCCAAAAGCTTTCTTTTGGCAATTTTTGTGGTACTTCTCCAGGATAAAGTGTTAATGGGGTACCGTCTGTGGTCGTGCCTCTTAATGCCGGTACACTTTCGTCACCATTAGAGACAAACCCTGTTGTAGTGGCGCGGATTGAAGCGATAGTCATGCACTCCATTTCTATATTCTCAAAGGCCGCGTGTTGCCATGAAGGATGCACCATCTGTTGTAACAAAGAAAGCAATGATGTGTGCTGTTCAGGAGTAACGTGATCCGCCTTAGTACTTGCAAACAATATTTTGTCTATACGCGGTGAGAAAAGCCTTTTTAATAACGAACTTCGACCGTATCTAAAGCTTTTCATGATCTGCTCTAATGCACTTCTCATATCATGAAAAGACTCATAACCGGCGTTTAGAGGCTGTAAGCAATCAATCAAAACTATCTGCCTATCAAATGTAGAAAAATATTCTTTATAGAATCGCTTAACCACTTTTGTTTGGTATTCTTGATAGCGCGCACGTAACATGCCATAGAGACTGTGCTTGTCAGCTTTTTGCGGTTTGTCAGCATTGCCAGGCAAAGAAAACGGGAAAAACTGCAATACAGGCGCGCCTTTTAATTCTCCCGGCAAAACAAAACGTCCCGGTTGAACCCAGTGTAGTCCCTGCTCTTTACAGCGATGCAAATAGTCTGTGTAGATGAGTGATACTCTTTCTATCTCTTTTTCATTCGCTTCAGCTAACGGGTCCATCGCTTTCAATTCATCTAACCATGGCTTTGCTAAATCGGCTCTTATTCCTTTTAAAGAAGCAAACTGAGTGTCACACCATTGTTCAAAGTTCATTTCAAGTAGTGGTAGATCGAGTAGCCATTCTCCAGGGTAATCGATGATATCGAGGTACAATGTAGAGGAATCGGTCAAAAGACGTTTAGCCCCTTTGTTCGGTTTATAACGCAGAGCAAGGCGAATTTCACTGACGTCTTTCGTTGGCTCAGGCCATTGCGGTGGGATGCCTTGCAACGACTCCATCGCTTCATCGTATGAGAACCTTGGGACCATCATATTCGTTTGTGGCACTCTTTTAGCGCCAATCAATCGCTTATCTCGTGACGCCGACAACAAAGGAAGATTATCTTCAATGGAAGAATATAAAAGTTGATTACTCAATGAGGTGATGAACGCCGTCTTACCAGCCCTAGATAGCCCAGTAACGGCCAATCGCAAATGACTATCCATTCCGCGATGGAACAGATCATTAACTTCTTGGCGAATTTTTTTCATTGATTTATTCATCCTCAACGAGTCTTAAATACAGGTTAGATTAGATTAACTCGATAATACGGTAGGAAGAGTAAAAGGCAAAGAGACAAAATGGTTGGCAACAAGCCAACCAATTTTAGAGACATTAGTGACGTTATTAATCGTCTTCTATCAATTTATATATGACAAAGAGAGCTATCTCTAATAAAAGAGTCGTCGCAATACTAATCATTACCCACTGTTGATTGAAAATACCAATGCCGTGCAAAATCAAATCTTTCACTACAAAAAAACCAACGATAACAGCAATGATGAGCTGAAGTACTTGTACAAAACGAGCCATTTTCTATTCCATCCTTGTTTTTATTTTAAGGCGGTGCATCTATATTAATACGCCCTTTGCATTTATTAAATACCATAGCATTGATAAATCAAGAAAAAGCGCAGAATAATCTGCGCTTTTTTAACATTGAGCCTTTATTTCTCGGCCTCTGCTATTTTCACTTTCCATGTATCTGGGCCAATTTGGTGTGCATTCGCACCACGTGAATCTACCGCGACCGTAACTGGCATATCTTCAACATCAAATTCATAGATAGCTTCCATGCCAAGTTCTTCAAAAGCAACCACGCGTGCTTTTTTGATTGCTTTGGCAACCAGATACGCTGCGCCGCCAACCGCCATTAGATAAACGGCTTCATGCTTTTTGATAGATTCGATCGCTGCAGGACCCCGTTCAGCTTTACCAATCATTCCCATCAGACCGGTCTCTTCAAGCATCATATCTGTAAACTTATCCATTCGTGTCGACGTTGTAGGACCTGCAGGACCAACTACCTCATCTCTGACGGCATCAACCGGGCCTACGTAATAAATGAATTTACCTTTGAAGTCGACACCTTCTGGTAGGCCTTCTCCACTTTCAAGCATACTTTGAATGCGTTTATGTGCAGCATCGCGACCGGTTAGAATTTTACCAGTAAGCAGAACCGTTTCGCCTGTTTTCCACTCTTTGACATCTTCTTTAGTCACTTCAGCAAGATTGACTCTGCGAGTATTTGCATCGGCTTCCCATGTGATTTTTGGCCAATCTTCCAATTTTGGTGGCGTCAGTTCAGCTGGCCCAGTTCCGTCCAATGTGAAATGTACATGGCGTGTCGCCGCACAGTTTGGAATCATACATACTGGTTTTGATGCTGCATGTGTAGGCGCGGATTTAATCTTAACGTCGACAACGGTGGTTAACCCACCTAAGCCTTGCGCACCAATACCAAGTTTATTTACTCGATTAAAGATATCTAAACGAAGCTCTTCTTCTGTATTTGCTGGTCCACGCTCTATCAATTCTTGGATATCGATATGCTCCATCAAAGACTCTTTTGCAAGAACCGCTGCCTTTTCAGCTGTGCCGCCGATACCTATACCTAACATACCCGGAGGACACCAACCAGCGCCCATTGTCGGTAATGTTTTTAATACCCATTCTGCAATATCGTCAGACGGGTTTAGCATCACCATCTTGGTTTTGTTCTCTGAACCGCCGCCTTTAGCCGCAATTTGCACTTCTACCTTATCACCTGGCACCATATTGATATGAACAACTGCCGGTGTATTATCCTTGGTATTGATACGTTTACCTGCAGGATCAGATAATACCGATGCACGCAGTGGATTATCTGGGTTGGTGTATGCCTGACGTACCCCTTCATCCACCATTTCTTGAACCGTAAGGTCACTGTCCCACTGAACCTTCATTCCTATATTAACAAAGCAAGTGACGATACCGGTATCTTGACAGATTGGTCGACGACCTTCTGCAGACATTCTTGAGTTGATAAGGATTTGTGCTATTGCATCCTTAGCCGCTTTGCTTTCTTCTTTTTCATACGCACTCTCAAGTGCTTTAACAAAATCAAGTGGGTGATAATAAGAGATATATTGAAGTGCGTCAGCAACACTGCTGATTAAATCTTGTTTACAAATGACCGTCATTGCTTGCCTCTTTATTCCATATTAGATTCAAGGAGATGTGCCATAACATCCAACTGAATATTATTTATATTTTTAAATTATGATACTCTTGCTCGCAACCTAGCGCCATTCAGTGATTAAAGCCTTTGTCACAAATTAAACAAATGAATAACAGTAAATCTAGCCATATCAGTACAATTTCACTCGACTATGCCCCTGATCTAGCATTAACTCTCTTTTCGCCGATTGCTGAACAATCATGGTCTATGTTGCTGAGGTCGGCATCTAGCAGCCACCCTGATAGCCGATACGACGTGCTCGTTGCCCAACCTATCGCAACCCTTGTGACCACAGATAAGACGACTGAAATTAAGCACCAAGGTTCGTTGGTAGTTTCAACAAACGATCCGTTTTCCTTGGTTCAGGAATACCTCGATATATTACTTCCGGCTACCAAAGACGACTCTGAACTGCCTTTTGTGGGTGGCGCGCTTGGCTATTTTGGTTATGACCTTGGTCGTCGAGTAGAAACATTGCCTTGTATAGCGAAAAAAGATATCAACGTACCGGATATGGCAGTGGGCTTATATGAATGGGCTGTAATTGTCGACCACCATAATAAAACAGCTTGTATGGTCGGCCTTGAGACTGAAAAAAACCTCGACTGGTTACTTAGCCAAGAACAGCCCGTGTTATCTCGATTCATATTGTTATCTGACTGGCAGTCGAATATGACTAAGCGCAATTACGTGTCCAAATTCAATGTTGTTCAGGAATATCTGCATTCTGGTGATTGCTATCAAATAAACTTAGCGCAACGATTTCGTGCTCAATACCAAGGAAGCATTTGGCAGGCTTATTGTCACTTAGAAAAAGCCAACCAAGCTCCTTTTTCTGCTTTTATAAAATTAAAGAACAATGCAGTTTTAAGTGTTTCGCCTGAACGATTTTTACAAATAAAAGATAGGAAAATTGAGACTAAGCCGATTAAAGGAACCCGTCCTCGATCTGACAATCCAGTAAAGGACATGGAAAACGTACAAGATCTCGTTAATACTGAAAAAGACCAAGCCGAGAATTTGATGATAGTGGATCTTCTACGCAACGATATTGGTCGAGTAGCAAAACCAGGAACGGTACAAGTCCCGCTGCTGTTTGAAGTAGAAAGTTTTCCAGCAGTGCATCACTTAGTGAGCACCGTTGTTGCAGAACTAGATGATGAATACAACGCAACTGATTGTTTACGTGCTTGCTTTCCTGGCGGTTCAATAACTGGCGCACCTAAAGTTCGAGCAATGGAAATTATCGAAGAATTAGAACCGCACAGGCGCAGCATTTATTGCGGTAGCATTGGCTATATTAATCGTTCCGGAGGAATGGATAGCAGTATTACCATCAGAACCTTAGTCGCAAACGACCAGAATTTATATGCGTGGGCTGGTGGCGGCTTAGTAGCAGATAGTCAGGCTGAATCGGAATACCAGGAAACACTAGATAAATTAAGCAAGATTTTGCCTATACTTGCGGATAGCTAAGAGAGCGCACTTAAATGAACCTCCAAACGTTGATACAAAACTTCTGCTTAAATATTCCCGTTGAATACCATGCTGAGTCACTAGAACGTTTGCAAAAATTAGAGCCTGATAGTTTACGTCAGGCAGCTGTGTTAATTGGTTGTGTTCAACGAGCTGATGGTTTACACGTTATTCTTACAAAGCGCGCTAGTCATCTTCGTCATCACCCCGGTCAAATCAGTTTTCCCGGAGGGAAACTGGAAGAAGGTGATATTTCACTTCAACAAGCTGCTATTCGTGAGGCCCAAGAAGAAATAGGACTAGACCCAACATTAGTGACCGTTCTTGGGGAACTCCCCACTAATGACGTTCAGCCGATTTATGGTGACACCCGTCATTGCACTCGTTGAAGAACATTACCAAACAACCATTGATGCCAACGAAGTTGAAAGTGTTTTTGAAGTGCCAGCGGACCATCTATTTAATATCGACCAATTGTACAGTCATGTTTTTCGATTCAAGCATTATTCTCATCGAATATTTGCCATTCCGTATAAAGAACATTTTATCTGGGGTGTTACCGCACAGATTATTCAAGCGCTGCAACTTCAACTAAACTGAGTTATTCTAACTCATGTATTAACAACCAATAAATTGGATTTGACCAGTCAATGATTACTATTAGAAAAGCCAAACTAAGAGATTATTCGACACTAATGGAACTGGAAATAGATCCTAGTCAAGAAACGTTTGTCTCTGGGTTTGGCGACCTTTACAAAAATAGAGCCCCCGAACAAGATTTTTATGTTGTAAACGAAGGAAAAGAACTCCTTGGTTTCTTCGTGATTGACAAAGCCTTTGATAAAAAATTTACCTTTGCTGAAAAAAACGAATTAGGTCTTCGAAATCTCGTGATTGGTAAACAGTATCAAGGAAAAGGTTACGGCACATTAGCAATGAAACGTTTACTTGTTTACGTCTATGGTGCGTACTCTGACAGTTCGTCTATCTGCCTAACCGTCAATAAAAAGAACATTCACGCTTATCGCTGCTACGAGAAAGCAGGTTTTATTGACACTGATACTTTCTACTTTGGTGGAGATGCCGGACCACAGCATATTATGAGAAAGAAAATCAGTTAATTTCGATGTAAATTGAATACATCATAAACAAAACGCTTAAGCCTCAGCTCAAATTGAGCCGTGTTCAACGTTATTTTGCACTTTTTCATTATTTATTTGTCATTTGGGCTTGAAGCGATTCAATTGACAGGTAATATCGCAGTTTGAATAAAATAATTTCTAAATTTGGTCAGCATCGTTGCGACAAAACGGCGTTGCTGGCTGTAAATTCTTTATGGAGAATAAAAATAAAATGACTTACGCGCCTGTAAAAGACGTTTTAGGCGGAAAGCTAGCGGTTGACAGTGAAGTTACTGTTAAGGGCTGGATCCGTACACGTCGAGATTCCAAAGCTGGTATCTCCTTTCTTGCCATTTATGACGGCTCTTGTTTCGACCCGATTCAGGCCGTGGTCCCTAATAATTTAGACAATTATTCTAATGAAGTTTTAAAGCTAACGGCTGGTTGCTCGGTTGAAGTAACGGGCACTATTGTTGAGTCTCCAGCTAAAGGACAAGATTTCGAGCTTGCAGCAACAAATGTAAAAGTGGTTGGCTGGGTAGAAGATGCTGATACTTACCCGATGGCTAAAACACGCCACTCAATAGAGTATTTGCGTGAAGTTGCACACCTTCGTCCTCGCACTAACGTAATTGGCGCAGTTGCTCGTGTGCGCAACTGTTTATCTCAAGCTATACACCGCTTTTATCATGAAAACGGATACTACTGGATGTCTGCTCCGTTGATCACCTCTTCCGATGCAGAAGGCGCCGGTGAGATGTTCCGTGTTTCTACTCTTGATATGACTAACCTTCCTCGCACAGAGAAAGGTGATATCGACTATAACGAAGACTTCTTTGGTAAAGAAACCTTCCTAACGGTATCAGGCCAACTTAATGCAGAAGCTTACGCCTGTGCACTTAGCAAGGTATACACATTTGGCCCTACGTTCCGTGCAGAGAACTCCAATACTAGCCGTCACTTAGCGGAATTTTGGATGGTTGAACCAGAAGTCGCGTTTGCAGATCTTGATGATGTTGCAACCTTAGCGGAAGATATGCTTAAGTACGTTTTCAAGGCTGTACTGGATGAACGTCGCGATGATCTTGAATTTTTCGCACAACGCATAAACAAAGAAGCGATTAGTCGTTTAGAACAATTTGTCGACTCTGATTTTGCTCAGGTCGATTATACCGACGCCATTCAAATACTCTTAGATTCTGGAAGAAAGTTTGAATTCGATGTTGAGTGGGGCATCGATATGTCTTCTGAACATGAGCGTTTCTTAGCTGAAGAACACTTTAAAGCGCCAGTGATTGTTAAAAACTATCCAAAAGACATCAAAGCATTCTATATGCGCATGAACGACGATGGTAAAACAGTTGCTGCAATGGATGTTCTTGCACCCGGCATTGGTGAAATCATTGGTGGTTCTCAACGTGAAGAACGTCTTGACGTTCTAGACAACCGTATGCGTGAAATGAATATTGATCCTGAACATATGAGCTGGTATCGCGATCTTCGTCGCTACGGTACAGTACCGCACGCTGGTTTTGGTTTAGGTTTCGAACGCCTTGTTTCTTATGTTACTGGTATGGCAAATGTACGTGATGTTATTCCGTTCCCAAGAACCCCTAGAAGTGCCAGCTTCTAAATAGCATCCTATGCATTGTTAAATCAGCAATACATAAGAAGTAAACTGATAAGAGCCGCCCATTTTGGGTGGCTTTTTTTATGATTTTCGTTCCATTTCTCTACTTATGAAATAAACTGTTTGATTACTTGGTCTTATCTATTTAGATAACTGTCAGCGTCACATTAAGGAACGACAATGTATAAACCGCAATACCAATTCACCAATACCTTGGTAAATTACAGCGTCGCCGGCATAATATTTGGCACTTATGGGGGCCGAGTCTGCCCTATGCTTGAAACCCTCTCTGGCACAGAAATAGGCTCGCATGTCGCGCTTACATTTTTAGCACTGTATATAACGCGTCATTTGTTATCAACACGTGGCCACTTTCCTTTCAACGGGCAACTTTCTAAACTAGACCCTTTACTCTTTTTTATTTTCAGCTTTCCTTTAGCTGGATTTTATAACCTTAGCTATGATTTCCCGCTAGACAGTAATTTAAAAGTCGTCTTTGGAATGACGTTATTTGGTTTTCTGTCCGGTACTATTTTAGAGTTACTCGATAAAAACCGATATGTCCGGAGTGACCAATTTGTCACCTCGTTAACGGGTGAGCGTCGTTCTATCGTCAAACAGATGATATCTATGTTCACATTGGTCATCATCGCCCTAACCATATCGCTGACCATGATACAGGTTAAAGATATCTATTGGTTAGAACACAACCCAGAGAGACTTTTAGACGGAACGGGGCGCATAAGCGTTATCAAAGAGTTCATATACGTTTCATCGGTACTTATGTTGTATTCAGCTACAATAATCGTGTGTTGGACAAAACTGCTTAAACAAATATTTGATTCTCAAGAAGTGGCGCTAGAGAAAGTAAGTGCGGGAGAAGTCAATGTACGGGTTCCTATTTTCGAACACGATGAGTTAGGCTCAGTCGCATCATTAACTAATGAGATGTTAGATTCTCTTAATTCTACTCGAGAAGAAGTCGAAAACACACGGGACGTCGCTATTGTAAGTTTGTCTGCATTAGCCGAAACTCGCGACAACGAAACGGGTGCCCACATATTAAGAACGCAGGAATATGTTAAAGCTCTGGCTCTAAATTTATCGTCTGTCTCCGAATATAAAGAAATACTTAGCCCTTCCTATATTGATATCTTACATAAATCTGCACCTCTTCATGATATGGGTAAAGTTGGCATTCCTGACAATGTATTGCTTAAACCAGGAAAACTAACAGAAGAAGAATTTGAGGTAATGAAACAACATCCACAGATCGGTGCCGACGCTCTCTCTTTCGCAGAAGAACAGATGGGGCCTTGCTCGTTTTTAAATGTGGCAAAAGAGATATCACTTACTCACCATGAGAAATGGGATGGTTCTGGTTATCCCAAACAATTATCAGGCAAAAACATCCCTATTTCCGGGCGTTTAATGGCATTGGCTGATGTTTATGACGCGTTAATCTCAAAAAGAGTCTATAAACCCGCTTTTACTCATGAAAAAGCAAAATCTATTATTTTAGAAGGATCCGGAAGTCACTTTGACCCGCAAGTCGTTGAAGCATTTTTATCGGTAGAGACTGAGTTCATAGACATTGCCACTCGTTTAAAAGATAAAAACCATTAAGGTTTTTACGTATAAAAAACGAACAGCAACTTTTAACAACTTCAGCTAATTTTGTGCTTTTTACTGTTTTAATTGCTAAATAGACTGACTTAAATCATTAATTTCATCCAAATTAACTTAATTTAGGTTTTTCTGCTTTTTTACTGTTGTCAGTTTTCAATCATACAGGTATAAATAAAGCAACCCACTATTAATAAACACGGATGAAGATTATGTTTGAGAAAGTTGCTGCCGCACCAGCCGACCCTATTCTTGGCCTAACAGAGCTATTTAAAAAAGACACTAACCCTGAGAAAATCAACTTAGGCGCTGGTATTTATAAGGATGAGCAGGGAACAACGCCTGTACTCGCTACCGTTAAAAAAGCGGAAGCCGTTATCCTAGAATCTGAGAAAACAAAATCTTACCTAACCATTGAAGGTACAGCTGAGTACGGACTAGCCGTTCAAAAGCTTTTATTTGGTGCAGATTCAGAAATAGTTTCTGAAAAACGTGCTAAAACAGCACAAGCTCCAGGTGGTACAGGTGCATTGCGTGTTGCCGGTGAATTCATTAAGCGTCAACTCGGTGCCCCAAAAATCTGGATCAGCAACCCTACGTGGGCTAACCACAATAGCGTATTTACTGCTGCTGGCTTAGAAACAGTCCAATACAGTTACTACAACGCAGAATTAAAAGAGAAAGACTTTGCAGCTATGGTTGCTGACCTTTCTCATGCTAGCGAAGGCGACATTGTTCTATTGCACGGCTGTTGTCATAACCCTACAGGTATCGACCCAACAGCAGAAGAGTGGGAACAACTTGCTAAACTTTGTGCAGATAAAAAACTCGTTCCATTATTTGATTTTGCGTATCAAGGCTTTGCAAAAGGTGTAGAAGAAGATGCGGCAGGCTTACGTACCTTTGCTAAGTTCAATAAAGAGATGCTTGTCGCAAGCTCTTTCTCGAAAAACTTTGGTTTGTACAACGAACGTGTAGGTGCATTTACTATCGTTGCCGAGTCAGATGATGTTGCAACGACAGCGTTTTCTCAAGTTAAAGCCATCATCCGCTCTATCTACTCGAATCCACCGGCCCACGGCTCTGCCGTTGTTACTTATATTCTAAACAACCCGGAACTAAGAGCTGAATGGGAACAAGAAGTGGCAGAGATGCGCGATCGCATACAAGAGATGCGTACGCTGTTTGTAGAAACACTAAAAGCCGAAGGTGTCACTAGTGACTTTAGCTTCATTGAACGTCAAAACGGCATGTTCTCATTCTCAGGATTAACCAAAGATCAAGTGGAGCGATTAAAACAAGAGTTCTCTATCTATATCGTTGGATCTGGCCGCGTCAGTGTTGCGGGTATGACAAAAGCAAACATGGGTCCACTTTGTAAAGGTATCGCTGCTGTTTTATAAAACCGCATAGCGCCTACTAACTTATATATTGAACCGCTTTTTCTTAAGAGATAGCGGTTTTTTTAGTTCAGTAGACCATTTTCTACCGCATATTTAGCTAGTTCAGCGGTCGAATGGACATCGAGCTTATGCTTAATATTTTGCCTATGGGTTTCAACGGTTCTATAACTAATATTAAGCAAACTGGCTATTTTTTTGCTACTACTCCCCTGTGCTACCAATTTTAATACCGATTCTTCTCTTCGGCTGAGTGGATTGGTTTTTTTAGCCGCAGGAATAATCGCCTCGGTGAACAGAGTTTGAGTTGTAGACTCGCAGAAATACGTTGAACCTAGGTTAACCGTCTTGATAGCCTGTACCATTTTTTCTGCTGAAATCTCTTTAAGCATGTAACCAACGGCCCCTGCTTGCATTACATTCATTATATACTCGCGGTTGTCATGCATGGTTAACATGAGCACCTTTACCTCTGGAAACTCTTCTTTTATCAACTTAGTCGCATCTATTCCGTTCATGATTGGCATACTCACGTCCATTAAAACCACGTCTGGTAGATACTGCTTCACCATATCAATCGCTTCTAATCCATTTGACGCTGTTGCCACTACTTGAATTTCAGGCTCGATCTCAAGTCTTGCCATAAAACCCTCTAATACGACTTGATGATCATCTACAATAATTATATTTATCGGCTTTTCCATACCAGTAATCCATCTAAGTTAAGTAGCACTGTAATCTCAGTCCCCAAATGCGGTTCACTTGAGAGCTCAAATTCTCCGCCAATAAATTCAACTCGCTCTCTCATATTGCGAAGTCCAATACCCTTTTTAACCGAGCCATCTATCTCGTTAAAACCAATACCATCATCTCTAATCATGAGCTGTAACATGTTACCCATTTGATGCAAAATAACTGTGATTTTTGATGCATTCGCGTGTTTTTCAATATTAGTTAAAGACTCTTGAGTTACTCGATAGAGTGTTGTAGCAATTTCTGACTGAAGCTTTCCATCTTGTGTATCGAATAAGGTCTCGATTTCAATCCCTGAGTGGAGCCTGAAATCCTTCAACAATGTCATTAATGCTGCTTCTAATCCAATATCATCCAACGCACTTGGTCTAAGGTTATGTGAAATTCTGCGCACTTCATTTATAGCTGTGGAGAGTGAACTTTGCGACTTTTCAATATGTTGATTTAATTCATCACTCATCCCATGATGATCTAATTTATTATCTAAAAGCTCTAAATGACATTTACTCGAAACTAACAACTGATTAATGCCATCATGTAACTCACGTGCCAAATGTTTTTTTTCATCTTCTTGAAACATCACGGTTTTGTGCGCTAGTTCTTTTAAGTGTCGATCCGCTAACCGGTGCTCGTGCAAGTTGATAGCCAAGGTGAGAACGATAATAACCGCGACAGTTACAGCCAATATAGAAATCACCGAAAAGAATGTGGTCTCTATGTTTTTATTCACCGTCTCTTGCATCTCCATGACTTCACTGCTTATATCTTCGATATAAAGCCCGGTACCAATCATCCAATCCCATTTTTCTAACCAAGCCGCGTAACTTAACTTTTGAACTACTTCATTCGTCGACGGTTTTTGCCATAAATAACGATGAAACCCACCACCTGCTTGGGCTTGAAACAAGAGTGCCTCAATAAGAAAATCACCATTCTTATCTTGAAGATCAATTAAGTTCTTCCCTACTAAATCAGGTAATATAGGGTGAACCAGATTCACACCGTTAGTATCATAGACGAAGAAGTAGCCATCATTCCCATAGCTTAATTGACCGAGTATTTTTTTACCTGATCTTGAGCGATTACGTCATCGCTAGTGGAATTATCATAGATAGGGGAAATAGCACTGATAGCCATATCAATACTATCTTTTAGCGCGGCTTCTCTAGCCTGAATTAAGTTTTCACGAAATATTTCTATCTCTTTTTGACCTAAAGACTTCGCTTGATAGATAGATATCCAACTAATACTCGCACTAACCATTATCAAAGGAATAAGGGTTAAAAGGATTAACTTCGCTTTTAATGGCATACTTTTCCTTAATTAACTCTACATCGCATGAAATAAAAAACCGCTCGTAAAATACGAACGGTTTTATCATAACAACAAATGTTAATAGATTGTAATTCAAGAGGATTAACCTCGGATTTGATCACATTCCATAAAATTCCGGAAATACCATTAAGCTCGCTAACACGGCGACCTGAATCAGTATAAACGGCAATACACCCCGATATATGTCTGCGGTCGTCACGCCTTTAGGTGCAACACCTTTTAAGTAAAACAGACTAAAGCCAAATGGTGGCGTTAAGAAAGAAGTCTGTAAATTCATTGCTATCAAAATAGCAAACCAAACCATATCAATGCCCATAAGTTCAGCAACAGGGGCAATAATCGGTACGATGATAAAACAGATCTCTACGAAATCGATAAAAAAACCAAGTACCAAAACCACAAGCATAACAATAATGAGGAAACCCCATTTCTCGCCAGGTAACTCAAGCATCCACTCTTCAACTAATAAGTCGCCACCAGTATAACTAAAGGCCATCGAAAACGCGGTCGCCCCAAGCAATATAGCAAACACCATTGCCGTTACTTTAACGGTTTCTTTCGATGCCTCATACACCATGCGGAAGCTGAACTGTTTATAGAGTAGTGCAAGAACAATAGCGCCTGCTCCACCCAACGCAGCAGATTCGGTTGGTGTTGCTATACCGGCAAATATTGATCCTAGCACCACAATTATAAGAGCTAGTGGCGGAATCACGGCCTTAAGCGCAGTAAATACTTCTTCCCTTCTCGATATAGACTCATCTCTTTCTATAATCTGTGCCGCTTCTGGATTCAACTTGGCGTAAATTAAGATATAGATAATGTATGCACCAACCAGAACAAAGCCTGGCCCTATCGCCGCATGGAAAAGATCACCGACTGGAACGCCTAATACATCACCAAGCAGAATTAGCACGATTGATGGCGGGATAATCTGACCTAATGTTCCTGAAGCACAGATCGTTCCGCAAGCTAACCCTTTGTCGTAATTATATTTAAGCATAACAGGTAAAGAAATTAGGCCCATCGCGACAACCGATGCCCCAACCACGCCAGTAGATGCTGCAAGTAGCGCTCCTACTAACACTGTCGAGATCGCGATACCACCGCGAACACCACCGAACAAACGGCCCATTGACTCTAATAATTGCTCCGCCAGTTTAGTTTTTTGTAGAACCAACCCCATAAATACAAATAGTGGAACCGCCATCAAAACGGTATTTTCCATAATCGACTGTATTCGATATGGCATAAAGGCAAACATTTCGATGCCTTCCGCCCACGTACCAAATAGGAATGCGATACCACCGAAGGTAAATGCAACTGGGAAACCAAGTAACAATGCCAGCAGCGCTACGAAAAACATTACAATACCGATCATGATTCGCCCCCGTTAGCATCTAGGATAGCCCTTTTAGGACTGATGATGTTATTAACAGAATTCAGTATCAGACCAACGCCACTGAATGCCATACAAAAAAATGAAACTGGGATAAGTGCCTTAATCACCCAACGATATGGTAACCCTCCGGGATCGCCTGATGTTTCGCCAAGAGCGTAGCTCTCTTTTGCAAAGTCGATTCCAAACCAACCAACCAAAAGACAAAAAGGTAATAGAAAAACGAGGGTGCCAATAAGGTCGATAATAGATTGAACTTTGACAGACAATCTTTCGTACACAATGTCTACTCGGACATGCCCAGCAGAACGAATAGCATAAGGAACACCAAGCAAAAATACAGCAGAAAACAAGTGCCATTCTAATTCTTGGAAAGCAATGGATACGTCGTTAAATGCGTAGCGCATGACAACATCAAATACAACGTTAATAACTAGCAGGATAAATAGAATACTGGCAAGCCAGCCTAATAAATCGCCTATACGATTGAACAACTGTTCCATCTTGATAAGACTTCTCATTCCGAACTCCGTGGAATTGATAATTTAAATATAACGCTGCCTTATGGCAGCGCTTGTTATTATTATGGATTTTTTCTTAGGCTACTAGAGCAAGCCTTTATTTTTCTTGCTCTTTTTTACGATTTTATGCTTATTTAGTGGCAGCTTGGCTATTTAAGTATGCTCTATGTGAAATATCGGTCCATGAACGTACTTGTTTTAGGTAGGAAGCTTGAGATTCTTGAATCTCTTTCGTTAGCGGATCTTTCGCTGCATGCTCGGCTAAAAGCTTATCATTCGCTTCACGTAATGCTTTCATTACTTCTGGTGGAAAGTCTTTTACCTGCACATTTGGATATTCAGTCTTCATTGAAACCCAGTTCTTACCACTTTCATGTGTTGCTTGTGTGTACATATCGTAAGCGGCTGTGCGCATTGCTATACGTAATATCTCTCGCAAATCTTCTGGCAATTTTTCGTAAGTACGTTTGTTTACCAAGAACTGCAATTCAGAACCAGGCTCATGCCAACCAGTGTAGTAATAAGGTGCAATTTTGTGGAAACCCATACGTAAATCTAATGAAGGACCAACCCACTCTAATGCATCAATAGTACGACGTTCTAAAGAAGTATATAGCTCGCCCGGAGCAATGTTCGTGGGTTTTGCTCCTAGCTCAGCTAGAACTTCTCCAGCAAACCCAGGAATACGCATTTTCAGACCTTTCAAATCGTCTACGCTATTAATCTCTTTTTGAAACCAGCCACCCATCTGTATATCCGTGTTACCACCAGGAAACGAAAGTAGGTTATGAGGAGCATATACCTGATCCATTAACTCCATGCCACCACCATGATAGAACCATGCATATTGTTCCGACGGTGTCATGCCGAAAGGCATTGAAGTAAAGTATAAAGTATTCGGAACTTTACCTTTCCAGTAATATGAACCTGAGTGTCCCATATCATATTGACCAGACTTAACCATATCAAAGACACCTAATGGTGCTTTGTGTTTGTTGGCTGAATCAATACGTATAACAAGGCGACCGTTTGACATTTTTTCAGCCATTGCCGCCATATTCTTAGTTGCGTCACCAAAAACTGGAAAATTCGGTCCCCATGTCTCTGCTAATTTTAGTCTATACACTTTTTCTGCTGCTGTAACGCTCGTTGCCATAAGCGCTGTACACGCTGCTGCGACAACCATCGTGCCTGTAAATACTCGTTTTACTGATTTTGAAATTAGGCTCATTTTTTACGTCCTTTGTTTTATCCCATGCTTACTCCAGTAAGCAGACGAAATAACAATGGACACAATCAACAAATAATGAAATCGGCAGGAACACGCACACATTTAACAAACACCAAGTAACGTTAGACCTTAGTATTACGTATAAATACGTATTTATTGAATTACTAGGGGTGAATAATATCTATATTACAATCAGTTAAAAATTAGGCTTTCACAATCTATCTAACTCAACACGTAAGTATATTAATGTATTCACGAATAGTTAATTGTTAGAATATTGTGAGCTATAGCGCATTCAAGCAGTTCCAGAACTAAAAAAGCTCCTAGAAAGGAGCTTCAAGTATATGAAGGTAATGCTCATATTTTAGTTTGCTTTATATTGAACCTTGTTACCTTCGAGCTGTTCTTTCTGAACAATATTTTCTTCTAATAGCTTCTTCAATGCCCCTGTAGCCCAAGATGCCGCCTTCGCCGCTTCTTGACCAGCTTCAAGACCGATATTTTTGCTATTGATTCCTTCAGGGTTTTTCAAAACAATATCAAGAACCTGCTGTTGCTTTGGCGTTAAGGATACCGTTGTTGAAGCACTAGGCGCAGCCACTTTCTTTGCTGGAGCTTCGTCTTTTTTAACTATTTTTTTCTGTACTGGTTTTTCTGCAGTAGCAGACAAAACAGATTTAACACGTTTTTGCAATTTCATTTGCACTTTACGTTTATGAGCGAGTCTCATTGTATTTTCCTAAAATTCGCAGCTGTAAAAACTAAAGAGCGCTTTTATACCAAATATTATTGATGAATTACAGTTTTGGGCGATAGGTTGGATATTAAATGAACGAAAACCAATAAATTTGGCTTTCGTCTAATTAAAAAGAAGGTCTAATGATAATTAATATAATGGCATTTCGTCAGCAACAAATGGATTGGTTCTTCTCTCTCTACCAAATGTAGACATAGGTCCATGCCCTGGTACAAACTCAACATCATTGCCTAGTGGCCATAACTTAGACTTAATCGATGCGATCAGCGTAGCGTGATCACCCTGAGGAAAATCAGTACGGCCAATTCCTCCGGCAAACAAAACATCACCTACAAAGGTAAGTTGTGCGTCTTTGCTATAAAAGACGACATGACCGGGTGTATGTCCGGGCGTATGATAAACCGCCATTTCCTGATTACCAAACTTAACTACATCACCGTCAACCAACCACTGTTGCGGTTCGAAAGCTTCCGTTAATGGGAAGCCAAACATTTTACTCTGCCCTTCCAACCCTTGTAGCCAGAAATTATCGGCCTTATGAGGACCAATTACTGCGACGTTCAATCCTGCAGCTAAAGGTTGCGTACCGCCCACATGATCTAAATGTCCATGAGTCAGCAGTATATTTACGATTTCTACGTTTAATTCTTGAATCAACATTTCCAGTTGCTTCACGTCGCCACCGGGATCAATGACAACTCCTTTCATGGTTTCATCACACCAGACAATTGAACAGTTTTGCGCGAAGGAGGTAACAGGGACAATTTGATATTTAAGACTCATAGCTTTGCTCGTAAATTTAAGTTGAGAGCAAAACTATGACATTTGAGAAGACACAATACAAGCTTGTTACCAAGAACGAACAGGCCCTGAATCAATATGAACGAAATTACTATTTGGATAATAACCAACGCCACCGGCTTTGAGTATTCTAGCGGCATCACGAACTTCATCCAACGGAACACCATCTAAACGGAAATCCATTGCCTGCCCTAACATATGGAAGCTCTTTTTTGCCACACCAGAGGAGTTAGATCGCAATTGTTCATTCGTTAATGGAGAGCGGTACCCAGAAATTATTTGAACTTCGGCATCCGTGTTTAACAAGGATTGAATAGAATCAAGTTGACTCAAAAGGTGCGTGTCAATTTGATGAATTTCATTTTGCCTAAAGTCTCGGAATATATGATAAATTTTATTCAATTCGGAATCGATAAATTTATTATTAGAATAAAACTGAGTTTGGAGCTTCTCTCCAGTATGAAGATTATTAAATGCCAAAACCTTGTTCTTTTTACTGATAGGGTTACTTTCAATAGCTGATGCTAATGCTCCTGTAGGATAGAGAGTGGCAAGGGCTACGCTACCGGTGGCAAAGCGTAAAAACTGTCGGCGGTCTACTGTATTAATTGGCATATATGTCTTCTTCACTAAATCTAGCTGTGCAAATTAGCGTACATTATTTGTTCAGTCAAATAGTCCACGCCCCCAAATTCCTCTATATTAAATATGCATACAATATTCAAGCCAACAATTGTTAGATTGAATATTGAATTTTATAAGAATTTTAGGGAAAGCTCGATTTGTCAGTTTTTTGTTAGATTTAGATCTGAAGCTCGATAGTCGTATCCATAGATATCTTTTCGATATTGTACAAGTCCATTTTTTATCCATGCTGTTTGATAAAGTATATGAACGGGTATATGTCTTTTGAGCGCAACTCGATGCATTGTAAGATCTTCAGTAGTAGACTGCTTAGGCGGCTCAATACCCTGCACTTTCATCAAAGTTTGGGCAAACTTGTCCGCATACTGAACCCTAATACAACCAGAGCTATAAGCGCGTGATGTTTTGTTAAAGAGATATTTTGAAGGTGTGTCGTGGAGATAAATTGCTCTAGCGTTTGGCGTATTAAACTTAAATGCGCCTAATGCATTTCTTTTCCCTGGAGCTTGGGTCATATTATAGGAAAAAGTATCTGGGTCCAGAGTTTGCCAATCAATTGTGGAAGGGTCTACTATTTCTTTAGTACTCCAATTTTTGACAATTTTCATATTCATTCTTTCAAGATAACCCTCATCTTTTTTAATCAGAGGAATAATATCTTCTCGTACCAATTTATTAGGTACATTCCATGAAGGATTCATGATTAATGTATCCATTTTCACTCGGAGCAATGGCGTTTTCCTTTTCTTCTTGCCTACAATTACTTTTGAAGAAAATTCAGGTTTACCCTGATACCAGTAATATAGATGGAAACTCGGTAAATTTACGATGACCGTATTATTTAAATCCTTAGGCATGAGTCTTGAGCGTTCAGTATTAAGAGCAATCATACGTAAACGTTGCTCTAACGGCATATTAACCCAGAATAAAGTCTCTTTACCTATAATCCCATCGACTTTTAAGCCATGCATTTTCTGAAATTGTTTAACAGCCTTAATAAGCGGCTTGTCATACTCCATTGAATCTAATTGAACAGCGTCTACGTCTATACCAACGACTTTTAAGCGATCGAACAATTGCTTTTTATTGTATATGCCATCACCGGGTCTGATTATTCCAGCCTGAGCGTATTTAGGTAACCCCGACTCCATAGCTTCTGTAAGTAGAGCTATGGCATCAATTACAACATCCATCTGTTCAGGAGTACCATTTAAAGCAGTTACGTATTCAACAAGAGCGCTTTTTTCAACGGTTCTAATAAAATCGTTAACGACGTAACTATTCAGAGGAATCTGTGGCAACTCAACTCTACCTCCGTAATACCAGTCAAAACCGTTTTCTCTAACTAAGTTTGTGTAATTGACAAAGTTCAACAACGTATCGGTCGCTACGACATCATATTCATACCAAAGGCCATCATCTCTTAATTTTCTCAGCACCAATAATCGTGCTGAGAAAAAGTCGCTAATTTCTGCGTAGGTTATTATGGTTAACAATGCTTCTAAAGATTGGGAAGTTTTTGGTTCATGCCAGATAAGTTGAAATTTACGCTGTGCGTATATCTCATTCACTGCATCAGAATAAGTTACCGTTGAGGCTACCTCTTGGTCAAGATGTGCCCAGTTAAAATGATACAGATCATCTTGTGCAAAAGAGAGGGGAGCAACACTCATTGTAAGTATTAAGAAAAAACGACTAATCATTCATTAGATACCGTATTACTGCTATATATAAAGGATAAGACAATATAACACTAGGTGTTAGCTTTAGCGTTGGCATAATTAAGAATTACCGCAAATAGTAAAAACTAAAAAACCCCACAAAGTGAGGTTTTTTAGTTTTTAAATAGTTGAATTACTTATATATCGAGATCATGTTTGCCGTGGGATACCTTAGCTTTTAGGTAACTTTCATTACCGTGCTTAACATGCGCAGAAGTATTAATTACACTTTTAATGTCTATGCCCAAACCTTGAAGTTCTTTGATTTTTTTGGGTTGTTGGTAATCAAATTAACTGAGTTAATTCCTAACGCTTTAAGCATTTGTGCGGCTTCAGTGAAGTCTCGAAGGTCATCGCCGAAACCGAGGTGATTATTCGCCTCGTAGGTATTCATTCCTTCACTCTGCAAGCGGTAGGCGTCAATTTTATTGTATAAACCTATTCCTCGCCCTTCTTGGCGAAGATAGAGTATTATCCCACCCTGCTCTCCCATTTTATTGATGGTCTCTTCCAGCTGTTCACCACAATCACATCGCGATGAATGGAAAACGTCCCCAGTCAAACATTCTGAATGCATTCTAACTAATGGCGTATCTGTTTTATGATCTGCATTTTTAAAAATCAAAGCGACATGCTCTTTGTCACTTTCTAGATCACGGAATGAAAGAATTTCTGCATCGATATTACTTTTTAAGCCAACCTTCAAGGCTACCCTGGCGCGGACTTCAGCCATATTTATACTCACTTACATACTCATTAACGTATCTATTACATTAATGACCTAATGATATTCTAGACGATAACTACAACATTGGGATTGTAGTCAATAATTTCAATGATATGTCATAACTATTAGAAAGCGGCAGTCATCAACTTAATCGCTACAGTTGTTATATTATAACAATTAACAAGCCTTACAAGTTTTAATCAGTGTTGTCATCGATATTTCGTTTAGGTTTTACCATGTTAAAAGCAAGAAACAGCCCTAAAACTAATAAAAGAACCGGAAAGAACCATAGGACGATGGTGCGAGTAGATAATGCTGGATCATAAAGAACAAAGTCACCAAAACGATGAGTCATAAACTCTACTATCTCATCATCACTCTGGCCTTCCTTGACCATTTGGTACACTTTGAGCCGTAAATCTTTTGCCACTGGTGAGTTAGACTCAACTAAATTTTGATTTTGGCATTGAGGGCAACGGAGACTTTTTGCAAGCCTGACCGCTTCTTGCCGCTGTTGCTCAGAATCAAATTCGAATAGTTCTGCCTTTATTGCAACGTCTTTATTGTTGTCGTAGAAAATAACAGGCGCATCATTGTTTGCAGCGATCCCACTAAAGGGAATCAATTGAAGTGATAACACTGACACTACCAAGAACAATATTTTTTTCATGTAACCTACTAGAAATATTATGGTTGAAAATAGGTAACGAGTTGGTTTTCCCAAACCTCCGCATCAATTACGCCACTCACTCTCTTGAGAATCATCCCTTTATTATCTATTACAAAGGTCTCTGGAGCCCCTAACACGCCAAGATCTAGAGCCAACTCACCATTTGGGTCGAACACTATCTCAGAATAAGGGTTTCCGTCTTGAGCAATAACCTTTTTTGCATCCTGGCGAACGTCTCTATAATTGAGACCCACTATATCGATACCAGAAACAGATAGCTCAACAAGAAATGGATGCTCTATTTTGCATGCTGCACACCATGAAGCCCATACATTAAGCAATGTATGTTGCTCACCAACAAATAATGATTCATCAAGTATTTTGTCCTCCGATAACGAAGATAATCGAAAGCTTGGAACCGGTTCATTCATCATCGAATTATTCAGCTCAGTTTTACCGTTGTTTAACCCATAATAAAGGATACTAAATACGGTCATCAATATAGCGATGAGTACCAGAAGCTTAACTTGTCGCATTAACCCTTCCCTTTAATTCTATGCGTTGGTGTTTACGCTTTAAAACCAGTGAAACAATACCGCCAAATACCATCATTAGTCCGCCAAACCATATCCACTGTATGTAAGCCTTATACTGTATGCGAACAGCAAAAGACCCATCATGTAGTTTTTCCCCTAGCGTTACGTACAAATCTCCATGCCAATAGCTTTTAATTCCCGGCTCGGTCATGTTCATTACACGGACTTGATAATGCCTTCTTTCAGGAATAACCGATTGATGATCGTTAATACGTAATAGTACTTGCTCTGCTGTATAATTTGGCCCGACAAACAAGTTCTGACTTTCAAAAACCAAATAAAATCGCTCAAACTTCACACTGTCTCCAACACCCATTTTGGCACTGGTTTCAACAGAGTGATGAGCATTCATACTTGCACCAATACACGCTAATACTATGCCTCCATGTGCCAAAAGCATCGGTAACATCGTTATTTTATTTCTGACAGATTTTACCCCGTAAAATCGATACATCATGCTAATTAAAACGAACGTACACAAAGTCCACGTAGATAGAACCATGGGTTGTATTGACTCGTACTGAACACGATACAATACGAAACCAATCAACAGAGCGAACACACCAAAAATAGCACTTAATTTTTTAACATTCCTGCCACCTTTTAATAGGCTGGCAGCACTCATTAAAATCAAAGCCAAAAAGGTAAGGGGAGCAAAAAGCGTATTAAAGTATGGTGCCCCTACAGAAATTTTCCCTAAGCCAAATATTTGGAAAATCATAGGATAGAAGGTGCCAAGCAACACAGTGATCATTGCTATAGTAAATAATCCATTACTTAGTAAGAAAAGAAAACGGCGGCTTGTGAAACTTTGAATTGGCTTAGATTCGATATCATCGCTTCTAAAAATCTGACTGCCAAAACCAACCAAAACCAAAATAATGAGCATAGCTATCAATACAACGCCACGAGTAGGATCGACGGCGAAAGCATGTACGGATGTAATAATGCCAGAACGAACGACAAATGTACCAAGAATGCTTAGAGAAAAAGTAATGAACGAAAGCCCGTAGCTCCATTTCATTAAACTCTTTTCCTGATGGCTAATCACTAGGCTATGAACCAAAGCTGTGCCAGTTAACCAAGGTAAAAGAGAGGCATTTTCTACTGGGTCCCAGAACCACCAACCACCCCAACCTAATTCGTAATAAGCCCACCAAGCGCCAAGTAAAATACCAGCTGTTAAAAATGTCCAAGCGACCAACGCAAACTTTCTACTTAATGCTAACCAATCGAACGGAAGCTCTTTTTGCCAAAGCGCTGCTAGTGCAAGAGAAAAACTCGACGCAAAGCCGATATAACCGATATACAACAAAGGAGGATGAAAGATAAGTGCAATATCTTGAAGCATCGGATTTAAGTCTCTGCCTTCCTCTGGGAATACTGCATTAACTTCAAACGGGTTAGACGCGAATAAAGTGAAAAATGAAAACGCACAAACAAGCGAGGAAGAAACCAAAAGCACCGTGGTTAAGTAATCATCCGGTAATTTTTTATAGTTAAGTGCTATAGCTGAATTCCAGATTGCTAGCGTGATAACCCAAAATAACAGTGATCCTTCATGGCCTCCCCAAACTGCAGCGCCCTTAAAGAAAATAGGAAGTTGTGTATTAGAGTGGGCTGCAACATAAAGTAGTGAAAAATCGTCATTAATAAACGCTAACGCCAAAGCAATTATAGAGGTTAATGAGAATAAAAGGCCAACATGAACCAATGAAAGTAGAGTTCCAAGAGGAACTTCTTTTTTCATTAACCACTGACTAGGGACATAAAGCAAAGAAAAAAGAGAACTAATAGCAACAATAAGAAGTGAAAACTGACCGATATCTGAATACATATAATTTTAATTAGGCTTGACCTTATAACATAAAGATCAAGCCTATATTTCCCTATACGACTGTCATTTGACCAGCATAAAGAACGAAAGTACGTAACATCAACACACCAATAAGGCTAAGTACTGTTACAACAACTATAAATCCGTTCTTATGTCTAACTGCTGCTGGCATGAAGAAGTTAAGTGCTAATGGAGTTAACATACCAAAAATGATAACTCCCCACCAGAACCAACTCGCCCAGAATCCGCTGCCTATGGCGTTATATGCTGCAACTTCACCTTGACCGCCACTAAATATTAAACCGGTAAAAAAGCACAACATTACAAACAATTCAAACATAACAACCGGACGCTCGAAGGTATGAACCCACTTAGCTGTCGCACTGGTTGGCGATTGTTTAAATACGACAATCCCACCAAGCATACATGCCGCCGCCCCCGATGATAAACTAGAAAACAAGAATAAAATCGGTAACACAGGGTTATTAAGCATTGGATATGTTTTCAGTGCCGACAGTAAGAAACCCGTATAAGCAGCAAGCATTATTGCCATGAAGCCCAAGAAGAGTTCCCAGAAGTTTTCGATCTTCGCCAATTTGACGATTATCCCATCAACAAACGAGAGCGGTTTCGGCATGTATTTCATAATGGTATCTTTAAAGATTATCGCTATCCAGACGAATAAAACCATTAAGTATACTTGGAAAAGAATAACCCCCATCGACATTACTGAACTGGTATTGAAATAGATCATAATTTTCCAAAACATCAAAGGTTTCGTTAAATGAAAAATCAAAATGGTCAAACCAGAAATAATACCGAACGGTGCTATCCACGCTGTTGCTTTTAAAATACCATCTTTAGCTGGGTCTCCCTCTATTACCTTACGTTTAAGATAAATTGATATCATCACTGCGCCAGCAGACATGCCTGCTAAGAATAGATAGATAGCAATGATCCAATCCCACACTAGGGTATCGAAATTAAATGCAGCTTCCATTTCTAAATCTCCCCTTTTTGATGCGGAATTTTATAGAGTTTAGGTTTCGTACCCAAATCCAATTTATCTCTATATACAACATTATTGTTAAGTACAGCATTGATTTCTGATTTCGGATCGTTCAAATCACCGAAAGTCAGCGCTTTAGTCGGACACGACTCTACACACGCAGGTAGTTTTCCAGCTGCTAGGTTAGTATCACGGCAGAAGTTACATTTATCTGCTGATTTGTGTTCAGGATGGAAGAAGCGCACTTGATAAGGACAAGCAGCTAAACAGTAGCCACAACCGACACACTTGTCTTGATGGACATCGATAATACCGGTCTCTTCATCTTTATAAGCAGCACCAGTCGGACAGACCATAACACAAGGAGCATTTTCACAATGTTGGCAAGATTTTCGTGTAAAACGGTAATCAACATCAGGATACTCACCTTGAGGCTCACTTCTAATTATCTCTAATCTTGCTACACCTTCTGGTACGTTATTTACTTCTCTACAGGCATCCATACAGGCAGTACAGCCAATACACGCCGTCTCGTCATGCACCATGCCATAGCGCTTATCTCCGTCTTCCATTGTGTTGGCAAGAGTTTTGGTACTTAACGCACCCGTTGTTGCCACCCCGGTAGTGAAGATAACAGCACCAGCACCAGTCAAAAAATTTCGTCTAGAACAACTCATGTCATCTCTCCTACTCATTGTCTTCTTTGTTTAGCTTAGCTTTCTTTAACTTAGTGAAGTCTGAGTGGCAATCAACACACAGCTGCACTTTTTGCTTATGATCAAAGCCAAGAACTTTTGCTTTGCTAGCATGAACATTATGACAATTGGTACAAGTCAGGTTTTTTGCATGGACATCATGTGTCCAAAACTTCTCGCGTAAATCGTCTGGTTTATGACAATCGGTACACTCTTTATTTGCTTTCAATATCTCACTCTGAGTCAGCATCTGTTTTTCAGTCCCTGGCTGAGACTGAGCTTCAAAATACTTAGTCACTTTTGGAGCACCGTTACGGTGTTTTGAACTTATTTTGTTATGGCAATCAGCACATTTTAGCTGCTTACCCAAAACATCAACTGCGTTATATCCATGAGATTCATGGAGCGAGGAGTAAGCATCTTTGTGACACTTAAGGCATTGTTTGTCTTTGCGTGAAATCACCAGTTTTTTTCTTTCTGGCTCTGCTGTGGTGGTATCACCTGCAGTTTCCGCATAAGTATTTATAGAGAAACCATAGAGACATAATATAAGAAGTGACTTCAGCATTATGGCTATGGTCAACTTGAAATTGGCCATTTTTTTCCTTTCCTTAATTTAGAGTATCCTAATGTATTAATAGAATGTATTTCTAAATAAGTATAAAAACTCTATAAGACTAAATTAGTTTTAAAGTCCTAAACGATAAAAATTCTTATTTTGGAACAGCCACAACGCTATTCCCATTATTATAAGTAAATATATAAATATTACCTAGTTTTAATCTCAAACTAGTGACCAAATTCACCTTATTTTATTTGAGGACTTGCCCCATAACTTCTTGAATAAGAAGAATTATTGCATCCACTTACTACCCCTTTTTGGGTATATCAGACAAAGCGTGTCCGTGATCACTTTATTAAATTGATCTAAAACAACTTTATAAAAAGGGTTATATGGCTTATTTATCTTTAAGGTCTAATATATACACGTACCTCCTATTCTTATTTTGGATACCAGTCCACAACGCTAGGTAAAAAAATAAACGGAGTAATAAATTGAATAATCATATAAACATGGAGATAACACCATGAGTAAGCACTGGATATCAAAATCAGTTGCAATTTTAGCGGCGGGCTTGTTGAGCGCCACTACTGTTGTCGCTGCAGATGGTAAAATTGGTGACCCTCGTAACGAATCATTCGAGAGTAGCCATGCACAACAGTACGAAACTTGGAAGGCAACTTCCGAAAGCACTGAAAAAGCGGATGCTCTAGCAGGTGATCCAAACATGGTCATTATGTGGGCTGGTTACGGCTTCGCAAAAGACTACAACAAAGCACGTGGCCACTTTTATGCTATCGACGATTTACGTGCAACACTTCGTACTGGCGCGCCAAAAGACGAAAAAACCGGGCCTATGCCTATGGCATGTTGGAGCTGTAAGAGCCCTGATGTGGCTCGCGTAATAGATGAAAAAGGTGAAGACGGATATTTTGCAGGTAAATGGGCTCGTTTAGGTCACGAAATCGTTAACCCTATCGGTTGTTCTGACTGTCATAATACTAAGAGTGAAGCATTCAAAAATGGCGAACCTGATCTGATGATCACTCGTCCATACGTTGAGCGCGCATTTGAAGCTATTGGTATGCCATTTGAGCAACAAAGTGATTTAGAGAAGCAAGCAACCGTTTGTGCTCAGTGTCACGTTGAATACTACTTCACAGGCCCTAACAAAACCGTTAAGTTCCCATGGGACCAAGGCACTACAGTTGACGATATGGAGCAATATTATGACGCTCTTAACTTCAAAGACTGGACTCACAAAGTATCTAAAGCACCGATGTTGAAAGCACAACACCCTGGTTTTGAAACTTGGAGAATGGGCATTCACGGTAAGAACGGCGTAGTTTGTGCTGATTGTCACATGCCTAAAGTAGAGAAAGACGATGGTACTGTTTACACAGACCACAAAGTGGGTAACCCACTTGACGCGTTTGACAACACTTGTGCACAGTGTCACACACAAGAAAAAGAATACTTCCAAGGCGTAGTTTCTACTCGTAAAGCTCAAGTTACTAACATGAAGCTTATCGCTGAGAAACAAATCGTTGCTGCTCACTTCGAAGCTGGTGAAGCTTGGAAAGTTGGTGCGACTGAAGAAGAAATGAAAGATATCTTAATGGACATCCGTCACGCGCAATGGCGTTGGGACTATGCTATCGCATCTCACGGTGTACATATGCATGCTCCTGAAGTTGCCCTAGAAATTCTAGGTACTGCGGTTGATAGAGCGGCAGATGCACGTACTAAGATTATTCGTTTACTTGCTAAGAAAGGCATTACTGACCCAATCACAATTCCAGATATTTCTACTAAAGAGGCTGCACAAAAAGCACTAGGTATGGATATGGATAAGATGAATGCTGAGAAACAAGAGTTCCTTAAAACTCTCGTTCCTGAGTGGGAAGAAAAAGCTAAAGCTCGTGAAGCGCAATACAGCTACTAATAACAGCTAAGGTCAACATCCTCCCCGTTGACCTTGCACTAAATGCCAGCTTCTGCTGGCATTTTTTTCCTTAACGTATCTTCTATCGTTAGAATAAATCCATAATTCGAAACCTTCGGACATTTTGTTAGGTCATCGATTCGATGCTTTTTACCCATCCCACTAAATAACTGATCGGCACCTAAACCAGTTATTATGTGTGTAACAAGATATTTGATTGCTGAAATAGGCTCGCTAGACTCCTATTTCCATAGGAGCCTAGCTAAGTAAGATATAAGGTAACGGTATTAAATGAACAAATAGATGCAAGCTAGTTGTTTTGCAATTGTTGAGTTTTGTTTATTGAGTTGATTATTGTGACTCTATCGATACCTTGTCGCTCAGAATCTAATACCTTTTGCCAAGTTTCAATCGCTTGGTCGTATCGAAAGCTTATAAAATGGTCATTCGCTATAAGCATTAGAGCCGTATCATTCAGTCTATCCTTTGATAAAGCAATGTCTAATAATTCCATTACTTCATCAGTCATACGTTGTGAGCTTATATAATACTGTGCAGTAGCTTTCGCGGCGAAAACCGTAGAAGAAGGCTCATCGGTTAAACGTATAACATAATCAAAGCAAGTATTCGCATTGTCAAATTCACCATTCGCAAAGTAGCCCTGCCCTAATTGAAACCATAGATCAGCATTATTCTTGTCTTCTCTTAGCTTGTCTTGGATCTCACCAATAATTTCGTCAATTGTTAAGGGAACAGCTAATTTTACAACCTTTTGTTGTTCCTTATCTGGTGACAAAATATAAAACCAGGAAAGTAGACAAATCGCACACAGTGAAAAAGACACAAAAATTGGCGTAAAATACCCACTATTTTTTTGATATTTATAATGAAACAGAAAAATGATTAACGTGAGTAATAAGCAGAGTATAAATACGGACATATAAAAAGGTATAAAGAATAATAATAGGTTTAGACTAACATTTTGCACAAAAAAAACCGGGCTAAAAGCCCGGTTTATTCAATAATCTTAATGACTAATTACTCTTCAGAGTCGTCATCAGTATTGTCTTCGCTCTTTTCAGAACCTTCTACATCAGCCGCTGGATTAGCTTCATTAGTTGGGTCGATTTCTTCCCCTTCTAACTCTTCAATATCAGCTTCTTCGATTTCATCGATTCTCTGAAGTGCTACAACATTCTCGTCTTCAGATGTTCTGATTAGCGTCACACCTTGGGTATTACGGCCAACCTGGCTCACTTCCGATACTCGAGTACGAACTAAGGTGCCAGCATCGGTGATCATCATAAACTCATCACCATCTTCAACTTGCACTGCACCAACAACATGTCCATTTCGGTCAGAAACCTTAATGGAAACAACACCTTGAGTGGCACGACCTTTAGTAGGGTATTCTGCTATAGAAGTCTGTTTACCGTAACCATTTTGTGTCACCGTTAAGATATTACCTTCATTAGAAGGTACAATTAACGATACAACCTGATCACCGTCAACGAGCTTCATACCACGAACACCAGCAGCTGTACGGCCCATTCCACGAACAAGTTCTTCTTTAAATCGAACCACTTTACCCGTTTTAGAGAACAGCATAATGTCACTGTTACCGTCTGTAATATCAACACCAATTAGAGAGTCATCGTCTCTTAGGTTCACAGCGATAAGCCCGTTAGAGCGTACATTTGCAAAACTTGCCAATGATGTTTTCTTAACCGTACCGTCACCAGTTGCCATAAAGATATATTTATCTTCAGAGTATTCAGACACCGGTAAAATTGCGGTAATTCTTTCGTTTTCTTCTAAAGGAAGAATATTCACGATAGGTTTACCACGAGCATTTCGGCTTGCTTGAGGAAGTTGGAAAACTTTAAGGCGATACGCCTTACCTCTGGTAGAGAAACAAAGAATATTATCGTGGGTGTTCGCCACTAAAAGACGCTCGATATAATCTTCGTCTTTCATCTTCGTTGCACTCTTACCTTTACCACCACGACGCTGTGCTTCGTAATCGTTCAGAATCTGGTATTTAACGTAACCTTCATGAGACAAGGTAACAACAACATCTTCTTGCGCGATAAGCTCTTCCATATCCATGTCATGGACGGCTGCAATGATTTCAGTACGACGCTCATCACCGTATGTATCTCGAACAATTTCGAGCTCTTCGCGGATAACTTCCATCAAGCGTTCTGTGCTTGAAAGAATAAGCATCAGTTCTGCGATTTCATCAAGAAGCTGTTTATACTCTTCAAGAATCTTCTCGTGCTCTAGACCTGTCAATCTGTGAAGACGAAGTTCTAGAATAGCTTGAGCCTGTTGTTCCGTTAGGTAATATTGACCATCACGAATACCGAATTCATCTTCTAACCAATCTGGACGAGCTGCGTCTGTACCAGCACGTTCAAGCATAGATGCAACATTACCAAGATCCCAACCACGAGCTATCAAGCCAGCTTTTGCTTCTGCCGGCGTTGCTGCGTTACGGATCAGTTCAATAATTTCATCTATATTTGCTAATGCTAGCGCAAGACTTTCTAAGATGTGCGCACGATCGCGAGCTTTGCGAAGCTCAAAGATAGTACGGCGAGTAACCACTTCACGGCGGTGATCAACAAAACACTTCAACATCTCTTTAAGGTTGAATAGTTTAGGTTGACCATTGTCCAGCGCAACCATGTTGATACCAAACGTAGTTTGCAGCTGCGTTAATGAATAAAGGTTGTTTAGAACCACTTCAGCAACAGCATCACGCTTACATTCAATAACAATACGCATACCATCTTTATCAGATTCATCGCGTAATGCACTGATACCTTCAACCTTTTTATCTTTAACAAGCTCTGCGATCTTTTCGATTACACGGGCTTTGTTAACTTGATAAGGTATTTCAGTAACAATAATGGTTTCTTTGCCGTTTTTCTCTGTCTCGATGTTCGCTTTTGAACGCATGTAAACTTTGCCGCGTCCAGTTTTATAAGCATCGACAATGCCTTTACGGCCACTAATTAAAGCAGCAGTAGGAAAATCAGGACCTGGAATATAGTCCATCAGTTCATCGATAGTAATATCTTCGTTGTCAATAAATGCTAGGCAACCTTCTACAACCTCAGTCAGGTTATGCGGAGGAATGTTTGTTGCCATACCTACTGCGATACCAGAAGAACCATTTACCAATAAACTAGGTACTTTGGTTGGCAAAACGGCAGGAATCTGTTCTGTGCCGTCGTAGTTAGGGACGTAATCTACTGTTTCTTTATCAAGGTCAGCAAGAAGCTCATGAGCGATCTTCGACATACGGACTTCCGTATAACGCATCGCTGCTGCTGAATCCCCATCAATAGAACCAAAGTTACCCTGGCCATCGACCAGCATGTAACGCAAAGAAAACGGTTGTGCCATACGCACTATCGTGTCGTAAACCGCACTATCACCATGAGGGTGATATTTACCAATTACATCACCCACAACACGGGCAGACTTTTTATAGCCTTTGTTCCAATCATTACCAAGCACATTCATCGCGAACAAAACGCGGCGGTGTACTGGTTTTAGGCCATCACGCACATCAGGAAGAGCACGACCAACGATAACGGACATCGCGTAGTCTAGGTACGAACTTCTCAGTTCATCTTCAATGTTTATCGGCGTGATCTCTTTAGCTAGATCGCTCATAGAGCCATTTTCCCTCTATATTTTGATCGTATATTCGATACGTACAAGGCCGAAAAATATAACACAAAACGTACCAAATCCGCACCACTTTCCATCACCTTTTATGATGTTGTTGCATCAAAAACCTGCAAATCCCATGAAAGAAGAGATTCCAAGCCCTAATTTATTGAATAGTGATGATTTTATGAGCATACAAATTGATGAATTCCGACTAAAAAGTGAAAACGCACTGAAATGTTGGAGTCTAATAAAAAAGAAGGTAATGGTTAGATGCCATTACCTTGGTATTGTGGTTAAAAAGTTAGTAAGCCTGTAACCTACTTATATGCACGGTCATAAGCTGACTGCATGACGTCGATAACCTCGTCAAAGCCCATTCGATCAATTTGAGCCATGTAACTTTCCCAATCTTCGTCAATATCTCTAGAGCCTAAGATCCACGCTTGTTGCATCTCTAGCATATAATCACGAATGGTTGCCCAGTTCTTATCATAAACACGTTTTTCTTTTGCATTTAGAGAAACACCCAAAAACGGTTCAAGCAAATAGTCGCCTTCGTCATAGAGTTTAATCCCCTCTAGCGCATGTTTGTTTGACCATTGCGCTTCATTTGAGTAATCCATATAGAAACCACGTTGGATCTGAGCTCCAATCGCCCACATTTGAGCATTCACCGGCGTATCTGAATCAAGTATCTCTTGTTTAAATTTCGCTTTTCCATCCACAAGATCGTAATGAACGCCTTCAATACCGAAGTTAGCTAAACGACGTCCCTGTTCGGTAAACCAAAAATCGAAATACTTTATAGTTTCAACTGGGTTCTCGTTTGTATATGAAATTGCCCAACCATCTTGCTTCACACTAGCACGGCGATGTTCTTCGATACGATTACCGGTTATCGACGCTGGCGGTGCAAAGGCTTTAAACGCAAAACCCGGGATTTCATCTGCAAATGCGTCGTTGTAACCTGATGTAGAAGCAAACCAGTCATGGGTCATGCCTCCGATATCATTAGATAGTAAATACTCTCTAGAGCGGCTGCCACGAGTGAATACTTCCGCGTCTATAAGTCCTTCTTTATACCATTTCGCTAAATTTCGTATACCGACTTGATAACCATCACCTACATATCCGTGACGTAATTCCCCATCTACTACATGAAAGTCATGGAATTTATCTGAGCCTGATGTTCGACCATCCCAAAGCGTAACCAAACGTATTAGCTCTTCCCAATGACGCATAAACAGCGGCACTTCGTCTTTCTTACCATTACCGTTAGGATCGTTATCACGGAAGGCTTTTAATACGGTGTACAACTCGTCTACGGTTTGTGGGACTTCTAAATCTAATTTAGCTAACCAGTCGTAACGAATAAAATAACCACGACCATACTTCCCGTCAGGTAAATAAGGGATGTAATAGATATTACCGTCCGCTGCTAAAATCGAACTGCGTATAGCAGGGTTTTTATCAAAAAAAGCTTTGATATTCGGTGCATGCTCGTCAATCAGCTTGTTCAGTGGTGTAAAAGCACCTTCAGGCCCATAGCGATTAACATTGTCTTTCATGCTTGAACCGCCAACGATATCAGGTAAGTCGCCGGATGCAATTAGTAGGTTAAAGGCTTCATCACTCTTCGTCGTTGCCATTGACGCTACGTTATTCAATTGAACGTTAGTTAATCTAGCCGCCTCTTTTTCTACCGGCCAATCATTGTTATAAACAAACTTTTTTTGATGCAGGTGAATATCTAGCTTCAGTGGTTTATCAGAAACTAGGTACTCTCCTTCCGCCATCACTGGCGTGGTTAAAGCAGCAGAACTTACGATTATCGTAGTAAGTAGAGTTTTTACCATTCGCATATATTCTCCTTTAATTCCTTTTGTTTTATCCGTTTCTAGTTTTATTTATGGTCATGTTCTATTTGTTCATTTTTATTATATGGGCTAGGTTTTAGGTTTTATTCCTTAACACCCCCAAGCATGATGCCTTTGTTGAAGTATTTTTGTATAAACGGATAGATAATTAACACTGGAATAATGGAACAAACCATTATCGCCGAGCTAACCGTTTCGAATGAATAAGCAGAATTTAATAATGTACTGGCGAACGTATCATCATCAGATAACTGGGTGATTATTTGGCGCAAATAGACCTGAAGTGGGATTTTATCTTCGTCTCTTAACAAGATCATGGCCCAAAAGAATCCATTCCAACGGGCGACTATGCAAAATAGCGTCACGGTTGCAATAGCAGGCTTCGCTAAAGGAATAAATACCTTCCATAACACTTGAAAATCGTTTGCACCATCCATTCTAGCCGCCTCTTCAAACGAAGAAGGAACAGCCTCAAAAAAGTTACGCAGTAATATGATATTAAAGGCATTACAGGCAAAACCAATAATGATACCGAAGTAGCTATCCAATAAGCCTAAATCTCTCATATTCAGAAAGAATGGTATCATGCCAGCGTTAAACCACATGGTAAATGCAATCATCATATTCCAGTATTTTCTACCCAGCAGCTGTGGTCTAGACAATGCATAAGCACCTGGAATGATAATGAGTAAACTGGTTAATGTTCCGCCTATCGTATAAATAAATGTATTTTTGTAAGCCGTCCAAAAGGCTGGATCAAACAATACTTTCTCATATGCTGCAATAGTAAAATCAACGGGAGTTAATACCACTTTACCTGCAGAAACAGAGTCACCTAAACTAAACGAAAGGGAAGCGACGTATATAAATGGGTACAGTGTACTAATAGTAAACATACCCACTAAAAACATATTCAAATAAACAAAAGCCTTATCGCCTCTTGAATACAAATTCATATTTGCTGTTAAGCTCATAATATTTCCTTACCAGAGAGACGTTTTAGTAACACGTTTACTAATTGTGTTTGCAGTCAAAACTAAAATAAACGCAATGACGGCATTAAATAGCCCTGCGGCTGCGGCCAAATCATACTGTGCTGCTTGTAAACCCTGGCGATAAATGAAGGTGCTTATAACATCTGCCGTTTCATAGGTTGCAGGCTGATAAAGCATAATGATCATCTCAAATCCGACTTCTAATATGTTTCCTATACGTATAATTAACATGATCAAAATTGTTGGTAATATGCAAGGTAGCGTTATTTTCCACATCATTTGGAAGCGTGATGCACCATCAACAACCGCCGACTCATAAAGAGATGGGTTAACCCCCGCAATGGCGGCTAAGAATACAATTGAACTAAATCCGGCTTCTTGCCATATTCCTGTTCCGACGAAAATGGTTCTGAACCATTCCGGTTTAGTCAGAAAATAGACAGAGTCGTAACCAAGTGCATTTAGGATCAGATTGATGACCCCTGTTGAAGGAGCAAATGCAGTTATAACAATACCTGCAATAATTACAGCAGAGATAAAATGCGGTAAATAAACAATTGTTTGTGCCGTTCTTTTGAACTTAGGGTTGATCACTTCGTTAAACATCAACGCCAAGATAATCGGAATAGGAAAGCCAAAAATCAGGCTTGCTCCACTTATCATTACGGTGTTTTTTATCGCACGAAGAAATTGGTCGTTTTCAAACAAGGTGTAAAAGTGCTCTAAACCAACCCAAGGACTTTCTGTTATGCCTCTAAAAACACTGTAGTCTTTAAACGCAATTTGCAACCCATACATGGGTTGATAAAGAAAGGTAATAAACCAGATAATCGTTGGCGCTAAAAGAACATATAGCTGCCATTCTCGTTTTAAATGATTGATAAACCACACCGGTTTGCTCACCACGTTTGATTTACTCTTTACCGGTATCTTATCGATATCTTCCATAATACTTCCTTACCTTAATGGCGAGTAGAAACGTGAAACGCTTTGGTTGTTTGCTTATCAAATACGGTCACGGCATCTTGACGGAAATAGAGTGTTTTCACATTTTCTAGGTGACTGATTTGACCATGTGTTTCTACTTTTATTACGAAAGGTTTACCGGCAATGTGACAGTGTAATAACGCCTCTGAGCCCAAAGTTTCAACAAGTTCGACATGTACATTTACGGCACTAGCCCCTTCTACTGGCTCTATCTCTATATATTCTGGACGAATTCCAATAACAATCTCTTTGTTGTCTTCTAACTGCTCTAGATTCGGCAATAAACAGCGCTGTCCATCAAACTCAGCAAAGCAACCGTCACCATTAACTAGAGCTTTCGCATTTATTAAGTTCATAGGTGGCGAACCGATAAAGGTTGCAACAAAAGTGTTCGCAGGTGAATTGAACAATTCCATTGGGGTTCCGACTTGTTCTATACGTCCATTACTCATGACAACAATACGATCTGCTAAGGTCATAGCTTCAACCTGATCGTGGGTAACGTAAACACTTGTGACGCCCAATCGTTTATGCAGTTGTTTAATTTCAGCTCGCATTTGGGTTCTTAATTTGGCATCTAGGTTAGATAGTGGCTCATCAAACAAAAAGACTTTAGGATGGCGAACTATCGCCCTTCCCATTGCGACCCTTTGACGTTGCCCTCCTGACAAATCAGCAGGGCGACGTTCAAGCAGTGGTGTAAGTTCTAGTATTTCCGCCACATCCTTAACCGTTTTCTTGATCTCATCTTTAGGCACTTTGCGGATTCTTAATCCAAAAGCGATGTTTTCAGCCACACTTAAATGCGGATAAAGAGCGTAGTTTTGAAAAACCATTGCCACATCTCTATCTTTTGGTGCAGTGTTATTAACGATGGTATTAGCAATAGAAATATCACCTTCGCTTATTTCTTCTAAACCCGCTAACATACGTAATGTGGTTGACTTTCCACATCCAGAAGGTCCAACGAGAACAACAAATTCCTTTGACTTAACTTCCAAATCGATACCGTGTACCACCGTGATATCACCATAGCGTTTAACCAGATTTTCCAACTTAACTGCGGACATACCCACTCCATTCGGCATTCAAATCGGACGAATCATCCAATTTATAAATTATATTGTACGATTATATGATTTTAGTATTACTGCCCTCCCTGCTGAATGTAAATGTTGCGATTTTATTAATTTGATGTAAGTCAATATTCAGCAATGAACGAGGTGAATTTTTGAGGCATATGCGACATCTATATATGAAATTTAATATTCCATTTTTTGGTAGCAGGAACACTCCTCATCGTGTCATTATTTATTTGAACTTAGCGCCTTAAGATAAGAAAATTTAGGTTTTAATAGCAGAAGTTAATTTGTAGGTTGGAAAATTTAAAGCAGCACAAAGATTAAAACTAGAACTAGAACTAGAACTAGAACTAGATTTTTAACCTTACAAAGATAATGGGATAAAAGTTTCGTTTCAAATGTTAGCGCGTGATACACGTATTAAAAGAGAACGTGAAGAGCCGATCATTTGTACACTGACTATATTGTATTAAAATATAATTACCGAAAGGGCGATTTATTCAGCAGAAGACAGAAAACCCGCTACCGTTTGTATTGGCTGAAATTCATCTCTCTTGGTCAACCAAACTGCAACTGCGTCTGCATTATCAGGCCATGTTGAAATATCAAATGTCCAGTTGGACTCAGAAAGCAATTGCTGCTTTTCTAAAACGACAAAATCATGTTCCAACTCCTTACCTCTGTTCTCCCCTGCTTTAATTTTCGTTTTCTCATCCATCGCTAACAACACAAAGTGCGCCATGTATGATCCTAGCTCACTATATGAAAGCTCGAATTGATTTCCTATACGCTCAAGATTGAGTTCACCTGCAACAAAAGCACTCTTGACCGGCAGTTGGCTTCGGGAAAAGTAGCCGCGCCATTCCTTTCCATCCACAAAAAAACCCGGAGTGTAAACCGACGATGCGGCGCCATAACTTTTATACAAACGTTGTCGTTGTGTAAAAGAAGGATGAGAAAACTCGTCTTTCCACCCAAGATAGTTCCAATAGTCGACGTGAAACGCCAAAGGAATGAAGTCATACCATAGACCAACATGGTGCTGAAATTGGCTTAGATACTTGTCTGCCGGCGGACAACTTGAACAACCTTCGGATGTAAATAATTCGATTATTTGGGCCGGCTCCCCGTCATTTTTCCAACTTTGCTCGCTGGCATTAGCATACGTCGAAAAACATCCGAACAATACTGATAACGTAGTAGATAACGTGGTGAATCTGTACATAGCAAACTCCAATTTCAAGGCTACAAAAACAGACCGGATCAACAGTGATAAACTTTCGTCTTTATTTATCTACAAGCACAAATTCCCCATCACCATTTACAATGAGTTTTATTAGGAGAACCGCTTTCAAGTCACTGCAATATCTGTATATAATTCGTTTTCAATACCACCAATGAAGAATTTACAATGTCACCAACAGCAAACGTCGACCTAGACGAGATTAAAAAATTTGAAGATATGGCATCACGATGGTGGGACCTTGACGGTGAATTTAAACCACTTCATCAAATAAACCCCTTACGACTTAACTACGTATTAGATAATGCGAATGGGCTATTTGGTAAAAACGTTTTGGATGTAGGCTGTGGTGGTGGCATTTTATCAGAAAGCATGGCCAAGCAAGGTGCACAGGTAACAGGCTTAGACATGGGCAAAGAACCATTAGAAGTCGCCCGTTTACATGCATTAGAAACACAAACTAGCCTTACTTATATTCAAAGTACGATTGAAGAACACGCAGAACAAAACCCAAACAGTTACGATGTTATCACCTGCATGGAAATGTTAGAACACGTACCAGATCCCCTTTCTATCATTAAAGCGTGTGAGAAATTGGTTAAACCTGGAGGTCATGTTTTCTTTTCCACGTTAAACAGAAATTTCAAATCTTACTTATTCGCCATCGTTGGCGCAGAAAAGGTATTGAAGATAGTTCCCCAAGGCACTCACCACCACGAAAAGTTTATAAAGCCATCTGAGTTGTTAAAAATGGTCGACAAAACGAACCTTTTAGAACTTGGTATCACGGGGCTCCATTACAACCCAATTTTCGATACATATCGTCTAGGGTCACGGGTCGACGTGAACTACATTGTACATACACAACTTCCTAATTAGTGTCCACGTATTGACGACAAATCAAGCGAGTTTTGCCCATTAATTGAATCAAGATCTTCATATGCAAAACTCGCCAAAGATCAAGAGAAATATTTTTATTTTCTTTTCAGAACACCATTCAATTGGAATCGATTTTTTTACTACTAATCGTCGTCTTATTTGCTCGGTAAGTGGCTACTAACTGTAAAGCAACATTCCTCAAGTTATCCACAAACTAACCCACAACATCAATCTTGAAATATCCTCCAATACGCACTATCTTGTAACTCGTTCAATACAACACCCCTACATGTAGTGTTTTTACGTTTTTCATTTAGGGGATATGGATCACACAAGCCCCTATTGCTTTTACAAAAATTACAAAAAAAGGGCTTAAGTCAGTCTCATTAGGGAAATCTACAATAATGAACCAACAACTCACCGTTACAAAGCGTAATGGCCGCAAGGAAACTATTGATCTAGAAAAGATCCACAGAGTGATCACGTGGGCCGCAGAGGGTCTAAACAATGTTTCTGTCTCTCAAGTCGAAATCAAATCTCATATCCAGTTTTACGATGGCATTACCACAAGTGATATCCACGAAACCATCATAAAATCGGCTGCGGACCTCATCTCAGAAGAGAGCCCAGATTATCAATACTTGGCCGCACGTCTTGCTGTTTTCCATTTACGGAAAAAAGCCTACGGTCAATACGAGCCACCTACTCTTTACAATCATGTTTCTAAGCTCGTTGATTCCGGTAAGTACGACAAACACCTTCTCGAAGATTATACACAGCAAGAACTCAATCAAATCGATGAGTTCATTGTGCATAAGCGTGATTTAGACTTTTCATACGCTGCTGTAAAACAGCTTGAAGGTAAATACTTTGTACAAAACCGCGTAACTAAAGAGATATATGAAAGTGCTCAGTTTCTCTATATCCTAGTTGCCGCTTGTCTTTTTGCTAAATACCCAAAAGAGACAAGGCTCGATTACATTAAGCGCTTTTACGACGCCGTATCCACTTTCAAAATCTCTTTACCGACACCTATCATGTCCGGTGTGCGTACGCCAACTCGTCAGTTTAGTTCCTGCGTACTGATTGAATGTGATGATAGCCTTGATTCTATTAACGCAACCTCTAGTTCTATTGTCCGCTATGTTTCTCAACGTGCGGGGATCGGAATCAACGCTGGTAGAATTCGTGCGTTAGGCTCTGAAATTCGTGGTGGTGAAGCATTCCATACTGGTTGTATACCATTTTACAAATACTTCCAAACTGCTGTGAAGTGCTGCTCTCAAGGTGGCGTTCGTGGTGGCGCCGCAACGGTATTCTACCCAATCTGGCACGGTGAAGTTCAATCATTGATGGTACTTAAAAACAACCGTGGTGTTGAAGAAAACCGTGTGCGTCATATGGACTACGGTGTACAGATTAATAAAACCATGTATTCACGTTTGGTGAAAGGCAGCAATATCAGCTTGTTTTCTCCATCCGATGTACCGGGTTTATACGATGCTTTTTTCGAAGATCAAGACAAGTTCGAACAGCTTTACACGCAATATGAAGCCGACCCAAGCATTAAACGTGAAACGGTTAAAGCACTCGATCTATTTTCATTATTAATGCAAGAAAGAGCATCAACGGGCCGTATTTACGTTCAAAACGTGGACCACTGTAATACTCACAGTCCATTTGACCCAAGTGTTGCCCCAATACGCCAGTCAAACTTGTGCCTAGAGATTGCGCTACCAACCAAACCACTTAACAACGTTGAAGACGACAGTGGTGAAATCGCACTATGTACCTTATCCGCATTCAACCTAGGCGCTATCGAATCATTAGATGATTTCGAAGAGCTATCTGATCTCGTTGTTAGAGCGTTAGACGCCCTGCTCGACTATCAAGACTACCCGTTGCCAGCAGCGTACAAATCCACCATGAATCGCCGTACTTTAGGTGTTGGTGTTATAAACTACGCCTATTATCTTGCGAAAAATGGTGTGCGCTACTCCGACGGCAGCGCAAACGGTCTTACTCATAAAACCTTTGAAGCAATTCAATACTACTTGCTTAAAGCGTCGGTTAAGTTGGCAAAGGAACAAGGCGCTTGTCCTTCCTTCAACGAAACTCGTTACGCGCAAGGTATTCTTCCAATCGATACCTACAAAAAAGATATCGACCTCATCTGTGATGAAGAGCTTCATTACGATTGGGAAACACTGCGCGAAGAGATAAAAACCCACGGTTTGCGTAACTCAACATTAACCGCCTTAATGCCGTCAGAAACCTCTTCGCAGATATCTAACGCCACCAACGGTATCGAACCTCCTCGCGGTTTTGTTTCTGTTAAAGCATCTAAAGATGGCATTCTTAAGCAAGTTGTACCTGAGTATCAAACCCTTAAAAATAACTACGAGCTTCTATGGAGTATTCCACAAAATGACGGTTATCTTCATCTTGTTGGCATCATGCAGAAGTTTGTCGATCAAGCTATCTCTGCGAACACTAACTATGACCCTGCGGCACACATCAGCGGTAAAGTACCGATGAAGTTACTGCTCAAAGATCTGCTCACCGCTTATAAGTACGGTGTAAAAACGCTTTATTATCACAACACACGAGATGGTGCGAGCGATAACCAAGGTGCAGAAGTTGTAGTAAAAGAAGACGAAGATTGCGAAGGCGGTGGTTGTAAGATTTAACGCTAATGCGTTATCTCTCCCAATTGTCTTATTAGCATTTATTTTATCAATGTCATTTAATAAGTCTCGGTTCAGTTATAAAAGAGCCGAGATTTAACCAGAATAATAATGTGCTCTTACGCAGCGACGTATTAGAGCAAGAAGGGAAACAAGCGACTATGGCTTACAGTACTTTTACACAAAACAAGAACGACCAATTAAAAGAACCTATGTTTCTTGGGCAACCAGTCAACGTAGCGCGTTACGATCAGCAAAAATTTGAAATTTTCGAAAAACTCATCGAGAAACAACTATCGTTTTTTTGGCGTCCAGAAGAAGTCGACGTATCAAGTGACCGCATCGATTACAACAAGCTGCCAGAACATGAAAAACATATTTTCATCAGCAACCTGAAATATCAAACGCTACTCGATTCGATTCAGGGACGCAGCCCTAACGTTGCATTGCTGCCTCTTGTCTCTCTTCCTGAAGTCGAAACTTGGATCGAAACATGGTCATTTTCAGAGACAATTCACTCTCGCTCTTACACTCACATCATTCGAAATATCGTGAATGATCCAGGTGAAGTGTTCGATGATATTGTTGAAAATGAATACATTCAGAATCGTGCCAAAGACATCTCACGCTATTATGACGATCTTATCGCGCTAACCAACGATTACCATCGTTACGGTGAAGGCAAACACACCATCAATGGTGAAACTGTCGTCGTTGACCTACACACACTGAAGAAAAAGCTGTACCTCTGTTTAATGTCCGTTAATGCGTTAGAAGCGATTCGTTTTTACGTAAGCTTTGCTTGTTCATTCGCTTTTGCAGAACGTGAATTAATGGAAGGCAACGCAAAAATCATTAAACTAATTGCCCGTGACGAAGCGCTTCATCTCACTGGCACCCAGTATATGATTAATCTACTTCGCAACGGTCAAGACGACTTTGCCTTTATGCAGATAGCCGAAGAGTGTAAGCAAGATTGTTTCGACCTCTTTAAATCCGCTGCCGAACAAGAAAAAGAGTGGGCCGAATATCTATTTAAAGATGGATCGATGATTGGTTTAAACAAAGATATCCTGTCGCAGTATGTGGAATACATTACCAATACGCGTATGCAAGCTGTAGGGCTTGAAATCGCCTATCCAGAAGCCACCTCTAATCCTATCCCTTGGATAAACGCATGGTTATCTTCAGACAACGTTCAGGTTGCCCCTCAAGAAGCGGAAATTAGTTCTTATCTTGTTGGCCAAATTGACAACGAAGTCGATGCGGATGATTTTGAAGACTTTGAGCTTTAGAGGTTAGATTTTGCTTGTCCCCATGCTTCTGCGTGGGGATACATAATAATACATCAAGAGATATTCACTTTAATGTTTACGTTCACTATTAATTCAATAGCTCCTATCCTAACCACGTCAGAACACACCGTTCTAGAAGCGATGGAATCTGCGGGTTTGCAAGCTGAGTATCATTGCCGTGATGGGCATTGCGGCGCGTGTCGTTGTGAATTAGTTAACGGGGAGATAGAAGAGACTGGCTTTAAAATGGCTTATACAAGTGCTAACGAAATTTTGCCCTGCATAAGCAAGGCAAAATCTAATCTTGTATTATCTAAAGTGAATTATCAGATAAAGGCTAAATCCGCCTGATCACCCTTATAGTTGATATCTGATTCAAGGTGCTTTTCTACAGTAAAGCAGAGTTGATTGACTACTTGGCACATGTCTATTACAGGCCTATGGTTTAAAATATCTTCAGCATTCGACTGGCTAACACGCTTATCAGCAATGTGCCTTCCATCGTCATCAAACAGTGACAAACGATAACCTTCATTTTCAGAAGATCCTTGATCACGCGGAAGATCCACCCAAAGAGAAATTACATCCTTTTGCCCAGTGCTACAGGTTTCGCCTAAAAGAATTCTTTGACCAGAAACTTTGTACCAAACTTCGATTTTTGATTGACTCAACATTGATAAAACCTCCTACCATCCATGGTGAGTACGCCTCAAATACTACGAACCGTACAGACTCTTACGAGCCTAATTTCAGTCTAAGGCAATTAGAAAATTAATCTAGCGTTAATCTTAAAACTTTTCGACCTAGAAAATAAAAATAATATTATTCATAGAGTTAGCACTTATATCGTATTGTTATAAGGTAAGAATACAAAATTCATCTTACATCACTCTGTCAATAAGTTTAGTAATAACGAGTACACTAAGCACCCGTTATTATCAGATAAATTGGCAAGTGAAAGCCACGTGAGCGCTACAACAACGACGCAGGGACAAACAGTTCACGTACGCGATGGATAAAGCCATATTTTCCAAATATCGGTTTATTCTCTTCGTGACGGCGAAGCATATCAAGTAAGATCGTTGCGATCACTTTGGCTTGATCTTCAGCGCCGTATTTTCGGCTTAGTTCAACCCACTGTCCCCATTCACCAGACTTAGTCGAAAGTGAAACCGCCACTCTGTTTTCTTCTATTTTACCGACGGCTAAACCAATATCGCTATCCGTCTTCTCGCGAATAGAAGCAGCCAAAGCGAGCGCGGCAGCTATCGGGTCCTGTTCAACGTTGTGAAGTGAGTCTACCTTATTCAACACCCATGCCTGTTTAAAGTAATCGTGAGTTTTCTCATTCATCTGAAGCACACTCGAAAGGTAGCCGCCCGTCGCACATTCTGCGACAGACACACGTCTTTTCGATTCAGACAACAGGCTACCGATATTGTCTAGCATAGGCTCATCGACGCTAACCACATTTTCACCTAAGTGAGAATAGATTATTTTCAGTAGGCTAAGCCGTGTCTCTGGTTGATCGGCCGGGCCGAACAGCTTCACTTCAATGTACGGTATATAAGAACGGTAGCCAAGTTCGAAACCGTCTGGTAATACCATTTTGTCCAAATGCGTAGCTATCCCAGACTCTCCCAAACCAAAGGTGTAAAGTCGACTTACTTTAAACGGTTTGTTTTCAGGGAACGCTCTTTTTAGGTAAGGCAGTATTTCACCAGAAACCATATGTTTTAGTTCACTTGGTACACCTGGTGTAAAGAAAAATCGCGCATCATTTATCATCATAGTGAAGCCACAGGCAGTACCCACAGGGTTATCCACGATCTCTGCCGTTTCCGGTAACATCGCTTGCTTAAGGTTGCTATCGTGCATCTGTCTACCTAGGCGAGCGAACATGTTTTTCATCACCTCTACCCATTCAGGAAACAGTTTCAACTCTTGTTCTGCAGCAACGGCGGCCGCTTCTGCGGTTAAGTCGTCGGTGGTTGGCCCTAAGCCACCGTTTACAATTACGATATCGTGATTAAGGCTTAAGGAAATAAATTCATTAACAAGCGCTTTTTTCTGATCGCCAACGGTCGTTCTTTTTGTAAGAGCAAAACCCTCTTCGTAAAATTGACGTGATAACCAGGCAGCATTGGTATCAACGATATCCCCATGAAGTACCTCTTCACCTGTGCTGAGCATTGCAATATTAACCATTCTAGTGACCTATTTTATCTTTAACGCAACGTTAAATATTATTCTTTAATTAAACTCCGTATACGTTACGTTAGATACTAATGTGATGTCGAGAAATGATTGTAAAAGTGTAAAATCTCTTCATTTTTCAACTACGCTACATTAACAACCTTAGATTAAATTGTTTAAGGTTTGCTAATATCGCTATGATTACCTACTTGTTTCATAGATAATTGATTTATATGGATGATAGACAGACAAGGAATGCACGGTGCCGCCAATTAAAACCACCAAAAATAGAATTCTGTCAGCGAGCCTTAAATATATTGTTCCGAGCACGCTTTTAATCGCCTCAAATGCACTGGCTGCCCAATACGATACAAACCAGCACATTGAGTTCTCTTATACTTTAGATTGTAGCAATCCACTGAGTTACTGCTTAGAAAGAGACCCATTTGTAGCACATTCTGTGTTCGCACTGGATCAAGCCCCTTCGGAACCTCAATCTGAAGAGCTTCCCCTTTATCTTACTATCAGCCCAGCTAAAGACTGGCAGTATCTAAAAGAGCAAACTTATACCATCTTAGGGTTGAGCGTCGCAACGGTTGGTTTTATGACGCTGCTACCAGAATCAATTACCAAATGGGATGACGAGTCTAAAAGCTTTAGTGACCTAGGCACCAAATGGAAGGAAAACGTCAAAGCGGGGCCTACCTGGGATAAAGATGAGCACATCTTAAACTATATTATGCACCCTTATTTTGGAGGCGTTTACTACACCGCAGCGCGTCATTCTGGGTTTGATGAATTCGAGTCCTTCATCTATTCATGGACCATGTCGACCTTTTTCTGGGAATATGGTGTAGAAGCCTTTGCGGAAGTCCCTTCATGGCAGGATCTTTTCATAACACCATTTTTCGGCGCTATGGTCGGTGAAATGATGTTCGAAGCGGAACAAGATATCGTCGCGAATGGTGGTGAAGTGATGGGTTCTAAATCAATGGGTAGCTTTTCATTGTTCTTCTTAAACCCAGTCGGGCACATACACTATTGGGTAACGGAAGCTTGGGGAGGCGAAGCAGAATTTAACTTTGTTTCTACACCATGGTTCGGCAATCAAGACGCAGCAACCTTCGCTATGGATGCAGGTGCCTCGTATGACTACCAATTTGTTGGCGCAGAATTGAAAATCAAATTTTGATTAGTTGGTTAAGATGAGTAATTGAAACATGATATCCGTCCAAATTAGAACTTGAAATATAGATCACGGTCAAGCTTTCTTAGCAGATAACACCTACACTAAATATAGTATTCCAATTCAGTAAGTTAGGTCTGCGTCATACATGGAGGGTTTTCTATGAACAAAACGTTTATTGTTAATTTCGTCGGTAAAGCTACGCCGACAACGATTAAAGCGTTCGCTGCCGTCACCCATGAAAATGGAGGAAAATGGTTAATCAGTAAGGTTAACTTTATAGAAGATCAAGTCGCGGCGGTCATCAAAATTGAATTGCCAGAAGAAAACGAAGAAATAGTTAAAAGTACGATCAAAAACGAACCGGATCTATTGGTTAAGTTTACCGATAGCGATACAGACCCATCTCATGGTGCAGAGGAAATCTTCCAACTGAGATTAGATTCAAACGATAGAGCGGGTATTGTGAACGAGATTACCAATGTCCTTGATGGACAAGGCATTAATATTCTTGATATGGACTGTCAAAGAGTCTTTGTTGCAGGAGGCGGTGGTGTTAGCTCAAGCCTGTTTACCGCAACTCTATCGATTCGCTTACCAAAAGATGTGGCTATTAACGACGTCACCAAAGAACTTGAATCGCTAAGCGAAGACACTCGAGTGATTATGAACGTTTAGCGATAGAATATAAGCGTGAGTCCCATTGCTACCACTATCTCAAACGCTATCGTCATCGTCACCTTTATCCCACATTAACACCTTTCCGTCGTTCCCGTGAAAACGGGAATTTCGGTGGTATTAATTGGATCCCTTCTTAAGCACCGCTATCACTTCGCGGACTTTATCATCGACTAACTGCTTATCGGAATCGGCTTCAACGTTTAACTTTAGCACCTGCAGTTTAGTCGACATTCGGAGGTTAAATCGCCACGCTTGAGAATAGTCTTCAAACTCTAGCCCGATTCCATCAACCAGATTTTTATAACTGTACGTAGTTTTATAATAATTGAGCAGACGAACCACCGCGAGTTTGGGGTCACTTGATGTTATTTTAATTTCACCCGATGTAGGGTAAGCACATATTTTTTCGGACAGGATTATCGATAACTTCTGGTTTGTAGCCGACATATACTCTGCAATGATTAACCACGGAATCATACCCGAACCACAATACGTAAAATCTTTGAAATAATGGTAAGCACTACTTTCACCACCATATAGCGCATTGGAATCTAGCATCTCTTTTTGAAAGTGTGTGCGCCCTCTTTTAGCTGCAACCGGTATCCCACCATTTGCAGCGATAACCTGCCGAGTATTCCAATACAACACATGGTCGTGAACCACTTTCATTCCTGGGTGTTTTAGCAGCATTGCTTCAGCTAGCAAACCCACCATGTAGTATGGTTCAACATAGCGGCCTTTATCATCAAAGATAAAACAGCGATTAAAATCGTTATCCCAACTTATCCCCATATCCGCACCCGACGCGACAACTAACTTTGCTGTATCTAACCTTATATCAAAAAGCGGAAAATCCGAAACTCGCGTATCTAAACCATGATTGTCTCTATGGTGCAGTTTAATAAGCGAGATAGGTATGCCAAAACTGCGAAAACGCGTTTCTAGTTCATCGATAATTTCCGAAGCAACACCATAGGCTGTATTCACCACAAGCTTCATTGGCTTTATATCTTTCCAAGCAATATTGTCGAACAATCTATCGACATAGTGTTGCCGGTATGAAACCTGTTCTAAGCGTCCTTTTGCTGCAACGTTTCGTTTCTCGTGCGTCAGCTTTTGTACCAAGTGTTTGATATCCAACAGCCCATTATGAGCATTGATGGGCAACAAATCTTTACCAAGTAACTTCACCACATAGCAGTTAACCAGGCTCACCGCGGAGCTAACCATCAACGCACCGTCTGGGTTTAGTTTCACTAATGAATAAAAAAGCTCTTCCTTGCCCAATAGCCCTAAATCGATAACATCAACACCAGAATTCACCAATCCCTGAACCAATTCATCTTTAAGAAGATTAGACGCAACTGTCCCATCACATCCAACCACGATTGAACTTGGTTTTAGATGATCAGCAAAAGCAAGACCAATACGATAAGCTATGTCTGGCGTGATCTCGTCACTCAACCTTCCACGAATATCGTTAGATTTGAAACAGGTTAGTTGTGTCATTACTTAGTCTTAATTGGCATGTTATGGATGCTAAATTAAGCTAGTCGGAACCGAATAGATCACGAGTGTAGACTTTATCTTTAACATCTTTGATTTCATCAACCATACGGTTAGAAACGATGACATCTGATACCTGCTTGAACTCTTCCATGTCATTGACAACTCTGGAACCGAAGAAATGCTCTTCTTTTAATGCAGGCTCAAACACTACAATTTCGACACCTTTCGCTTTTAATCGTTTCATAATACCTTGCACAGATGAAGCTCTAAAGTTGTCAGAACCCGCTTTCATGATCAAACGATAGATACCAACCACTTTTGGTGCTCTTTTCAAAATAGATTCTGCAACAAAGTCTTTGCGTGTTCGGTTGGCGTCAACAATTGCACCTATTATGTTATTTGGTACCTCTTGATAATTAGCCAGAAGCTGCTTGGTATCTTTAGGCAAGCAATAACCACCATAACCAAACGAGGGATTATTATAGTGATTACCAATACGAGGGTCTAAACCGACACCTTCGATAATCTGACGTGGGTCTAAACCATAGGCTTCGGCATAAGAATCTAACTCGTTGAAATAGGCAACACGCATCGCTAGGTAGGTATTGGAAAACAGCTTCACCGCTTCCGCTTCCGTCGAGTTTGTATACAATACATCGATATCTTGTTTAACTGCTCCTTCTATCAACAAACCTGCAAACACTTCAGCTCTTTCGCTCTGTTCACCAACAATAATGCGTGAAGGATGTAAGTTATCATATAGAGCTTTACCCTCTCTCAAAAACTCAGGAGAAAAAATAATATTATCACAGCCTAGTACTTGCTTAATATTTTCCGTATAGCCCACTGGAACAGTTGACTTAATAATCATCACAGCATGGGGGTTAATCGCCATTACGTCTTTTATTACCGCCTCAACTGAAGACGTGTTAAAGTAATTCGTTACCGGATCATAATCGGTAGGTGTGGCAATCACCACATACTCGGCGGCTTCATAAGCTTTAAATTTATCTAGAGTAGCCGTAAAGTTAAGGTCTTTATTTGCGAGAAAGTCTTCTATCTCTACATCAACAATAGGCGACTGCTTTTTATTAAGCAGTGCAACTTTTTCTTCAATTATATCGACTGCTACGACTTCATGATTCTGCGCCAGTAGCATGGCGTTTGATAGACCAACATAGCCAGTCCCTGCAATTGCTATCTTCATTTTTACTTCTCTTTTGATAAATTAATTCCTAGCCGACGCTTTTACGCCACTTTCTATGATAGAAAATATTTTGTAGTAAACATGATTATTTTTGATAAAACTCCTTATACCAATCTACAAATCTTCTAACACCTTCTTTGACACCCACATGTGGCTTGTAATTTGTAACTTTAAACAAATCCTGCGTATCAGCATACGTTTTGTATACATCACCTGGTTGCATTTCTCTAAAATTCTTTATCGCTTCGATACCTAAAGCAGATTCAATTTCACCAATAAAGTCCATGAGTTTAATTGGGCTGCCGTGACCGATATTATATACTTTATAAGGTGCTGAACTCGTCGCTGGTGTTCCTGACTCAACAGTCCAATTATCATCCTTCGTTGGCACAATATCAGCGATTCGAATAACTCCTTCTACAATGTCGTCAACGTAAGTAAAATCTCGCGACATGTCTCCATTATTATTAATATCTATTGTTTTGCCTTCTAAAATCTTTTTAGTGAAAATAAATGGCGCCATGTCCGGTCGACCCCAAGGGCCATAAACCGTAAAAAAACGTAAACCAGTAGTGGGGAGTTGATAAAGATGCGAATAAGAATGGGCCATTAATTCGTTGGATTTTTTAGTTGCCGCATAAAGTGAGATTGGATGGTCAACCGAATCCGACGTAGTAAACGGAATTTTCTCATTCAAACCATAAACAGAACTTGATGAGGCGTAGATAAGATGCCCAACTTTATTCTGTCTACAACCTTCAAGAATATTCAAGTGACCAATCAAATTACTATCGCCATACGCCATTGGGTTTTCAATAGAATATCTAACACCTGCTTGCGCACCAAGATGAATAACGCGTTGAAATTTTTCGATACTGAAAAGTTCGCTAATACTTTCACGATCACCGAGATCTAACACTCTAAATTCAAACAGTGTATTTTCAAGTCGGCTCAAACGAGCGACTTTTAGACTTACATCGTAATAGTCATTTAGATTGTCTATACCGATTACGTGGTGCCCTTTTAAGCACAATTCCTCTACTACTTTTGCGCCAATAAAGCCAGCAGCGCCTGTTACAAGGTATTTCATATAAAACCCACTATTTCAATTTATTAGCACTCGATTTATCAGTGTTACCCGTAGAGTCAATAATTCATTCTGTTAGTATTAACATATACTCACTCCCAAAAAAGAAATACCGAAGACAAAAATTTTATTAGATACTTGGTTGATTGCCCAAATCTTAAAACGAATTAAAGCCACCTATTGCAACACATAAAATCAAATCTCTGATAAGCACGAACTAACGCAAAGAAAAATACGCTACCGCCCTTAGGTTAACGGCCTAAATAGCTAAAAACAGCCTGTATCGACATTCTATTCTAATGTAAAACTATGTGCATATTAGGTGCTAATACATGTTCACCCATTGTGTAAATTATGCAGCAGAATATCAATAAGTCACTGTTGTCCTTCTGCAAATGTTTCAGATATGAGACTTAATTAACAGGATGTGACAATAATCGAGTTAGGTTTTTGCCATAAGATTGATTTTTGATTTCGTAAAATGCTCAGAAGTGAAATGACAACAGAAAAATGAAAGGAAGTTTTTAATCGAACTTGTAAAAAATCAACACCGACCACTTCGTTGTATTAAATCACATTGCGACGTTTCCAATCTTACATATCGACGCTAGAATTTGCTTTTAAAAGTAGCACGAATACTTTTGAATACTTGACTCATTTCAAATAGCAACAATCTATCTAAGACATAAATTGAGTGACGTAGTTTACATCGTTGAAGGGAATATTTTCACAAAAGTCCTATTGCTAGCTTAGGTCAGTTTTTCCACCCAACCTGAAACCGCTTTATTAATAGTAGTAAACGCGTAAAGAAATGCATGTCTTCCTTGCCTATATGGGTCATCTATACATTTCACATTAATCCAGTGACCAAACAAGAACGTTTTATATTCAGCACTTGGAAAATAGTCACGGAGTATCTCTATTTGACCCGGCTCCATGGCCAAAATGATGTCATATTCCTCAACTAATTCTTGTGTTATCTGATTAGCTTTGTGCGCGGACAAATCCACATCAAACTCTTCTGCTATTTTAATTGCTAGACGATCCGCTGGTTTGTTCTGTAGTCGACTTACCTCCGTAGCAAGACCTGCAGACGCTATTTTTAATTGAGGGAGTAACTGTTTTAACTTGGCCTCAGCATAAGGTGAACGGCATATATTACCTGTACAAATAACTAATACACTATTACTCACAAAAACTCCCTATTACAAACAGAACAACAGAACAACAGAACAAGTGGGCTATTAACAATGATAAAATACTATTTAAAACAAAAAGCAATAAAAACTACGTAAGATCCGGTAGTAATTTTACCTTATCTCTTAGATTTACATAACTCTTAACTTAATTAACGCACCATTGCGAAAGGGAGCGTTTAAAATCAGCATAATCAAACTCATTTAGCTTTACTATATCGCCATTTGAGCGTTGGCAGTATATCGATGGCATTTTTAGTCCATTAAACCAGTTTAGTTTCACCATTGTGTAGCCTGCACTGTCCATTACATGCAGTTTTTGCCCTATCTTTAATGGTTCTTTAAAGCTCGCTTCGCAGAATTGGTCGCCAGCAAGGCAGGAACATGAGCCGATAATGTACAGGTGTTCTCCACTCTCATCAGCCTCGATTATAGAAGCGGGTTCATCGTATATTAACGTGTCTAGCCGATGGGCTTCAGTTGCGGAATCCACAATCGCGGTTTTCTTTTCGTTCTCAATAATATCAACAACGGTTACCACAAGGTCTGCTGTCTTGGTGATAATGGCTTCACCAGGCTCTAAATAGAGCTGTACCGAGTGCTTTTCTGAGAATTGTTTTAACGCCATGGCGAGTTTATCTATTTCATAGCCGGGCCAGGTAAAAAAACACCCCCCCCAAACTTAGCCACGACAATTTATCGATGAAATGACCGAACTGAGACGAGATAGAGTCAAGAAGTGCTATAAATGCATCGGCACTTTTGTTCTCGCAGTTCATATGGAACATCGCCCCATCCAAGGAATCGAACAGTTGTTCTGAAAGTTGATCAACTTGAACACCCAGACGAGAGTATCGACGTGCAGGGTTTGCAAGATCCTGCCCTGCAAAGCTCACGCCCGGATTTAACCTAAGTCCAATTGATGCTTTCCCATCGACAAGGTGACGATGGGCAGTTAATTGGGACAGCGAGTTAAAGATCAGTTTATCGCATATCTCGGCAACGTCTTTTACATCATCTTCACTATAGCCAACGCTGTAGGCATGTGTTTCGCCACCAAACGTTTCATATCCTAGCTTTACTTCATATGGCCCACTACTTGTGGTGCCATCGAGATACGGCTTAATAAGGTCAAATACACCCCAAGTAGAAAAACATTTAAGTGCTAAGACCAACTTAACCCCTGATTGCTCTTTTAGATAACGCGCTTTTTCTAGGTTTTCTATAAGAGCACTTTCGTTGATCATAAAGTACGGTGTCAGTAAGTCTGTTTTGTTGGTCTTCATTTATTGTCTACTATGTTTGTGTATCGATTTCGACCAGCCCAATTACTTCAGGATCTGAATATCTGGCTGCTTAACTTCAAGTTCTTGTACGTGCCAATCTAGCCCTATCTCTGGCATAGTTTCTAAGAACGGATCCGGGTCTAGCTGTTCCATGTTGAATACACCCGCGTCTGCCCATTTACCACGGAAATATTGTAACGCGGCTGTAATGGCAGGAACGCCTGTGGTGTAAGAAATCGCTTGATGTTCAACGTCTTCATAGGCCACTTCGTGGTCGGCATTATTATAAATAAACACACTGCGTGGTTTACCGTCTTTAGTGCCTTGAACCCAAGTACCGATACAAGTTTTACCCGTGTACCCCGGGGCTAAAGAAGTAGGGTCTGGTAATAATGCTTTTAGTACCTTAAGCGGCTCAACAACCGTGCCGTCTTGAAGCGTAACTGGTTCTGGACTCAATAGGCCAATATCCAACATGCAGTTAAAGTAATTTAAGTAAGCGTCACCAAAGCCCATCCAGAATTCGATACGTTTTGCTGGAATAAATTCTTGCATTGAACGAACTTCATCGTGCGCCATTGAATACACTTTGTGTTTACCCACCAGTGGGAAATCAAATTCAAACATGCGTGTGTGACAAGCTACCTGCTTCCACTCACCGTTTTCCCAGTAGAAAGAGTCACCTTGTATTTCAAGCATATTGGTTTCTGGGTCAAAATTTGTAGCAAATTTCTTGCCGTGGTCACCCGCATTAACGTCCATTACATCAATCGTGTCGATTTCATCGAATAGATGCTTAACCGCATAAGCAGCAAAAACACTCACCACACCAGGATCAAAACCCGCACCCAGAATGCCAGTAATACCCGCTTGCTTAAATTTGTCTCTGAACTCCCATTGCCAATCATAGGCTTGAGGCACTTGCTGTCCTTCAGAGCAAAGGTCAACGGCAACAGAAGTATCTAGATAAGAAACTTTGGCCTGAAGACATGCTTCCATGATAGTAATGTTAACCCACGGAGGTCCGGCATTAATAACAAGATCTGGTTTTACCTCATTGATTAGCGCGACTAGTGCTTCTACGTCATCTGCGTCTACTGATCTCGACTCTAACTTTTTAGTGGTGTCTTTAAGGTTATTTTTACCCTTAATAGATTCTATTATTTTGTCACATTTAGAGACGGTTCTTGATGCGAGTGTAATATCCCCTAGCACATCATTATTCTGTGCTGCTTTGTGTGCAACAACCCAACCAACGCCACCGGCACCAATTTGTAAAATAGACATATTCTTTCCTTCTTATACCAGTGATTTGGTATCAATCAGCTCTTGAGCTAACTGGTTAATTTGATTTAGTAAATTATCGAAATCTGACATGGACAGACACGGGTTCAATATCGTGAACTTCAGCGCGGATTGACCTTCGATGGTCGTCTCACCTAATACTGCCACGCCTCTTGTTAACGCTTCAATGCGGACCTTTTGATTCAACACATCGAGGTTTTTCACGTTTTGGTGGTTCAACCTAAACAGCACCGTCGATAAAGACGGTTGAGCAAGCAATTGCAAGTTCGCTGTTTGTGCGACTTTTTGTGCTACTTGCTGGGTTTGCTTTAGTAAATGATCAACCATCTTACCTAGCGTACTTGCGCCAACGCTCTGCATTGAGATAAATACCTTTAATGCATCAAAGCGTTTAGTTGTGGCTATCGTTTTGTCGACTAGGTTTGGTAGCTCGTCGTGCTCACGGTTTAAGTAGTCCGCATGATGCAGCAGATACTTAAAGTGGCGACGGTCTTTTAATAAGATAGCCCCGCAGCTAATGGTTTGATAAAAAAGCTTGTGGAAATCCACACTCACTGAATCGGCTTTTTCAATGCCATTCAGCCTCTCTTTATGACCACTTAAAATCAGAGCGCCACCATAAGCTCCATCGACATGAAGCCAGAGCGACTCAGTTTGAGCGATTGAAGCAATCGCATCGATGTCATCGATAGCACCGTGATCTGTGGTTCCGGCCGTTGCAACAACCGCAAATGGAATCAAACCCGCTTGCTTTGACTGGTCAATCGCCATTTGCAATGCCGCGATGTTCATATCACCGGCACTATTGGTGTCCACTGTGATCACCGCTTGTTCACCTAGCCCCATCATGGATGCAGATTTCTGAACGGTAAAATGGGTGTTCTTCGAACAAATAATTCTCAGTTTATTCCAATAATCCGGTAAGCCCGATTTCTGAATGGAGTGATTACTGGTTTTTTCTGCTATCCAGTCTCTGGCAAGCAAAAGCCCCATCTGATTAGACTGAGTGCCACCGCTGGTGAAAACGCCATCGGATTGCTGACCAAGTTGATAAATGTCACACAGCCAATCGACCACTTTCTGCTCGACAAACGTCGCGGCTGAAGCTTGGTCCCATGAATCCATAGATTGATTCAACGCCGCAATAATAGACTCTGCGGCTATTGAAGAGATAAGCGGTGGTGTATGAAGGTGCGCAATACAATTAGGGTGCTGAACCAAAATGGAGTTTTTGCCAATCAACTCAACCGTATTTGCAACGACATCTGATAAGTCTGCCCCACCTTTGTTGAGGTCAATATGATTGATCTGTTTAAGTAACGCTTCTGGAGCCAAACCAGAATAAGGTTTATCGGCTGACTCAAACATCTTCTTAAGATGATTGGTGCTTGTGGATACGACTTGCGCATAATCCTCTGCACCTTTATTACCTGTATGAACGAAATGTTTCTTCCAGCTCATTTGAGATGCATTTAAAGACATCAATTCAACCCTTGTTTAGTCAACAGACCCACTGAAGCGTTAATTGCCGCTTCTAATGTTCTTAGAGCAAAATCTATCTGCTCAAATGAGATGATAAGTGGTGGAAGAAAACGAATAACGGAACCTTCGCGTCCACCTTTTTCGACTATCAGTCCGCGCTCTAAAGCGGCTCTTTGAATTGCTAACGTCAGTTCAGAGTCTGCTTCAGGTTCATCAAATCTGTTTTTTCTGCCATTTGGTGTGGCTATTTCGATACCAAGCATTAAGCCTTTGCCACGCACTTCGGCAATGCAATCAACACGCTGTTGGATATTTTCTAGACCTAAACGCAGATAGTTACCAGCTATATTGGCGTGCTCTACTAGGTTATCGCGCTCAATAATTTCTAGTGCTTTAGCCCCTGAAACCATCGCCAATTGGTTACCACGGAAAGTGCCCGTATGTTCACCTGCCTTCCAAGTATCTATCTTCTTATTGAAGACCAAAATCGACATCGGTAATCCACCACCAATGGCCTTAGAAAGACATAAAATATCTGGCGTTATACCGGACTCTTCAAACGCGAACCGGTAGCCTGTTTTGCCGACGCCACATTGAATCTCATCCAAAATAAGCAGAATACCGTGCTCGGTTGTGATGCGTCGTAACTCTTGTAACCAGAAAGCGGGAGCAGGAATTACACCGCCCTCTCCTTGTACTGGCTCAACGATAATAGCGGCTGGCTTTTGGATACCGGCTTCATCGTCATTTAATAGACGTTCGATATATCGAATGCTCTGCTTAGCGCCCGCTTCACCGCCTAAACCAAATGGACAACGCAAGCTATAAGGGAAAGGCATAAAGTGAACGTCCGACATCAACCCAGTACGACGAGCTTTAGTACCCAAATTGCCCATCAAGCCCATTGTGCCATTTGTCATGCCGTGATACGCACCACGAAAGGCAAACATCGTGTTTCTGCCAGTGGTTTGTTTCGCTAATTTAATCGCTGCTTCTACCGCATCCGCGCCCGATGGGCCACAGAATTGAATAACTAAATTGTTTGAAAAGTAGTCTGGTAAGAACCCTTTAACTTGTTTAATAAAGTTATCTTTTACTTCCGTAGTAATATCCAGCGTTTGATACGGTAGACCAGAATCTAGCTGATCCTTTAGTGCTTGATTAATTTCTGAATGATTATAGCCAAGCGCGAGCGTACCTGCTCCAGCAAGACAATCTAAAAATATTTGTCCACGAGTATCTTCAACTAAGGCACCATAGGCGCGTTTAATCGCTAGGGGTAAACGACGAGGATAAGACCGAACTTCTGATTCATGCTCTTCTTGATCAATCAGTAACTGATCCGATGTTAGATCATAAACCCCTTCGACTAGAGGAATTTCGCAACAAAATGGGTTATTTAAATTGTGCGTTTTTAGTTCAAATATTGAGCTCATATACATTGACCTGAAATAGTAAGACTGCCACTACTCTGCATTGTTAAACACAAAGCACCGCAATATATCTGTAAATTTAAAATACAGATAAACCGTTAGAGATAACTAACTATTTGAAACTTCAGGAAATCAAGGCTCAGTAATATTACTGAAACTAGGTAGAATAATGCTAATTCTTAACGTGGAATGGACTATAAACAATGTTGGGTTTCCTATATAAAAGCCACATGGGCATAAGTATCCCGTCTACTAAATATCTGATGTATTTAGTACCTACCCTACGTAGAGCTATAGATTTATCGCACTCTACGCGTTTCCCTCTGAGCACCGTCTGAGATTACGCGAAAATTATCATATTTTGCTATGTGCTAGCAATAATTTTATCAACAAAATATCGCATAAAAATCCGATCGTTTTGAATCAAAATAGTTACATTAATTGAATGCATTACCCAAACCCATCACGACCGCTTATACAATCAGCTACTTAGCCTTCACTATTATTTTTTACAAGTTGTTTAAACCAGGGCTTATTGACTAACTCACCATCAGCAAATTTGTTTTCTGGTAGCTTACTCTCAGCAAGTTTTCTATCTAGCGGATCATTCGACGTATTTGACAAATACTTTCTCTTCTCACGGATCAGCTGATCTAAATGTCGAATCGTAAGTGTTTTTCGATATATGACGTCATCAAGAATGCCCGTCACATCAAACAGCGTCTTATGATGCCGTGCTGCATCGGACATATCTTTCGTCTCTAGCCTTGACGATTTTAATGACACATCTAGAGCAGGTTCTTTTACCGTTGGCGCTTGTAAACTGCCTGACAATTCAGTACTCATTTCTTTAATTATGATTTCCACATGTTCAGTGGTTATCGTGATCACGTCCTCCATAAACGCATAGAGAAACAGTCTGTCCATGAACAAATTAATCTTTCGTGGTATTCCTTGAGTAAATTTAGCAATGGGTTCAAAAATAGACACTTTCAGTTGAGGGTTATTTGCCCAACCGGCCTGCTTTAATCGGTGCAGTATGTAATTTTTTGTTTCTTCATGATCGAAGGGTTTTAAATGGCAAGAGGCTATGATTCGTTGCCTGAACTGTTCCATTTGTGGAAGCTCTATAATTGGTTTTAACTCTTCTTGACCGAGTAAAAAACTTTGAATCAATGGTTTATCATCGACTTGGAAGTTCGATAACATTCGCAACTCTTCAATCGTTTCAGAAGAAAGATTCTGAGCTTCGTCTATGATTAATAGTGCTCTTTGCTTCTTTAGATATAGGTTGCCTAAAAAATTTTCTAAACGTATCAGGATATCGGCTTTACTTAGTCCTTCCACTGCTAGACCAAATTCAGCGGCCACCATCTTTACGAGTTCTTCCGGAGATAAGCTGGTTGTCGCAATTTGAGCTGCCACAATGGAATCATTCAAAGAAGCTAAAAGGCTACGACCTATGGTTGTCTTACCGGTACCTATAGGGCCTGTAATAACAATGAAACCTTCACCTAGTTCAAGCCCATAACGCAAATAGGAAATCGCTTTTCCGTGATGTGCGCTCGCAAAGAAAAAATTAGGATCTGGGCTAAGCTTAAACGGCTTTTCAGATAAACCGAAATGTGATTCATACATAGTTACAGTCCTTTCGTTATATTGAAAGTAATCTTATTTTCTTTATATCCATCACTCACAGTAGAGGATTTGTTTTGATGAGCAATGGTAACATCCATGGTTAACTCTCTTGCGAACGACCTCTCTAATCCAAGTTCCCACGTACGATAATAGTCTCGCTGTGAATTCAATGCATCTGGATCAAATTCGTAATAATCATAATTAAAACTTGTCGACGCTGACATATTTCTCGTGAGTGAGTGGGTCAAAGACATATTCCCACCATAATTTAAGGTATCTGAGTTGCCTATTTCATCACTAATGGATTCGTTTATACCGCCATTCAAACCTAAACTAGCCGTCGTCCTACGAAGTTCTAGTGACGTTGTCCAACTCACTACTCTATTTAACATCAGCTGTTCAATGGAATCACCATCGATAAAGAAATCTCGATCATAATTCGTCACTTCTTCGGTGTAGCTAATCTCATTAGTTAATCTACGATTTTTGTGAGTCAGAGCAAACTCATATGCGTCGCCATAAAAACGGTTTGTGTATTCAAATTCTAAAGATGTTCTCGATGTGGGGTTTAAATATACCGCCCCCTCCAATAGTCTTCACTATCATCATCTAAAGCAAAATCTCGACTTACTTCTACATAGGACTCATCATGAATATAGTAACGTAACCCTAGACCCCAACTAGAAAAATCGATTTCTTCGCCCGTTGCTTCACTACTGTATTTTTCGAAATAAGAACGAACAAAAGGACTCAATCCCTTTCCACGTTGAATACCTAAATCTTGCTCTAAGCTTTGGAAATCAGAAGAATCGGAGCTGTCTCTACCAACAACTCTTGTACCTGCATAATCTGCCTGCCAAAAATAGTCTTTAACTACACTTCCTTCTGAGAAGTTGATTACTGCAGAATAGTCGTTGTAGTCACCGATATTGTCTTCATAAGCATAGATGCCGCCACTTATCCGACCATACAAATCAGCAATGCCACCAGGATTACTCTGGTATGATAACCCTGCATCGAGGGACTTAGATTCGACTGTTTCGCCAGTATATATATCCTCACTCGCATTATCTAAGATAGAACTGGCGATATTTTCGATTGAAGCAGAGGCATCCAACACAAATCTCTTATCAAAAACCGTTTTATCTGCGGTGAAATCGAGTTGGTTATATCGTTCATTTTCATTTGAATCGTGAGAGTACACTAACTGCTTCAATTCATAAGCAAATAAAAGGTTACCGTCATTACCTTCTATGTTTAAATCTATACCAGCAGTTAAGGTAAGAATTTGACTGCTTTGCGTGTTGGAACTATCTAAATCAACATTGTCCGTTGCAGTGATACCGCCTTTTACAAAAGGCATGAATTCCATGTCTGCTGCCGATAAATTCCAACTGGTGATAGTCATAATCCCAACAAGACAAAGATTATGCTTTCTTATCTTTTGCACCGTAGCCGTATCCATAGCCATACCCGTATCCGTAATCTGCTTTTCGCATAGTTTTATTGATAATGAACCCTATCGACATTTCACTGTTCAAAAGTGATACCGCTTGTTTTAGATCCGAAACTTTTGTTTTGTTTTGTTCAACGACCACTGCGGCTTGTCCGATTAAGCTAGATAAAGTCACTGTCTCCACAACCCCTAATATAGGGGGCAGTCTAAAACTATTATACGGTCTGGATAACGGTTAGCTAGTTCTTGAGTAAGAGCTTGCATTCTATCACTAGACAATAATTCGTAGCTCAAATGATGTGAAACACCTGCAGGCATGATGCGTAGATCTGATATCGATGTGGAATAAATAATATCGGACACATCATCAATATCTCCCAATAAATAATCGATAAGCCCAGGCTTGTTGTTATCGATCCCTAACGTGTCTGCAACGCTCGGGCTGAGTACATCTGCATCAACTAACAATACCGTTTTGTCTTTCTCTGAGGCGATGCTCAATGCCAGGTTGATAGCAACAAAGGTTTTTCCTTCGTTCATTCTAGCACTGGAAACCATTACAAGATTACTGTTGGTAAGAAATTCAGATTTATTACCAAACGCACCATTGATTATCTTGCGCTTAATAGCACGAAATTCGTCTTTGATAAGCCGTTCATCAAGATCGTTACCATCATTAATAATGCCCAATCCTTTTAATCGAGCACTATCGATACGTATGGCACGCTTCTTATCCACTTGCTTTGAATTGGTTGCAATGGCACTTTCGGCTTTTTCCGCTATTTTATTTGCATCAACTGTTTTGGCTGAGATTAACTCGTCTATTGATTGAGATATCTTTACGTTTTCTGGAAGTTCTTTACGCTTTCCCATCGCTTTTTCAATAGTGCTCACTAGATATTTATCTCCTGCATCAAAACATTAACCCCTTGAATCAAGCGTTCTTGTGCTAAAGAAAAAGAATTAACCGATAAAAATAGAACAAAAAGGGCGATTAACACAATATTAAATAGATAAAACCACCATACCTTGCGTTTTTCTTTCCCAATAAGTCCAGAAACCTTTGTCGTAGAGACGACACCTAAAACTTGGTAATCCATCAGTTTATGTAGCTGTGTTGTCGAGGTTATTACTGGCCCCACCTGACTAAGCAAAAACGCAAGCCCTATGCCTCCGCCGATACCAAGAACAAGAACACCTGAGAACAACATGGGTCTATTTGGACCGGAAGCTTTCAATGGGACTCTAGGGGCATCAATGATTCGGAATTTAATATCATCAGAAGAATCCCCGACACTTTGTGAGATTTGAGCGCTCTCTTTACGAGAAAGCAATTGTTCATATTTTTCTCTCGTTATTTGGTAATTTCGCGTTAACGCTGTTAATTTAGCTTCTACATCAGGTACAGTGTCTAACTTGTGCTGTAGCTCCGCGATCTTAGATTCATATCGGTTAACACGTACGCGAAGTGAAGCTACCTCATTTCTTAACTGGCTAGCAGTAAGTTTAAGATCTTGATAAACCGCGTTATCAATCAGTACATCTTTGATCGAGGTTGAGTTCTGAGCCAACCGTTGTAATTCCTTCACTTCATCGAGCTGTCTGCGCGTTTCTACTACATCTGGATGGCTATCCGTAAAACGAAAAACTAAATCATCTAACCTGTTTTGAAGCTGTTCAATTCTATCATCATGCTTTGTCCACACTTTAGATAATTGTTCTCTCGCACGAGACTCTTCTCTATTAAGTTGAACTTGAACGGAAGACAATCTCGATTCAGACTCGCTTAGAGCCAATTTAGCGTCATCGTATGACGCTTTGTTGCTTTCAAGTTGCGAATAATAACCGTTACTGCTACCCGGCATAAAACCGACATATTCTCTTTTAAAGTTTGCTAAGTTTACTTCCGCTTCAACAAGTCGTTTTTCGTAATCACTAATCTGAGAGCTAATAATTACATTTGCTTGGTCCGTGTCTAACCTTTGCTCACTCAATGTGTTTTCTACAAATACATTGAGTGCTGCTTGCACCACATCTTTAGCATAGACAGGATCTTTACCTTGATAATCTATTGAATATAGATTTTCTCTACCACCGAAACGAATGCGAATATTAGATTCTAGATCTTTAATGATGGCTTCATACTCTTGAGATGTTGTAGCCCTAACGTCCGCGTCTATGTCTCGCGCTATTATCTCAAGATTTGGGCGACTAAGAAGGGTTTTTGCCATTAATTGCAGTTCCGTCGTAGGATCTGTCCTTATCGCAAGACCGCTCAGCAATGGTTGAAGTATAGAGCGAGTATCAGCATAAACTCTTGCTTCTGATGTGTATTGGTTGGGCAGCATAGTTACTAAAATCCAACCCACAGGGCACACAAGCCAACTAATAATGATAATGTAACGACGTTTAAGCCACACACCTTTTAAAAGCAGTACCAATTCATCTAGCATTTCTTGCATATTCTGTCACGTCCTTGTCTAAAACCATGCTTCCGGAATAATAATGATATCGCCAGGTAATACATCTACGTTTTCTTCAATGGTGCCAAATTTCAACAGGTCGTCCATTTTCACATTAAACTTTTTATATTGCCCATCAATTACTCGGATCAAACTTACATCGTTACCGTCTGCGTATTCCGTTAGTCCACCTACTTGAACCATCACATCAAGTATCGTCATATTTTCCGTGTAACTAATGGCCTTGGGTTCTGACGCTTCGCCGATAACTCTAACTTGCTCGCCAAACGGGCCAACAAAATCATTTACTATGATGGATACGATCGGGTCTCGAATATATTCACTAAGTTGTGCTTCAAATTCTCTAGCAAGCTCGGTAGATGTTTTTCCAGAGGCTTCGAGGTCATCAACGAGAGAAGTCGATATCATCCCGTCAGGTCGTACTGTAAAACTTCCAGAAATTTCAGGATTTCCCCACACAAATACGCTCAGTTCATCACCAGGTCCAATTAAATAGACATAATTATCAATATTCTCTGTTAGAGATGCGTGTACGGTGGCGGGCGGGAGTTGAGGTGAAGTGTTCGAAGAACAGGCCACGATAAGTAAAAGACTGCTTGTAACCACTGCTCTCGAAAAACCAGATAACGTTCTACGAAACTTTTCCATAGTAATCTCCACTTTGTAATTTATATTCATCCATGTTTGCCTACTTTAATTAAAGGTTTTAGTTAATAATTAATATAGTGCACTGCCATTGATATCACTTGAATAGGATAAGTTTACAATACTATCGTGATATTGCGCAAAAATGTATATTATTTTCACCTTATCAATCAACTAATTGAGCTTAAACTATACTTCAGATAATTCCTATCAAAAATCTCCCAGCAACATTTACTATAGACAAATTGCTAAGAAACGTTTTTACTATAGGTAGAGCACTATATTAGTGTTTGTTTTATATCAGTATAAATTACAGTTGTATTAGTAATGCTAGAAAGGTATAGCTTACCCCTAAGGAAGTGGGAGCGATTGAAAATAAACCTAACGTATTTAATTTTATGGTATCAATAAGATGGTTGAGTTTTTCAAATCAGATGTAGTCTATTTTTCAGGAAAAGCAAACTTAATATGTAATCGTTATATTGTTACAGCTATGAGCCATCGAAGCGACGAACCAGCTCATAGAGGCAACCCATTGATTGAATTACATTTATCCCACGTTAAACTAACTTTTCTCGCCAACAGCACTATTATCATTTTAATCATAGCAATATATACCGCTAAGGTAGTTTTTTTAATGTAGAGGTTAGTACATATGGCTGAATCACACTTCAGAGAATTGAAACCTAGTTTTATAATTATCATCCTCACTGATTTGATGGTTATCTCTGCAATATTTCTTACAATTGCGACAATATTAAATAAATATTCAAATTCCAACCTGGAACTATCTCATGGCCCTTTATTTGCGCATTTAATTTTGCTCACATTAACACTCCTAATAACAAACTTGGCCGTGGGTCTATACAATGAGAAATTAAGAGAGACTTTTAGGGGCATAGTTGTCAGGATTTTGGTGAGTGTCACGTCGGCATACTTAATAACTTCAGGCATCATTTACATAAATTTGATTCCTGCACTTCCCGGCTATTTAAGCGAATACCTGCTTGCTAGTATTTTTACTCTATTTGTTATTACACGTTTTATTGTAAGCAAAACACCTTATCATCAAATTGGTGTTCGTCGAATACTCATTCTGGGGACAGGCACTCGCGCAACGATTATCGAAAAAAGTATGCGAAGAAAAACAGATAGAGTTGGCATCGATATTGTCGGATTCGTAGCAATGGAAGGAGACTCAATTGAAAACGGTCTACAAAACGAGGCCCGCGTCGAACTCAATAGCAGCCTTGAAGCTTATGTTACAGAGAACAACATTGCAGAAATTGTTATTGCATCTGATGAGCGAAGAAAGGTTTTACCTAATGAGAACCTATTCAAATGTAAACAGCTTGGCGTTAAAGTGATCGATATCATCGATTTTGTGGAAAGAGAAACGGGTCAAGTAGCAGTCAATCATATCTATCCATCTTGGATGATTTATAGCACTAAAACCACGGCAAATACCACTAAACTACTATTTGAGCGCGCATTTAACGGTGTATTAGCCCTGGTGATATTTTCTTTAACATTTCCGCTAATGATTCTAACTTTCATTGCTATAAAAATTGAAGACGGTATACGCGCGCCAATAATCTATTCTCAAAAACGCACTGGTCTTAACGGGAAACTATTTGATATTTACAAGTTTCGTAGTATGAGTACTGACGCAGAAAAAGATGGCGCACAGTGGGCAGAAAAACAAGATCCTCGTACGACAAAAGTCGGTAGCTTTATTCGCAAATACCGAATTGATGAGCTTCCTCAGTTATACAATGTACTTAAAGGAGATATGGGTTTTGTTGGACCCCGTCCAGAACGACCACAGTTCTCTGATGAATTCGAAGAATCCATACCATATTATAATCACCGTTTGAATGTTAAACCTGGATTAACGGGTTGGGCACAACTTAAATATCCTTATGGAAGTAGTCAGGCAGACACTATCGAAAAACTAAAATACGACTTGTATTACATTAAAAATCGCGCTTTTTTGTTTGATTTATTAATTTTACTCCGGACGGCTGAAATTATATTGTTTGGCAAAGGTCGCTAATACCGTAACTGCCAATAACTACTAGAATAAGGTTACCTTTGCATGGGAAAAATCAGCCCAAATGCCATGACAGTTGATGTAGAAGACTACTTTCATGTTTCGGCTTTTGAAAAGCAAATTAAAGTTTCCGACTGGGGAAAAAAGCACGCACTTAGAGTTGATGTAAGTACGCAAAGATTATTAGATATCTTTGCTCAACACGATACAAAAGCAACATTTTTCGTGCTTGGTTGGGTCGCAGAAGCTTGTCCGCAATTGATCAAAAATATTGTCGAGCAGGGTCACGAACTTGCTAGCCATGGCTATGCACACCAAAAAGCAAATCAACAGACACCTAAAGTTTTTCGGGAAGATGTTTATCGTAGCAAGTCGTTTTTAGAAGACACAACAGGTGTCTCTGTGCGCGGCTATCGCGCACCGAGCTTTTCTATTGATCCAAGTAATGAATGGGCTTTTGAAGTTCTCGCTGAATTAGGCTTTATCTATAGCAGCAGTACCTATCCTGTTAAGCATGATTTATACGGAGCACCCGATTGGCCCCGTCATAAATATCTACGCCCCGAAGGAATAATTGAAATTCCTATACCGACAAACAATAGCACTAAGCTTAATCTACCAATTGGTGGCGGGGGTTTCTTCCGCTTATATCCCTACAGACTAAGTAAAGCGTTGATTAACAATTTTATAAAACGATCTGGTGAGCCGTATAGCTTTTACTTCCACCCATGGGAAATTGATCACGAACAACCTAGAATGAAAGATGCATCATTTAAATCAACCTTCCGTCACTACCTCAATCTTCATCGAATGGAAACCCGATTAAACTGCCTGCTAAGCGATTTTGATTGGGATACGATGAGTAATGCTTACCAACTAAATGGATTAGAAAATGAACGAAGCTCTGCAGATCAGACAAATAACTGATCAAGACTTTGCCGCTTGGGACAATTACGTTGATAAACATGATAAAGGCAGCTTTTTTCACCTTACTGGGTGGATTGAAATAGCAAATAATGTATTTGGTCATCAACACCATTACTTATTTGCAACCCAAGACGAAAGTGTCGTTGGTGTTTTACCTCTCGTAGAACAAAAAAGCCGCATATTTGGCCATGCATTAATTTCAACACCCTTCTGTGTCTACGGTGGTTCCGTGGCTGACAGCGATGACATTCGATGTAAGCTCGAACACGCAGCATATGAATTAGGCTGTAAGCTCAAAGTAGATTATGTTGAAATAAGAGATAAAGAATCTTATCAAGCTGTCTTACCGTGGAGAGAACATTGTCATCACAGTACCTTCTCATGTGCCATAGAAGATACGCCTGAGGAAATCCTTACTAAGGTCAAAAGAAAACAGCGGGCGGTTATCCGACATTCACTAAAAAATGGACTGCAGTGGGACAATAGTGACAATCCTGACCTATGTTATGACATTTATGCTGAAAGCGTTCGTAACTTAGGCACCCCAGTATTTACTAAAAAATTGTTTTCAACGTTGAAAAAAACCTTCGGTGATCGATGTGAAACCCTCATCATCAAGAATGATGATAATGATGCTATTTCAAGTGTATTAAGCTTTTACTACAAAGGAACAGTTCTGCCATATTACGGAGGAGGGAAGTTCGAAGCACGATCATTAAAAAGCAATGATTTTATGTACTACCAATTGATGTGTATCGCTCAAGAAAAAGGATGTCATAGTTTTGACTTCGGTCGAAGTAAAAACGATTCCGGCTCATATAAATACAAAAAAATTGGGGGATGCAAGAAGATAAACTGCATTACCGTATTGCGCTAGTCAACAGTACCGAACTGCCTAACCTTTCACCTAATAATCCCAAGTACAAGTTATTAATTAATACTTGGCAAAAACTGCCGCTGGCTATCAGTCGCCTAATTGGTCCTATGATATCTAAATACTTGGGGTAAACCTTAATGAAAGAAAAGCTACTTTACCTTTGCCACCGTATTCCTTATCCCCCCAACAAAGGAGATAAGATTGCCGCTTATAACATCCTAAAATTCCTCAACCAACATTTTGATGTCTATCTCGGTTGTTTTATAGATAATCCAGAAGACAACCAGTATCAGGAATATGTCCGTAGTTTATGTAAAGAAGCTTGTTTTGTGCCCCTTAACCCAAACCTAGCCAAGTTGAAAGGCATAAGTGCTTTCGCATCGGGCCTCCCTATTACTGTTCCTCATTATGGTAGCCGTACGTTGCAAAAATGGGTCAATCAAACCGTTAATTCTCTAAGTCTTGATAAAGTATTTGTCTTTTCTAGTTGCATGGCACAATTTGTATTAAATCGCGATTCAGCTGGAACTCTTCATCATGTAATGCATTTTGTTGACATCGACTCTGACAAGTGGCGCCAATACGCGGAAAAAACACATGGGGTCATGCGTTGGATTTACCAACGGGAGCACCACACGCTAGAAAAATACGAAAAATATCTTGCTAAGCAGTTCAACACCAGTTGTTTTGTAACGGATGCAGAGACTGCTATGTTTAAAAATATGGTTGAAGCCCCTTACAAGGATAGAATCAAAACTCTCGGCAACGGCATTGATACTAATTACTTCTCCCCTAGCGCTAAACATGAATTAGCAGAAAAATACCCACTAGAGCTTCAAAATTATATAGTATTTACTGGAGCAATGGATTATTGGGCGAATGTCGATGCCGTAGTCTGGTTTGCTGAGAACATTTGGCCAAGTATTCGCAAGCTAGTTCCCAACAGCTATTTTTATATCGTGGGCTCCTCACCTACTAAGCAGGTGCAAAAATTAGATAGTATTGCTGGTATTATTATCACAGGCAGAGTAGAAGATGTCAGACCTTATTTACATCATGCAAAAGCGTCTGTAGCACCAATGCAAATAGCTCGCGGTGTACAAAACAAGATACTTGAAGCCATGTCTATGGAGTGTCCTGTAACAGCAACAACGTTAGGAATAGAAGGAATAGATGGCATTGAGATTATTCCGGATAGTTACCTATATATTTCTGATTCTGCAGAAAACATAACGCAATGGCTAACTGATAAGCTAAACCACGAAAACAAGTCAGCTCAAGTTTCGCGTAATTGGCTTAAAGAAAATTATAGTTGGAGCGCTCGACTTTCACCGTTATTACACTATTTGGATAGTTCACTTGAATAGTCGTCTCTTTTTACGTTTTTCCGCTCCCTTAGCTGTCTGGTTCTTCTTTTATTATGAATCTATTTACAGCATGGTGGCTGTCTGGAGCCAGTCAAAAACGTATGAACACGGTTTTCTAATATTACCGATTAGTCTTTGGGTCGCTTGGCATGAAAAACACAAACTCACGGACAAGCCTCTAACTACGGCTTGGTTTCCTGTGTTGCTTCTTATCTTACCTTCGTTATTATGGGTAGTCGGAACAACAGCTAACATTTCTTTATTCGAGCACGTCGCCGCGATAATCAGCCTACAACTTATACTTTGGGCATTGCTTGGTCATCACCTGACCCGAGCTCTCTACTTCCCTATTCTCTACTTAGGATTTTGTATTCCTTTTGGGGAAGAGTTAGTACCCTTTCTTCAATCCATAACTGCTGACATCTCTGTCGCAGCAGTTCGTATGACTGGAATACCTGTGTTCCGAGACGGGTTATATATTACGATTCCCAATGGTAACTTCGAAGTTGCAGAAGCTTGTTCAGGAATAAGATTTCTGATCTCCAGTATTGCACTAGGTACCCTATTTGCTTATATGTTTTTCGCCAAGTGGTGGAAGAGACTAATCTTCATTTTGTTTTCTTTGGTATTTCCCATTATTGCAAATGGTGTTCGTGCTTACGGCCTAATTCTAATTGGCCATTACAGCAATATGGAGCTTGCCACTGGTGCCGATCATCTCGTTTATGGCTGGGTATTTTTCAGCCTTGTTATAGGGACTAACTTTCTTATTGCATCCAGGTTCGCCGATACTGTTTCCCGCGAAGCGAATACATATGACGACCATATCAGTGAGGACGTAAAAACTGAGTCCCAAAGTAAAGGCCTAGGGGTAACTTTTACCCTATCGACCATTATCTTGTTGGTCGGATTATGGGAAAAAACGATCAACACGACAGAACAGGACGTTTCGGCTCCTCTCCCTCCTCAGACACAAATTAATAGCAATATAAGCTCGAACTGGGGGATATCATTCCCTTTATCAAAAAAACACATTCATGGTTTTACGGCTAGCAATCAAGCAGAGTTCTACGCTGCAACGTATTCTCTAAACCAAAAAAATGGTGAGTTAATCAGTTACCAAAATAAGCTTTTTAATATAGAGATGTGGACACTAAAAGGCGTTTGGAGTGTTTACCTAGAGCACGAGACTCGAGATATTGAGGCAAACCACCTTGAAATTGTTAGCTCTTGGGGAGAATCAATGAACATCCTTTACTGGTATTGTATCAATGACTATTGCTCTAACAACAAATTGAAACTCAAACTATATAAGGCATTCTGGCTAATATCTGGAAAAGAAGGTTATGCAGAAGTTCGCGCTCTCGCAAGCCAAACACTAGATGAAGAAGAGCTAGCTGTGATTGCTAAAGATTGGATATCTAATGATTCCATAAGGAAATAGGAAAGACTATGTGTGGAATATCAGGAATATTTAATGTCCATAAAGCACCGCCTATCGATAAAGGAGTGCTACAGGCCATAAACCGAATTCAGTCCCACCGTGGACCTGATGATGAAGGCTATTATATTGACGAGAATATTGGCCTTGCCCATCGTCGTTTGTCCATTATCGATCTTTCAGGTGGCCACCAACCCGTTTTTAACGAAGACAAATCTGTCTGTGTTGTCTTTAACGGCGAAATATACAATTTCGAGTCATTAGTTACAGAGTTATCAAATCTAGGGCATCAGTTTTCTACCCATTCAGATACGGAAGTTATCGTTCACGCTTGGGAGGAATGGGGTGTAGATTGTATTCAGCGATTTCGAGGCATGTTCGCTTTTGCACTCTGGGACATAAAGAAACGGCAATTGCTAATTGCACGAGATCGGCTCGGAAAAAAACCGCTCTACTACACAAAGACAAACCGGGGCCAATTAGTTTTTGGTTCAGAGCTTAAAGTTCTTCAGGGCCACCCTGACGTTGATAAAACGTTGCGGTCTGAAATGGCCGAAGAGTTTCTTATGTATGGGTATATTCCCGATCCTTACACCGCATACAAAAACATTTTCAAACTCGACGCTGGCCACTATTTACTTATGGCTCCAGAAAAACCGATCGAACCAGTGCAGTACTGGGATCTAAAAGCGCCTCAGCACAATTTATCTTGGGAAGAAACTCAGGGATCTTTAGTCGAACATTTAAAAGAAGCCGTCAAAATTCGCATGCTAGCCGAAGTCCCTTTAGGCGCTTTCTTGTCAGGTGGTGTCGACTCAAGTGCGATTGTAGCGATGATGGCACAAGAGCAACAAGACCCCGTCAATACATGTTCTATTGGTTTCAATGAGAAGTCTTTTGATGAGAGTGAGTATGCCAACCAGATTGCCCAAAGATATAACACAAACCATGTGTCAAAAATTGTTTCCGCTGAGGACTACGACCTCATCGATACTCTAACTGACGTATATGATGAGCCCTTTGCAGACAGTTCGGCTTTACCTACGTATCAAGTCTGTCAGTTGGCGAGGCAGTCGGTGAAAGTCGCGCTATCGGGAGATGGGGGCGATGAGGTGTTTGCAGGATACCGTCGTCATAGGTTACAGATGGCAGAACAACAGTTACGCGCTAAAATCCCTTACTCTGTCCGAAAACCACTGTTTGGCGCCTTAGGAAGTGTATACCCAAAAGCGGATTGGGCTCCGCAATTTCTTCGCGCTAAAACAACGTTTCAGTCTTTAGCTATGAATACCGTTGAAGCCTATGCAAATACGATGTCACGTATGAGATTAGACCAAAGAAAAATGTTGTTTAAAGATGATTATCTACGGCAATTAGACGGGTATTCTGGGTTAGAGATAATTAAAAAACACGCTTTGAACGCCCCTACTGACGATGTATTAAAACAGATTCAGTATCTGGATATAAAGACTTGGTTACCCGGAGATATACTGACTAAAACAGATAGAGCCAGTATGGCTCACTCTCTTGAAGTGAGGGCTCCATTATTGGATCACAAGTTTATTGAGTGGGCATTTTCTATCCAGAGCGATAATAATATCAATGGCAACCAAGGAAAGTACGCCTTTAAAAAGTCTCTTGAGCCCTATGTGAACGGCAATATTTTATATCGTCCAAAAATGGGATTTAGTATCCCTATTTCCGCTTGGTTCAGAGGCCCTTTAAAGCAAAAATTAAAAGACAATGTTCTTTCTGAAAAAATGTTCGATAGCGGTTACTTTGAACCACGTAGTTTGACTAAAATGGTAAATGAACACATTAATGGCCGCAGTGATCATGGCGACGCATTATGGTGCCTTCTGATGTTCGCGCAATTTCTTAATCGGCAATAATAATTTATGAAGATATTAACTGTTTCTACACTATTCCCTTATGAAAACAACCCTAAACATGGGATATTTATTGAAACTCGATTAAGGCATTTACGCGAACATTATCCAGATGTAGAAGCAAAGGTAATAGCCCCAATACCTTACTTTCCATCGTCACACCCAGTTTTTGGTAGCTATGCCGAAAATGCAAAAGCCCCGCATTACGAAAAGCGTCATGATATTGATGTTTTTCATCCGCGTTATCTTGTTGTGCCTAAAATTGGCATGACACTCACGCCCGAAACTTTGGCGAACAGTATTTATAAGCAAGCACTACAAATGATTGCCGATGGTTATGACTTCGATCTAATCGATGGGCACTATTTTTATCCCGATGGCGTAGCAATTGCAAAAGTTGCCAGAAAACTAAACAAACCATTTACGGTTACAGCTCGTGGCACCGATATTAATCTTATTCCTAAGTTCGTTAAACCCAAAAAGCAGATACAGCAGGTACTAAAGCAAAGTGATCACAATATGGCGGTTTGTGAAGCACTAAGAAAAGAAATGATCACGCTCGGTGCGGAACCAAATAAAGTAACCACCTTAAGAAACGGGGTTGATCTAGATCTTTTTTCTTTCATTGACGAACAGAAAAAACAAGTTCTGAAAGACAAATTTAATTTACCTAAAGAAACCCCAGTCATCATTTCGGTAGGTCATCTTATCGAGCGTAAAGGTCACCATTTGGTTATCGAGGCCCTAAAGCAAGTTCCTAATACATTGTTGCTTATCGCAGGAGACGGTCCTGAAAAGAAAAGCTTACAACGCCTTACCGACCGTATAGGTGTTAAGGATAGAGTTCGTTTTCTTGGTAGCTTAAGTCAAATCGAACTCTCTCAATATTACGGAGCATCGGATCTGTTGGTCCTTGCTTCGAGCCGAGAAGGCTGGGCGAACGTGCTATTAGAGGCTATGGCTTGTGGTACACCAGTAGTAGCAACAAATATCTGGGGTACTCCCGAGGTAGTAACAACCAAAGAAGCAGGACAGTTAGTCGAGCGAGACTCTTCTAATATTGCGGCAGGTGTTCTATCCGTACTTAATAACCTCCCTGAGCGGCAAAAAACTCGACATTACGCTGAAAATTTTGATTGGCTTTCTACATCCACTAAACAGTATGAACTGTTTAATAAAATTATAAAGGGACAATAATGAAGATACTCTATCATCACCGTATCGCTTCTAAAGATGGTCAGTATGTGCATATTGAAGAAATAATTAACGCACTTACAAATCTTGGACATGAAGTAATTATTGTCGCTCCCCAAGTCGCTGAAAAATCAGAGTTCGGTAGTGACGGGGGTTGGGTATCTAAAGTACGTGCATCTTTACCAAAGTTTATCTCTGAAGTACTGGAATTTGGTTATTCTTTTTATGTATTTTTTAAGTTATGCCAAGCCATTATCAAACACCGTCCTGACGGTATTTATGAACGCTATAATTTATACTTACCCGCGGGTATATGGGCAAAAAAACTCTTTAAATTAAACCTTATATTAGAAGTAAACTCGCCACTGTATGATGAAAGAAATAAATATGGGGGTATTTCATTAACAAGGTTAGCCAAATGGACAGAGCATTATACTTGGAGAAATGCAGATCACGTTCTACCCGTAACTAAGGTCATGGCGAGCTACGTCGAGAGAGTCGGCGTATCACCTGAACGGATTTCAGTTGTCCATAATGGTATAGACCCATTGCGCTTTCATCTTAGTGAATCAAAAGACCGAGATTTACGTTTTAAAAACAAATTAGTCATTGGTTTTGTAGGGTTTTGCAGAGAGTGGCATAAACTTGATGAAGTTATTACACTTATTGCTAATGAAAATAATCCAAATCTCATGCTACTTATCATTGGGGATGGACCGGTTTTGGAAGAACTTAAAACGCAGGCCAAGTCACTCGGTCTAGAAAATAATTTTCATATTACCGGTTTAGTCGAACGAAAAAATATACCACATTGGCTAGATCAAATTGATATAGCGATACAACCTGCTGTCACCCCTTGGTGCTCTCCACTCAAACTCATCGAATACCTTGGTACCGGAAAAGCTATCGTTGCACCCGATACCGCCAACATTAGAGAGTTACTTAAACACAACCACAATGCACTTTTGTTTGATAGTGAAAGCCCTGAAAATATGCTTGAGCAGATAAAACTTATTATTAGTGATGATGTATTATTAAAGAATCTTCAGTCAGGCGCTTATCAGACTATAAACGAACTATCGTTAACTTGGGAACAAAATGCCGAGTTAATCTGCCGACTTTTAGGGCAAAAATATACCGAAGTTTAATTGACTTCAGCAAATAAGTAATACTTTCAAATAGTTTTTAGTGTTTCCACCTTGAACGTTTTTATAAAGTTTTAAGGCATATTAGGCAGGTTGAACTATGATATATACAAGTTTTTTGAAAAAAGTGTTTGGCGTAAAGGAAAAGAAGTCGGAAATAGAACTAGCAAGAGAAAGTGGCGTAATTATAGGTAAAAACTGCCGGTTTGTAGGGAATATAAATTGGGGAAGCGAACCTTACTTGATTCGACTTGGTGACCACGTAAGTTTAACCAATGTCACATTTGTCACTCATGATGGAGGCGTCTGGGTTTTTAGAGAAGCAGAACCGGAAATAGATGTCATTAGACCAATTAATGTTGGTAACAACGTTTTTATTGGGCATGCTTGTATTATTATGCCTGGAGTTAAAATAGGAGATAACGTAGTGATTGGTGCCGGTGCTGTCGTTACAAAAAATGTACCGTCTAATAGTGTCGCTATTGGTGTACCAGCAAAAGTACTTAAAAATATCGATGAATACCGAGCTAGTTTGGATTCAAGCATAACACAAACAAAATACTTATCATCATTAGAAAAAAAGAATATTTCCTTAAAAAATATAGCGATTAGCTTTCGACTTGCATATGTAACTTTCTACTTTTTGAATAAACAACACAAAGAATAACATTAATTATGAGCCATGATAATAAAGAAAAAGCACACAACATTTCAATCAGTTTTGGCCCAAAAACTGGGTATCCTTCATTCAAATGGGTAGCAGAAGACATAGCAACACACCTAAAAAAATAGGCTATAATGATACAGATACGTTTGAAAATTTCGCATCAGAAACAAGAGGAAATATCATTTTTATTATTAAATTTCTACCTAGCCTCGAATGGATAGTTAAAAAGAAAAAAGATAAAAAGAAATTGATATTCGTTCCTGTAGACATTTTTTCAAGCAAAGAAGAAATACATCATAAGCGAAGCATAATATCTTTGTTTGATACTATTGTCATACATAATGAAACAATAAGAGAGTATTTAAGACCTTACGCCCATGCAATTTTTAATGTTGAGCACTACTTGAAATTTGATATCGGTGATAAACGAAAGTATATTGAAAAAGGTAACATTCTATGGATTGGGCAAATAGAGTATATTCCTGCACTACTAGAAACGCTAAAGGATAATGCTTTCAAATACCCTATTGTTGCTCTAACTAACATCTTCTATTTCAATAAAAAACAGTCCGAAACTGTAGCAGAAATCGAACGTCGAGTTGGACACTGTCATATAACCGAGAAAGATGGAATTATTATTATTAATGGTTTAAGACTAGAGCAATGGACTGAAAAAAACAAAATTTATACATGAAGCAATGCAAATGTGCTTTTGATACTAAAGACAGTACATTTAGACATATGATAAAACCAGCAACAAAGTCTCAACAATTTATTTTTAATCGCATACCATTTGCTGCACCGAAAAACTCATACGCCTACCAGTTGTTTTTAAAAATGGGTCTGGAAATACCTTCAATCGAAGAACAAGAACGTTGGTTTTCTGAAGAATACTATAAGGAAATTGTAAAGATATCAGAAAAACACAAAGAAGCACTATCAATTGAATTAGTCACAAGAGAATACATCTCCATTGCTAAGAAAACCCAATATCACCGCATCCCGGTAATCACCAGCATTTTAATAAAATTACAGGTGTATGAACTATTGCAAAAAATAAAAAACAAATCGGCTAAGTTCCTTTAAACATACTATTTGCGTCTAGTAGACGTTATATAATTTATATGCTTTGCGCTCATAATAGAATTTATCGGCCTACTTTGCGCACACGATTAGAGTTAACAGCTGTTAATTTATTGATCAAGTTTCACTAATCTAGCCAATTTGTTAATTATCTTCCACTTAAGATTCTTAGATCGATTTTTTCTAAGGTGCCCGTGGTGCTTAAAGTATTTGTTTCCATACCATGCATCATGCCTGCCTAAAGCCAGCACATCACAGCCAGACTTCAAACAGGAGTAGGCAAAAGAGAGTTGATCTCGACGAGCACCATTTATAAATTCTTCCCACCATATTTCCATCGCATGTATGACACCGTTATCTTCATGCGACCTAAATATAATATTTGCCTGCTTCAAAAACAACCGATTAAAACCTTCCGCACGATATCGATTCATTTGTCGATTAACCAAGCCATAATGCGCATATCCAAGCTCTTTTATTTTTTCTGCTTCCTCATAAGCACAATCTCTTTCCGGATGATCATACATAGCGATCCCCTTTTCACTTTTTATACAGTCATCAAATAATGGGTTCAAATCCGATGTAACCTCTAAGTGGGAGTCAATATAAATAGAGTAATCATAATCTGTAAAAAGAGTATAAGGGTTAATTTTATAAAATCGATTAAATAATATTGGGTCTTTTTGTTTCTCTTTTTCTATCAGTTTCCATCCTTCAGGTACGTCGATATTATCATCGGAGATAACAAAAAAATCGATATCTCGCTGAGGGCTTGGTACTGCCCTTAACCTATCGTAACCAGAAGAAATAACTGTATAAACTACTTTTTTCATATCTATTACCTAAGCATTACGTCTACAATTGTATTCTTATCAGCTTAAAAGCCCTTACGTTATTCATAATCACTCATTAATTTGATGTAGTCTAGACCGACTAAATTACATGCTGCGGTCACTCCCGTTTGAGAGTCTAACTGACTATTTAAATCCCTGCCTATAGCATGTTTCTGTCTTGCAAAAAGTTTGGGGTGGGAGGTGGGTGAAAAATGGCCTTTTTCTACATATTCCAAAGGTATGTACTTTAAATCACCACCGTATCTATCTTTCCAATATTTAATCCCCGCCCCATGGTCCCAGTTAACCTTATTCTTTCTATATATGGCCTCTTTCTCATCTGGGCAATTTATATGCGCGTATATATTGCTCCACCAACCCGAACCAACTTCGTATTGGTTCAAAGACGCGTTTTTTGTCGTACAGCCGACGAGTTCCCAGGCTCTTTGCGGTTTTCGCCAAAACCTTTTCTTGTGCCAATGCTTTACTGCACAAGTTTGCCCATCTTCCAATTCATCAAAAAGGTCAGCTAACGTCTGCATTTTCTCAGTAGGAAGCAGTAAATCCGAGTGCCAAAAAGCCAATTTATCGATAAACAAAAACACAAATTCCAATACAAAAACGGGGTGCAAAAAAGGCAACTTCAATGTTTTATTAAAATCGTAAAATATCGCGTTTTTTGAAAGGTTTGTGGGTTTACCAACGCGTGGATCACAGCCAACGAGCGGCGTCCAACCAACACTCTCCACTAACCTCTGCTGAACAGAACACCAATCATCATGAGCGTTCCATACCAGCCAAGCTTTATCCAAGCCTTCTAGATCCCGTTTCCATTCTTCAGCGGCGCTAAAGATTAAGTCAATATCAAAATTAATACGATGGAAAGCAGGCCACCCACCTCGGGCAAAAAGAAACCTTGCACGTTCACTCTTTGGATCTATATCATCATCTGCATGTAAAATAGTCATATCAAGCATCCTTTCCTAAAATGAAGAATAATTGTCTTAATCCCGTAACTTTTTGTCTTTGCATTACATTACCACCTAAATAGATCCATCTCTTATTGTCGAAATAACAAATAGCCCTACTACAACTATCTCTTATCTCGATAGTGTTTTCCCTTTAAAAATGCTCGAATAAAATGCTTTTGGTGTAAATCATCCTCTATTCTAAATACTCTTTTAACAAAGTATTTAAATGAGTAGAGTAATGCCGTCTTCCAGGCCATATATGGGGATTTATAAAACTTTAAAATCAATGCGTGTGCGTTAGCCCTCTCAATCACTCTAAAGGTCGTCACTTCATTAGATTCGTTTTCTAGCCTTGAGAGCGAGTGGTTGAGAATGGGTAATACGTCAAAACGGTCCGCTAAGTACATTGCATTAACTCGATGAAAAAAAGTGGCATCGACACCATATAGTATAAACCGCTCATCAAAAACGGTTTTGTATTTCTTCTCAATGGTTTTTAATAGCCCCGCCCCTAAAACCAAGCCAGATCCTATACCGGTAATAGTTACCATAGAAGTTACGCTTTCAAACGGTTCACCTCTAAAAACTTTGCCATTAATCACGGGCTCCTGCCTTATGCCGCCATGAGCAATAATTGGAACTCCGCCGGACTCAAAATTCACTTTATTAATAGAATTAAGGTAGCTAGGCGCAATCGCGGTATCATCATCCAGAAGTACGTATCGCTCTGAGCAATTATTTGCTATAAAACTATTGTAAATGGATGATAAAGATCTATTTTCTATTGTCTCCACCACTTCAACTTCAAGACTGAAATTAAATGACAGAGCATCAGTTCTGTTTCCGAGCAACTTAGGGCCATTATTCCATATCACTAACTTGTCGTTTCCCCAATCAAATTGACAGTCAGCTAACGTAGAGAGTGTTTTGCTCTCTTTTATCTCCTTGTTATATAAGATAACAAGTATCGCACTGTTATAATGGGTATCTCCCTGTACCTTATGCTTGTTGTCACCCATTTTTAGCCCGCTTTTGTTCCAGTTTTCGTTTACTCACACCAATAAACCCCAAAATGAAATTCTTATATAGAAAATCATTTTCTGGCACTATTCCTTTAGATAAAACCACCATTGTTACCAAAGCAACAATATAAGCTAGCGCACCTATACATATAGAGACCAGTAAGAACACAATGTCATTATCTATAGTGACCAACTGCGAAAAAAATCTGAGCAACAATATCATGAATAAAGAACACATTAAGGGAATAAACAATAATTTCAGTAATTTAAATATTGATATTGGGAGCGTTCTTTGCAGAGCAAGCATAATGGTCAATAATAATACATATGGCACTAGCTGCCTACATAAGGCGAAATCTAGCAAAGGTAACGTAGACGCTGGCACCATAACCATTAAAAACAGTATTGAAGTGATTACTTCATACCAAAATTGCTGCTTAACTTTGCCCGTTAATGTATAAACATTGGTAAGCGCGCTTACCAAAATTCCTGCAAACGTCATGGGTAAAAAAATATTAAACAGAGGTACCGCTTCACTCCACTTACTACCGAACACTACCGGAACTAAAATATCTGATAAATACACCCCTCCAAACACTATAGGTATGTACACGCAAGAAAGTACCAATAGGGATTTATTCACCTTGTCGACCAATACCCGCTTATCATTAACATAATCAGATAGACTAGGGTAAATAAGCTTATTTAAAGGCTGAATGATAAATTTAGACGCTGTCGTTGCCGCTTCCATAGAAAAGTTATAGAGACCTAAATCACCTAAAGGGTAGTTTCGACTCACTATTATTTTATCAAACGCCGCTTTAATATAACCAACAATACCTTTTAAAATAATCCACTTTGAAAATTGCCACTGTTCAAAAACGTTTTTGCTGACAAATTTCAATTTGTGTTTATAAGCAACATGGGTACCAATTGTATAGACCGCGTGAAACAGAACCTCAGAAACAACCACGGCCCAGTAACTTTGATAAATGATGGCTAATGAAATTGAGGTGGTACTTGCCACTGACTTAGATATTGCTCCTAGTAACGATGGTTTTGAATATCGAAGCTTTTTCATATCGATATATATGGCTAGATTTTGAAAACCTTGAAAAACGGCGGAAAGTGACATCACTTTTAATAAAAGCCCAATTTCAGGAATCTTCATAAAATCGGCGGCGTAGCCTGACAGACCAAATATTGACAGCGCCATTAATAGACGGGTTGAAACGTGAATTGTCCATGCGGCATTAATATCTTCAGCCGTTATTGTCTCTTTTCTTAATATGAACTCTCTAACGCCTGTACTTGCGATCGCATTAAAAAAGCTTTGAATCACAAAGCACCCTGCTAAGATGCCAAAGTCGTGTTTATCGAGATTTCTCGCTAGAATTATCACGGTCAGCATAGATAATACTCTTGAATACCATGATACCGCTAGGACCCAAAATGAAGCCTTTAAGATATTTTGAACTTTATCGCTCATTTTGATTCCCAACTGATAGTGCGGTGATTAACCCAATTTAACTGCATCTTTATCCCGATTCACTTCAGATTGTTGTACAAGGGTTAAACAGACCGTTAAGGCTAATATTGCATAAATCAGTTCAAAATAGGCCATAGATAACGCCGCACCTGCACTCCCATACGCAAGCAAGGATAATCGTGTCATCTCAGCAAGTCGTCCAGCCCAATGCCTTTTTTCTTTAAATCTCTTTCTATAATATTTTACGATACCATTTAGTTTAAAAAAGGATGTTGCCAACATTGATAAAAACAATAAGAGGCCGGTAAATCCGTGGTCACCCAATACCTGAAAATAGATACTGTGCGCCGCTAAACCCTTATTACTTGGAGGAGGCGTTTCAATGAAATCCAGTGTATCGATATCTAAAGCCAATCTTCTCCATATATAGCCAAACTGGCAGGCTTTAAAACCACCGCCTATTAAGGGTCTGTCAATGGCCATTAATGTGTGTATTTTCCACGAGTTCAATCTGCCTAAGAATGAACTATCTTCCACCACCGCCGTTTCAATCGTGTCCATTCTGTTAAACCAGCGTTCTGGAAGCACAAAAGCAACCGTAATCGAAGTGACAAATAAAATAATGATAAGGTTTCTTAATCTGCTTTTACTTTTGTACCAAAAATAAGCACTGACCACGACTAATCCTAAAAACCCTCCTCTCGAAAAGGTACCTAGGATTGCGAAAATACAGACAATCAACATACCGTAAAGCGCCAACTTAATTATTTTTTCCTTGGTCACTTCACTTAGATAGATAATTAAAGGTAACGTCATACAAAGTGCCAACGCCAAATGATTGTTATCGTGAATAAGATGTCCCTTTGGTCCGGCAATGTTATGACCCCCACCGGAGGCAAGGAATTTTAGCCCTTCTACAGAACCGTAAAAGCCAACAGAAAGAACAATTGCCCAGATAAAGAAATCAAAATGATGTTGTTTACGCAAAATGAGACAGGTCATTATAAAAAGTAGTATAACTTTGGAAAAGTCTTGCCACGTTCGCCAGACAAACTCAGGTAAAGCGATAGTTAAAACGCTTGAAATCGTCGTATGGAAATAAAACAACATGACGGGTAAGAAAACACCAGTTAGCTGAAACCTTGGTTTTTTTTCAATACAAATAGGTAGGAAATGATCGTTACAGCCGCAAAAATCGCGTTGTAACTGAATGAGGTCCCAAAACCATATAACCAATAGATGGGAACAAACAGGCCAGACCACAACCATAACGAGACAGAAATAAAAGGCTTTCTAATAGAAAAAAGAGTAATATTAGAAACGCTGCAACAAAAATCAGATCCCGCAATTAACTATCCTCTCCGTTATCTTTCTTAGAGAACTTATATGTCATAAAAACGAGCACGACTAAACACCCTGCAAATAATAAGCTTTCCATCTCTAGTTCATCTCTTGTTTTAGATAAATTGCGGCATAATCTGCTACCATTTTACTCTGACTAAACTGTGACGTTATTCTTGTTCGAGATGCAAATGACATACTGGCTCTATTTTCGCAACTAGCAAACATCGCGAGCATTGCATCAGTCATAGAGGCTTGGTCATTCGAACCTACCGCTAGCCCAGTCTCATTTTGTACAATGACTTCTTGAATACCACCTACACTTGTCACTATATGGGGAACAGACATTGACATGGATTCGAGAAGCGTCATGGGGATACCTTCAGCGACAGAAGACATGACAAAAACATCAAAACTCGCATAATGACTTCTGACATTTTGTTGGGCACCTGTAAACTTAACCTTATCCTTCAATACGTTATTATCTTTCACAAGGTTCTCTAAAAGCGTTTTATCCGGTCCGTCACCAACCAGAACTAAGCCACAATTTTCACAAAACTTACTGTCCCTTTCACACGCACTTAAAAAACTATTAATCAGTAAAGTTTGATTTTTTATACCGTGTAATCGAGCCACATGCCCAAATACAAACCTAAATTCTTCTTTACTAATGTCAGTAACAGGAATTGAATTTTTATTAAAATAAACCGTGTCAACACCATTTCTAACGAGAGCCAGTTTTTTCTCTGGTATCCTTACATCGCTTTGCAACCACTGAAGTAAATCATCTGAAACAGCGATAATTTTGTGGATGATTGGTGAACATATCCGTCTTATTAGTTTGTATTTATTTACTTTACCGTCCGGATCATAAGTGTCTCTGCCATGCTCAGCGTGAACTCGGTATTTAACACCCGCCAAAAGGGCCATCCAATGGTACTCGATAGTCGCTAAATTATAAGAATGAAGAACATCTGGTTTTATTTTTCTCAACAACTTAAAAAGCTTAAGATGGGATGAAAAATCGTTGCCAATACGCTTCTCCAACGAATAATGTTTAACTGGGCTATCTATCTCTCTAATAAACGCCCCTACACTTGTCAATGCAATGATGGAATGAGAGAACCTTTCTCTATCCAGTTGATTAATACAGTTGGCTATTACCCTTTCTAAACCACCTACATCAAAACTGTAAACTAAATGACAAATATGTACCTTTTCCATTTAACGCTTCTTCTCAGTTAAACTTCTATCCATGATAACAGGCCAATCATATACAACCCATCTGAGTCAACCACATGAAACCTAGGTCGCTATTAGGTCTCTACTACGATAACTTTTCGTTGTTTTTTGCTCACATCAAAGATTCGGAATGCCACTAAATCCTTTACTTCTCTAACATCGAATCTTCAGCAAGATCGATTATCTCTCTTCTAACGGTATCGTAAATTTCATTGCATTTATCTAATAGTTTCTTGTCAATAACAATATCCTGATACGCATTGGTGGACGCATTTATTTTGCCCGTTTTTATATTATCGGAAGAATCCCCGTACTTTCTCTTACCCGTGAGTTCGAATGATCGATACTCAGATGTTAAGCTTGGATGCAAGCCGTACCAATGTGATAACGTTTCTAAGGCCGAGTCTTTCTCAGAAGTGATTACTTCTGAGTCTAGATAATAGAATTTACCATTTTGAGAGCAGCGTTTTGCTAATTCACCGATTTGTTTGACACGTTCTATGTAATAATCCGCCGCATAACTAATAGAAACGTAATCATTCGTAGGTTCAACTCTCATATAGAGTGCGACAATACTTTTGATCGTTCTTTCAGGCTTTCTTAGCATGAATAAAAAACGTGTATTTTTAGATTTAATCACATAGTCATTAAATATCCTACTACTGTGTAACACTTTATCAAAATAGACCGAAGTAACAGGCTCATTCGGATTCTCTTTCGAGAACTTTAGTTTTTGTCTCACGAGACTCTTCCAGCTAAAGTAACCGATATGGTGCTCGTAGTAACCCGACACATCTTGATGACTACCAAAAACATGTCCTAATAGGGTGGTGTTCGCTCTCATGTGACTTATCAAAAATATATGCTTCTTAGGTACTAAGACACTTGGATTTTTAACAACTTCATTAATCATATTACCCTCAAGCTTCCTTTCAATTGTCTTTATTAACTTCCCTAACAATGATAGACATCACCGTTAAATATGCCGTAAACATTAGCCATTTAAATGAAAAATTAGTGGTCAGTGCTTGAAACGCATAATGACGACTAAGGCCATAATTTTTGTCACGTTGTAAGCATTCTGTCAGTTTTTTCAATGTGTACATCTTGTTTGTTTTACAAAAGCGTCTTATTTCTTTTTTCTTCGCAAACAACATGCCTTTATTATACGTCCTTAATTGAAATATTAGCTTTTCATATGGAGAACTTCTCGTGGAGACGTTATTTTTCTTCTGACTATCAGGAATATTATGCCTTGCTATCACCGCTGGATTAAAGAGTATAAAGCCTGCTTCATCAATGGTTCTCAAGTAAAATTCTCTATCTGACTCGTAGCGAATATTTTCGTCCATACCATTCATCTTACAAAAGAACGCTCGATTAACTATCGTACAGTTCATGTGTGCAAATCCTGAACTTTGCATCAAAAAACCAGTATCGACAAAAACAGCCCCACATTCATCTCGAACAAAATTATTAGTTTTGCTACTGAGCTCTTCTATCCAAATAAACTCTTTTAATTCTTTGCCATTTTCAAAAAAAGCTTTTTGGTTACTATAATAAACGTCAACAGTCTCATCCTTGCTAGAAATAGACTTATAAGCGTTCAACAAATGATCGGGGTCAGACCATGAATCATCATCGTCTAGAAAACAGACGTATTTTCCTTTCGCTAATTGCGCACCGTAATTCCGTGTATAACTCGGTCCATGTCCATTCGGCCTATAAACCAGAGAGTGTAGCGTTACTTTCGTAGCATATTGGATCATCAACTCTTTATACATTGACTGAGAATCGGGCGTCGACCCATCATCAATTATAATAATCTCAAAGTTATCAAAATTTTGTGATATCACTGAATCCAAAGCCACTCTAAACATCTCAGGTCTATTTCGAGTTGGAATTACCACGGAAAAGAATAATTCTGTATTAAGGTTCGAATCCATTATACGATATCCCTCATTATTTCTTTTGGCAGTAGTGAAATACCATTTTCGACTGTAGTAAACCAATTAATATATTGGGTGATATTTTTTCGAAAATTCTTTAAGTCTGTTTGATTACGAACATAAGGGGTAAGCCCTGGCTTAGCGCTCGGCGAATGAAAGGACAATATAAATTCATGCTGACCAATACCAATTTGTGATTCCGTCACCATCTTCATCTGTTTAAAAGTGAAACCCTCTGGAGATAACCTATACCGACGTATTCTGAAAAACTTTCCAACTAAGCTCACCACTCTGTTGGATTGCAACTCAGTAAACTTTACTGGATTTCTATTCAAATAATTCGTAACGGGCGGTAAGGCCGACAATATTGAACAGGTATGAGGAAGATAAACCAGATTATCTTTTTGAAAAGACTTATTGGAATAACAACTGAAGTCTGGCCCTTGTTGATGGCTAAAATCAACATAAGGACTAATACTCAAATCGATTTTATAGCCCAAGCCACATAATATTTCTGCGCTATGTTTTCCAATCCCGTACCTACCCGCCAAATAACTTATCGGTCGAGTTCCAGTTACCTGTTCGATAGTTTCAGTCAATCGTTCTAGTTTCCTTTGCTCCCAATTTTTGGAAAGATTTCCGGGGTAAGAATATAAACTTTCAACATGATCACTATCATCTTCAAAAGGTGGCGACACCCAGGGGTGGAGATGGGTAGCAAATTCAATATTCTTGTTTTCTAACGGTTTGTAGCGTTCTACGACGTTTTTTCCAGCGGTACTTGTCACAAATGGATAATCCATAGCCAATGTCACTTTAGCACCAAGTGCAATGATCTCATCGATGAGAGAGATAAGTTCATTATCATGGGTAACTTTATTGCTGGAACGATAAAAACCTGAGTCCCAATCAAATTCCTCTTCAGCATGAATAACGACGGCTAGTACTGGTTTTTTTGCTTCATTTTATAGCGCCCTCATATACACCCACTAGTGCTTTGACCGAGCTCTCTATTTCTTTGTAACAGAGAATAACGCTGTATAGCTCTTCACCATAGGGGTCTTCAATTGTCGCTTCAATAGCGATACTTTCATCTACTAAATCTGCTGCACAAAAAGCATAATTTGATCGGTAATAAGCAGACAACTTATCGCTGTTCTTTTCATCGAAATAAACAATAATATCTGACTCCGAAATATCTCCTTGAGTCATCCATTTTGAGAAATGCGTCGATAAATCATAACCTAGTGATAACGCCGCCTCACATGCTTTTTCTGGACTGCTTCGATTTTCATCAAGATGAAAACCAAAAGAGTCCCCGCTTAAAACAATATGCCCATGTGAATTGTCTACAGCATCTTGGAAGCATTTAAGCGCAAAAGGGCTTCGCATGATGTTTCCGTAACATACAAAAAGAACGGTTCTGTTTGAGTTAAGTTTAAATAATTTTTTTAATCTTGCCCGTGTACGATTTCGCCGAAAACGTAGGAGAAACGAATTTTTTCTGACAAAAGCTTTGAAGAGCTGTCCGAATAGTAATATGCATTCACGGATAAATGGTCGGGGATCAGTGACATCAAAGCTATCAATCGTTTCTTTAGGTCCTAAAAATCTTAAAATATGAACTAATCGGTCAAGCAAGCTCATCAATGAATTCCACTTGCCTTTTTCTAGCGCCGCAATTTCATACTCTCGTTTAATCTCGTATAGATCAGCGGTTAAAACTCTTGCAAATACATCTTGACGGTATTCCAGTTGAATTTTACTAGGTAATTCACCCGACACCAAATAATCAGCATATAATGCTGGAAAGTCGACTCCCGCATATTCAGCTAACGGCAGTGAACCCCAAAACCTTGCATTAACTTCTACTAAAATCCATTCATTGGTCTGGAGGTCTCTACGATATTCGAACATCGCTACCCCAGTTAATTCCGAACGGAGGCAAATCGATTTTGTGGCCTCAAGCAATTCAGGATCTAATGGTATGCTTTTGCGGTAAGAACTCCCTCCCCCATGGTTTGGTTCTGCCACGCGAATATGTGCGAAAGCTGCATAGACTTTACCTTTAATAGACAAGACCGACAAACCTTCGCCCTTGCCACTAAAAAACTTTTCAACCAGATATTGTTGTCCGTTCCCCGCCATGCGTATATACGAATTAAAATCAGATTCGCTTTTAACGATAGCGACTTTTTGTCTTTGACTAAGCTTTGACTCTTCAAAGGATTGTAGGGGCTTAATCACAAATTTTTTGCCATAAACACCAACCAACTGTTCGTAGGTTGTATCAGACAAATTAACTATATTTCCGTCTGCAACGGACACATTGCACTCTATTGCAATTTGTTTGGTTTTCCACTTATCGAATAGCACGTCGAGCGCCAGTTGATTTGCGATGGCAAGTTGGGTGTTTGCTGGAATTCGATGTTTAGCGGACCAAAGAGGATAAATGGCTCTTTCGTCGCATGGTATTACGAGATGAAACTGATATCGTTCAATTAACGCAATAACGTTTTCTAACCATTCGGACTGGCTATAGGCTTGATAGTTATAAAATTGTGCAGAGCTTACATACTTACTCTTCAGAGCCGGACTCGTTCTGTCATAGCAGACTACATGAACATCATAGCCAGCCTTGCCCAAAGATCGTATCACCGAAAGAAAACTACGAGTATCTTCCCCTAAAACTAATACTGAAGGCGTTTTCTTCCTTGATTTATTTGTCATTTGTGCTCACTTGAACAAAAGCTAAATGTCCCTTTTAAGCAACTCTTTTGCTTAAAGAAAATGCCTATCACCTTTAAAAAACCAATCCATAGAATGGCATAAATCAATCTATAATCCAAACGAATACATTTATCAATATGTCTCAATATTGATACTCAAGCTTTATTTCGTTTGAGTTTCGATAGAATATGATCTTTAAATATTACGTGCAGCAATTCGTACTCGACTAATCTACTCTTGAAGACTATAAATATGAGTAGCATCAATAATATATAAACGCTACCACCAAGTATTGTTAAAATTAACAAATTTAACCAATCTGATAGCTGGATTGAGTTCTTTGCTAACTCTAATACATTAAACATGACCAAGGCCGGTGGCACGGGTAGCAATAAAACCTTCATCATCCCCTTTATATTGATTCCAAGGGCTAAGCGAAATATAAGCACAAGCAGCAAGATAAATAGTGAGGCCAACATGACACGTATTTGCGTATATACAATAATGCTTTCAATACCTCGCTGGTATGCAAGAAAGAAGCAAGCCAAGATACTGCCTATCATCACTAAGTCAATGTAAACGAGATATTTAACTTTATCTATATTAATTAGCACTGTCTGTAGCGCCATATTTAGTGGCATAGACAACATCAATATACTTAATAACGCCAATACCGGTGCGGCGTTTAACCACTGCTCCCCCATCAGTACGCTGACAAATTGTTCACTCAAAGCATAAATACCGAAAACTGATGGCGTCACCAACAAATAGGAAACGGCGAGATAATTAAGCGTTTTCTTGTTCAGTTCTTGCCGATTCTCTCGTATCTTAGAAAAACCTGCATACAACGAGCTTGTGGCTGGTGATATTAATTCCGTAAATGGAAGCCAAGCAAACTCCTGACTTACTCTGTATGTTCCAACCGCAGAGCTTGGTAAATATCGACCAAGCAAAAACACATCAATTCTGGAACGAATGTAGCCTGTCGTTGTTGAAACCAAAAACCACTTCGAAAAACCCCATTGGCGCCCCCAGTTTTTCACAGATAATTTTGGTCGATATTGATGTATTTTGTATGAACCAATTACCGTTAACAACTCACTGACCAGTAAGCCAACGACTAGAGCCCAATAACTTTGCCACAATACAGCTAGAATAATAGTGACTGGAAATGTACAAAATTTAACCGCAACAGTTAATTGAGCAAGCGGTTTATAATTAAGACGTCTTTCAAACTCCAGTACACCTATATTTTTAAAAGCACTGATAATCGGTATCAAACTACAAATCAATAACACATCTTCAAGTGCCGGTTCTCTTATAAATTCAGCAATATGCCCTGAGAGTAGCGCGATAACAAAACCACAAACCAACTTCAATAATAAATTTAACGACCATGCACTGTTTAATAACTCATTCGTGCATTCTTTGGCTCGAATCACATATTTTTCCGTACCGGAATCTGCGAGCATAGAAAAAAACGTCATTACTATCATTGCAAGCGTCGCAACACCGAAATCAATAGGATCAAGCAACCTTATTAATATCAAAGTACTAAGCAACCCAACTAGACGATTCAACCAGTTGGTCAACATATTCCACAAATACCCGATCGTTATTTTTCTGTTTATTCCATCAGTCATAAGAGTTCGTTATAAATTTTCCAAATATTTCCATAAGAGGTTCGACATTTGAGTATATGTTTATTGATAAATTTTCATCTCAGGTTTGATTTTAGTTTTCAACTCTCTAAGCTTATTTTCTATAGAAAGTACTGACGACTTGTGTTCAAACTGATATACAGCCAGAGTTCCTTTGTTATTCGATAGTATCGATTTATATCTTGCCACGCCCCCCATAAAATCATAGGCGCGCATTTTCCTTTTAATCAATTGTTCTATAATCAAATAATGCGCAACCATGCCTGGTTTATAGTGTGCGCCTGAATGACTATAGTTGATTGCGCAAAGGTAAAAGTACACACAATTCTCTGAAATGAAATAATGCATAATTGCAATAGTTTCGTCTCCAGCTTTGATATGGTAAAGCTCAACACTTCCGTCAGTAATGCCTTTCTCGATAAGTTTTTTGTGGAACTGAACAAACTTTTCGTTGGCAAACCCACTACCCTGAATCTTACTTCCCCATCTCGCCATATGAAGTGGTTCAGCCAACGCAAGCAATGCCTTAGCTTCCTCTACAGTTTGAGCTTTCTCAACGTTTAATTCACCGATTTCCTGATACTTTCTTATACTGCGTTTAATTTGGTAACGTGAGTTTCGAGAAAGTGAACTCAAATAGTCCACTTTCGACTCAGTGAAGGGTGTCAAATCTAAGCGATAATTGGTGGTTTCCCATACTTTACGTTGAGAAAAACCTAGTGTTTCCAATTCATCATATTTTTGGGCTTCGCTTGCGCCCACCGTTAATGAATCATGAACACCAATAGCGTAAACTACTCGAGATATAAGCGCTTTTCTTATTTCGTTGCTCCTTTCAGAGTCCAATAGGAAATCGTTATACTCTATCCATATTTGATCTTCCTCTGGCTCTCCTGTCCTGTGTAAATAGTATTTGTTTTTTCTGCCACCGGTTAATGAGTAGGCCCTTTTCTTTACAAGGATACCAAGACCAACTGTTTGTTGATTTATCCTCGCTTCAACGACAATAAAATCGTCGACAAAACTATCGAGCCAGTTACCAATCCATTGCCAACTCAAAAAAGTTTGGTAATGCACGTGTTTCTAGATCATTCCACGCTTCTTGTAACCACTTTTTATTAGGACTGTAAAATAACTCACATTGGATGTAACTCTGTTCCCTATCTTCCAAATTCTGTCCTTAGCCTAAGTTTGCTTTCGAGTTTCATTTAATAGGTTTTTCTATTTGTCTATTTATCCATGCAGTTTTCGACAATCTATTTGCCTTAGAGATCAATATAGCACCAATTATTACACCTACTGTATTTGCTATAAAATCTGCTAATGACGCCTCTCTGAATGGCATAAGTGACTGAGCAAGCTCTAATAGCAAGCTATAAAGCACAATCGCCGCGCACAAACCAACAAACTGCGATTTTGATTTAACAATTAAAAAAGCTAGCACCGAGAAAAAACAATATGCAATAAAATGCATTACCTTGTCGAGATTTTCGATACCATAACTATTTAGATCTGGAGCGTTGCTATCAGGGGCAGAGCCATCTAACAAAGAGACATATCCGATAAAAAAATGTAGAAAACAAATAATACCGCTTTTGAATATTTCATTAATTAGTCTTATTTCTTACGCTTTCCAGAAGAGGAAGTAAGTATTTAATAGGAATAGCGTATGTGATAGCACTTGGATCAGACAGAATTGACTCTTTAGTTGATTTAACTAACACCTTATTTATCACTCCTATTACTTTGCCGCTATCTTGAAGATAGAGTGGACTTCCGCTATTTCCCGGATAGGCTGTCGCGTCCAACTGATAAACCAAATAGGGGTTTTTTAATTGCTTTAACTGCTTGATACTCAGCTCTTTTGCCGTCCTTGCTGGAATAACAATAGGCGTTATACTGGAAATGATACCTTGATGAGTCACTGGATAATATCCAAGCACTGAGCCGATTGGGTAGCCTGTGAATGCTATTTTCTCTCCCTCATAAACCTCTCGTCTCTCAATATTAAGTGGGGTAAGTGGTTTACCTGAAATTTTGAGTAGAGCTAAGTCATGTTCTTCATCGATCGCAATGACCTCTGCCCGTCTAGTTGGCGGGTTTCTACCCTTTCCTACAACAACAAAGAGGTTTTGTTTTTTGTCGCTAGGAACCAATTCAGGGATCACGTGCGCATTCGTAGCTACATATTGTCCGTTCCCGACAACAAAGCCTGTACCAAGAAAACGAGCCGAAGGACGGTTAAGTTTTCCGTAGAGGCCCACACCAACAATTGAAGGTTGTACTGTCTTGATTGTCTCTGGTAAATTCGCAAACGTCGTCTTACTAACTGCAACAATGGTAACGAAAATCAACCATCTAAACTTCAGCATCGCTTTCATATAGTTGTATTTCTATATCAAAATTAAAGTAAAACTCTAAGTATCTATACGTGCTAAAGATACTTAGAGTTAGAAGTGAGAGTTCTTGTTTATCTCAATTACCTAATCTGTTTTCTAGTATGCCTTTTAGTTCCAATAATTTCAGGTCCTCAGTAACAACTTTCGACAATACGGTTTTTGCTTCGTTGATCTGATTATTCTCTATAAGGCTCTCTGCATAATGCAATCCAACTTCAGGGTTAGCTTTCAAATCAGCGTACACTAATTTAAGAATATCATTCGCCTTTTCAGTTTCTCCACCTTTCAGCAAGATATAACCATAAGTGTCAGCAATCTGAGGTCGTTTACCTCCATACTCATAAGCTTGCTCGGCATACATCATCGCCTCATCTACTTTATCAGCCTCTAACAAAAGCCACGCTAGATTATTTAAAGCTAAATAATTAGAAGGTTCCCGAGTGATTATCGTCTCGTAACGTTCAATTGCTTCGGTGGGGTCTAGACTTGTTAGTAAGCTGGCTAATTTTAGCTCTAAAGTTTTAGCTTTATTTGGATATTTTTCAATAACACTCACTAAGAAATCGATGGCTTCCTGTTGTTGACCATTCAGAGCATATGCAGACGACAACTCTTTTGCAGTATCTAACCCAGGGATAACTTCGTACCTAGTTTCATAGACACTAACTGCGGATGCATAATCGCCACTTTTAACGTAAATCAAACCTTGTAACTTCAGCAAAAGCGGCGTCTTTTTTACATCCGCGCTTAACCCATTCAATACAGCCTGACTACTGTTTAAATCACCTTTCTTAAATAGAAAAGTAGCTCGCATTACTGTAAATCTGACATCATTTGGGAACAATTCTTCTGCTTTTTCCGCAAGAACAATGCCCGCACCAGTTTTATTAGTGAGCTCTTTTATGTGTATATTACGAACATAAGCATATGCACTCGTTGGAGCTAACTCCAGCCACCTAGACCATGCTCTTTCGGCGTCCTGCCATTTTTTTCAAAATAGTAGAAATTGCCTATAAACTTCCATGTTTCACTGTTTTTTTCTGCATCCGGTAAGCTTTCTAGCAAATTTAACGCATAACTTGGCCTATCGCTTAACATTAAAATTTTAGATTTTGTGTGAATAAGGTCGATATTGTCAGGAGATTGCTCTAATTGTGAATCTACCAGCCTTAGAAGTTCCGGTAATTTTTTTACTTCATTTGCAGCTAATAATATAACCTGACTCGCATCTTTATTATGGGGCGATAATTCAAGTGCTTGGAATGCAAGGCTATAAGCTTCTTCCCACTGTTTTAGGTTCGCGTGTGTCTGTGCTAGCGCGACAATAGTATTCAAATTCTGTGGTTCGATAACGAGCGCATCATTATATAATTCTATAGCGCTAATATATTCTCCTTTAGCTTGTAAAATTTGCCCTCGAAGCGTTATAGCGTCAACATCCTTTGGATTTTTTGTCAAAAGCTGATCAGCAACAGTCTCAGCCTCCATATAATATCCATAACGAATATAATACAAAGCAGCCCCTAGCTGAGCTTTACGCATGTCAGATTGATTTTTTATAGCTGATTGCAGATTTTCAATGCCGGTGGAGTCTTTCGAAGATAGCTGTATTAAACCAAGTAAAAGGTCGCTGGTATCACCCCCACTTTCTGACGCTTTTAAAGCAAATTCCAATGCTTCCTCGTCACGTCCCAACATAGACAGCTTCATACTGACGGCAGAAACAAATGAACTGTCACTTTCACTTTCCGTAGGGTAATCATTCATTGTTTCTACGGCTTCATCTAAATAACCAAGCGTAAACTGTGTTGATATAAGCAGCCTTTTTGCAGGGTGATTATCTGAAACCCTAGGAGCTATGCGCTTGAGCAATGTGTATGCCTGTTCGTATAACTTCAGTTCATAAGCACTAAACGCGGCAATTATTTGGGTTGTTAAATCATTAGAGCCACCTTGTAATGCACGATCAGCATGTTCTTTTGCTCCAACAAAATCTTTCTTATCGTATAAGATAGTAGCCTTGAGTTTATTAACAAGAATATGATTGGGCGCTAAAGTAAGCAACTTGTCGACATATTTTTCTGCATCTTCAAAGTTTTTTTCATAAACCAATGAACTCGCAATGAAAATGGAATAATAGATTGCTTCTGGAGAAATTTCATAGGCTTTACGATAACTTTTGGTTGCTTCTGCAAAGTTCTGATTCGCAGTCTCCAGATGTCCTTTAAGCAGCCAGACATCACTGTTATCTGCGGTTGTTTTAAGAACGTTGTTCACTGTTTCTAGAGCGGCATCCACTTCATTACTTATGGCATAAAGCTTAGCTTTGCCTAGTTGAAGATATAAACTGTCATAACTATATTCTTGTGCTAGCTCAAGGGAATACTTTGCATCTTCTATTTGTCCTAATTTAATCTCGGAGGCCGCTTTTAAAGCGAGTAGCTCGGTTTTTGCGTAAGGGTCACTGAGATTTGAACTTTGTACTAATTCAATAACCTGCTCACTTTTACTCTGCGCTGACAGAGTGCGCGCTAACAACGGTAAAACTACATTCTGATCTGCATTGTACTCTAGAGCCCTCGATAGTTCCTTTTCGGCGCTAGCAAAATTACCTATATCAAGATAAATTTCACCTAACATTATACGTGGTTGAGCATTATTGGGAGAGGACTGGATGGCATTTTTTAATTCTATAACTGCGGAATCCAGTTTATTTTCAGTAATGTAATCCTTTGCCTTATCAACATACTCATCGGCATAACTAAGTCCGCTCATCGTTACAACCAAGGTGACCACACTGCTAACGACTGTTTTTTTTAACTTATATGAACAACGAGCTTGTTTAATTCTATTAATCATTTGAATCCCTGCACCAAAAAAGTTATTTATCCAAAAGTAACTACAAATTAGAATAAACTTAAATCGTTAATTGATTAAGTAAATCTTTCTATTTCTTTTCCCATTTATGAGAAAAGGGCCAATTAGTTTGACTCATTAAAATAAAGAAATTTATTTAAGGTTGATTTTTTATTCAATTGAGGTTCAGCGAAGACGATTTAGAAACTTGCAAAAGTGACAATTAAGACCAAATGCAAGTTTTAAATTGCTTTAATAAGCCAGTTTAAGCATCCATCATCTAGACTTACGATTGACTCTCTAATAGATGTTTTTGATCAGCAAATTTACGTGCCGCTAGTAACCGTTTTAAACGTTGAAGAGGACCTTTATTGCCCCACCGTAATTTTCCCTTACGATATATGCATCTATATGTATCAAACTGAGCATAATGAGGTACCGCCATCGCTGGGCGTTTATTTAAAAGAATGATCAATACCTCTGAAGTCAGCATTCCTGAAGCCACGCTACATGCACAAGATAAAGAGGGCCCTGCATGTTCAGATGAATCTACCTTACTGGTATCCATATAACTCCAGTGTGTACCCCAAGGAACCATTCCTACTGTAAAAGCAATAAGTTGATCAAACAACTCCATTTCATCGTTGATATCAAAGTATTCCTCGAATGTCATGCCATCAGGGACAAACACGCTCAATGTACCCGAAAATCCTAGTGGTGCAGCTAGAACAACCGGCTTTCCGTGCTTTCTAGCTGTACGGTGGAGCATCAAGCGTGCCGGCATTGCAAAAAAATCTACTGCATCAACAATAACATCTGCATTGCGAACAAATTCATCAATATTTTCTTGTGTGATACCGTCCGGGAATATATTTATCTCGACACCTGGGTGAATGTCCTTAGCCATCTCGGCCATCACGTCTGCTTTTGGTCTATCAGCAGTAGATGACGTTGCGCCCACCTGCCGGTTAATATTTTTTATGCTAAATTCATCGAAATCAGCAATGTTAAAAGAACCGACCCCCATTCTTACTAAATCAATTAATTGCCTTCCGCCAAGTCCACCACATCCAGCGACCGCAACCCTTGAGCCTCTTAATATTATTTGTTCTTCTTTTGAAACAAGCCCAAGATTACGAGTTACCGCAAGATTATAATACTCATTATTGTCCATAATATTTTTACCATGCCTGTTCGCTGAAAAAATTTGTATCCGAATTTAAAGGGAGCTTGTCTTCAAATTAATAAGGGAAATCATGTCCTATTTCCTGATAAGCACTTCGTAGTATTTGTAAATCTTTCTCTTCTAAATTGTCTTTAAAGTTACTTTTTTTGCTAATGAAATAGTCTAAATCCTGTCCACTAAGCGGGTTTCCTAACGAATCGTTATACGTACCACCAAAGAAAAATCGATGTAAATCCGCATCAAATTCTCGACCCGAATACACTTCTTTAGAGACTAACTTTGCCCGCTCAAGATTAAGCAGATGCCCTTGAGCTTGAACACTTCCTGCGGATTTATACTCAACAAGTTCGCCAAGAGGTTCAAAAAAACAAACTTTTCTATAGAACCTAGAATGACGTTTAGTTACTGTGCAACAAAGATCGGTTACGCCTACTAGGCTGGCATATTGAAACAAAACCTTAAATATATATAAAAATTCTTTGTAGTTTGTATATTCTCGGTTTACTGCAAATCCGACTACTTCAGCAAGTTTCTTTCCTTCGGAGCGTAACCGAGAAATATCATCAGGGCACACCTCTTCGATAGGTAAACCCATTGGCCCGTCAAAAACGATAGTGACAGTACCAATACAAATCCCTTCTTCGTCATATATTTTAGGTTCGTTTATGAGTCCCTTTTTATATTTGGCTACAAAAACTCGAGTGTCTGGCAATAAATTGTATTTGGTTAAACGTAATTTACTATGGTCATCGGCTTCAAAACCTGTTTCTACATAATTATCCCAGACAAGGGAATACGCATTTTCTAACTCTTCCCGTGTAGTTGCTATTTTATACGTCACTGCTAAATCTCTTGGATCATCAACGGCAGAAGAAGCCTTTCGGATCTCTTTCCGTCTCTCATTTGGGCAAGTCATGCCATCAATTCCGGGCGCTTTAGCATGTTCTATAACCATAAATACTCTCTGAACCATTCGAAAAAAGACGATAACAGTGTTATTGGATACTAACTAAACTGAATTTAATTCTTTGCTCTGGTCAAATGTGTATATACGCAAAAACGATTTTGCGTGCTGAGCACCTGAAAACCATCACAAATATTTATATAACAATCCTGAGTCATTGACAGATTTATGTCAATATTTGGTTAATAATAGTATTATTTGGAGCGTGTTAGATAATTTTCGGCTCTATTTGTGTTATCAAAATCGAAAGTGTCAGTTTTTTTTACAATGAGTTTTATTTTATTCAAGGCATTTAAAAAGGTATGTAAGATATTGTTTTTAAACAAATTTGAAATACTGCGCTTTGTTCACTAACAATATATTGGCTACTGTTAACATAATATAACAAGAATTAATGACAGCATTTTTTACACTCTTCTAGTTACACTACATGGACACACTTATTTTCTAGCGTAACCAATTGAATAATAGCTAATTAATATATTGGCATCTAAATTGCTTTATCAGGAAAAGGATAGTGAAATCCTAACCTATAAAGAGGAACATGTGATGAAGAATAAATTACTAAAGACAGCGGCTCTTGCTAGTACCCTGTTATTTGGTGCCAGTGCTAATGCTTTGACCGTCAATTACGACGTGATCGATTTGATGGGTATTAGCGGCGATGCATCTACGGGCGTTAGCACGGCAATCGAACTTGATTATCTAATTTACGGCGGAAATAGCTTTACTACCAATGCTCCAGTAGAAGGCGCATCATTTATAGATATCGGACACATTGAAGCAAACTCAGGTTCACTTAATGGTGTCGGTACTCAGTTATCAACAACTACTTTCGATTTCAGCGCACAAACGTTCACTGAAACAACTTACACGTTATCTGTAACGTTTACAGATTGGGTAGGTACTTATTACGACGTAGTAGACGCTGAGAACTTTTCTGCGACCTTTTCAAGTGGCTCAGTTTCATGGGATTTAACTACATCTGTGACTGTCACTGACCTTACAACAGGAATAACAGGCGCAACAATTTCTACTCCCCTAGATAATGTGTTAGTAATGGATCTGGTTCAGGGTGAAGGTGACATAGATGACGGCTCTGGTGATATTTCAGTAATTTTTGAAGTAGTGAGCGTCCTTCAGGACTTTATTTATGTTGACGTTGATGGCAACGGTACTCTTGAAGAAGATGAAGATTTGGCCGACTTACTAGCCGCGTTAACTACTGAGCAAGAAGGTTTCTACTTAGGTTGGGCTTTTGGTACTAACACGTTAACTGATCAAGATATTACATATGGCGAAGAGCTTATGGCTGTCTTGATTGGCGCTGATCTCGCTACACCAGACGGAAACGGTGGCTATATAATAGACCCTAGCCTTGACGGCTTCATTGCAACTAACGTAGGTGCCGTGCTCTTTGCTTCAGTTCCTGAACCTGGAATGCTAAGCATGATGGGGTTAGCTCTACTCGGCTTTGCAGGTTTCAGTCGTCGCCGCAAAGACAGCTAAGCTTATGAGTTAATATTTGTTAACAAGTTTATAAGCCCCTTCTTTTTAGAAGGGGCTTTTTTATTGACCTACACTATCAATAACATTTGCGATACTATGACTTATAACTGCTTATAAATTAACGAGGTACCTGCGTTGGAAATATTATGGGGAAATAGCGGATATATAATAACGGCAGGTAGCTTTGTTTTTCTTTTTCTACTATTGCTGACAACAAAGAACCATAGTCTACAACGTAATATTCTAATCTGTTCAGCGGTCATTGGTTTTATCTGGGCACTTACTATCTCGCTTCAAGCCACCTATTCCTATTCTAAAGTTCAAATTTTAGGTACAGAAACACTCCGTAACCTTAGCTGGTTTCTACTCTTTATTAGTGCGTTAACGCGAGAAAAAAGCATTTGGAAGATATTTGTCTCTAACGTACGGGTTACTAGCTTAGTAAGCATTTTAGTTTTTATCTCGGTTCTCGAAATTAGCTCACCCTACTTAACATGGTTTAATTTGAGCCATGCTATTGTGATTCATTTAGGCCAATCAGCGATAGGAATGTGGCTTCTCGAGCAATTATTTCGTCGTGCGGACACTGAGTCTAGGTGGGCGTTAAAACCACTATGTCTAGGGTTTGGATTAGCCTATGCCTACGATTTTGCTTTATATGCCGATGCTTCACTCGTTGATCATATTGATTTAGGTTTTTGGTATGCAAGAGGATGGGTCATGCTTCTGACGTTCCCTCTCATACTCCTAACGACTAGACGAGCAAAACAGTGGTCAACTCGAATCTATATCTCTAGAGAGGTTGTCTATCACAGCACATTACTAGCTGCGGCTGGTGCTTATCTTATTGCTATGGCCTTAGCAGGGTATTACATAAAGTACGCCAATGGTAATTGGGGTAGTATGATGCAAAATGTATTTTTTGCTCTCAGCGGACTAATTTTAGCTAGTTTGTTCCTCTCTGACATATTACGACGACACCTTCGCGTACTTATCAGTAAGCACTTCTTCGCCAACAAATACGAATACCGCGAAGAGTGGATGAAATTTGCGGCCATTATGGAAGAAGATGATGTATCACCTTACCAGGTTGCGCTAAACGCGATCATTCGTCCATTTGCCTGCGAACATGGCATGCTCGCCTCTCTTGAAGGAAATAGACTGCAACATCTCGCTTACCATAATATGAGTAACAACTATCCAGACTCTGAAAAAGCATTAATAGAGTTGATTTCTCAGTCTATTGAACAACAATGGATTGTTGATATTGAAAGTATGAAAGCAGGAAAAGGATCGAGCCCGATTCAGTATGATAGTCAGTTCTTATCTAGTATCTCTTCTTTCAGTTATATTATTCCAATTATAGGTAGCAATGGCTTACGGTGTGCCTGTCTAATTTCAACACCTAAATCTACTCATTCACTGAATTGGGAAGACCGCGATCTGATGTGGGCAATAAGCAAACAATTATCCGTTTTTCTAAATTTATACCATACCAATCAAACGTTAGCTGAAAATCAACAGTTTGATACGTTTAATCGTATGTCTGCCTTTCTCGCCCACGATTTGAAAAACGTTCTTGCTCAACTGCAGTTACTTGCTAAAAACGGCCAGCGTCATAAACATAACCCAGAATTCATCGATGATGCCTTTGAGACGATAGACTCGGCTGTTTCTCGTCTTCAGAAAGTTGTTAGTCACCTAAAAAAGAAAGATATTACCGAAGTCAAAGATCAGACGTTCTCTATAGACCAAGCCATTAACAAAGTATGCACTTCATTATCCAATTTCTCCCCTACTCCTTCTTTTGATGCGTACGGGAAAGACGAATTACTACTAACCACTGACAAAGAGCGATTTATTAGTGTCATTTCTCATCTGATTCAAAACGCACAAGAAGCAACACCAACAGATGGTTACGTCAGAATTTCCACTGCGAAAGGTACAGATCACATAACTATTTGTATAGAAGACAACGGTATGGGAATGACCGATGAGTTTATTGAAAGCCGTCTGTTCAAGCCTTTTGATACCACTAAAGGCAATTCTGGGATGGGTATTGGGGCCTATGATGCGAAAAAAATGGTCGAAAATCTCAATGGTTATATCGATGTTCAATCATCTTCGGGTAAAGGGAGTAAATTCATACTATATATTCCACTCCAGTCTCAAATATGAGTTACAGTTGCACCTATACTTATAGAATATCTACATAGTATAATCGTATATTAATCAATCGATAATAGGACATTGTGTGAAGGGAACTCTACTTGTAATCGAAGATGATGTTGGTATACAGAAACAACTCAAGTGGACCTTTTCTGATTACAATGTTGTCACTGCAGGTGATCGAACATCTGCAATTGCAGCTCTTAGACGCTATGAGCCGTGTGTTATCACTCTTGATTTGGGGCTCCCCCAGACGAAGATAACGCAAGCGAAGGACTTGCTACGTTAAAAGAAATATTGCTATTAGCCCCTCGAACCAAAGTGATCGTTATTACAGGTAATGACGAAAAAGAAAACTCATTGAAAGCTATTGAAATGGGCGCTCATGATTTTTACCACAAACCAATAGATGACGAGATTCTTACTGTTATAGTAAACCGCGCTTTTGTCATAGCAAACATTGAACGAGAGAACGAAAGTCTTAAAAATTTCTCTCTAGCGAGCAACGGATTTATTGGAACAAGCCCAGAAATGCAACATGTATGCCGGCTAGTTGAACGCATCGCTCCTACAGATGTGACGACTTTACTATTAGGCGAAAGTGGTACTGGGAAAGAAGTTTTAGCAAGGGCAATTCACAATCAAAGTTCTCGGGCAAACAAACCTTTCATAGCAATTAATTGTGCGTCAATTCCGGAAAACCTACTAGAAAGCGAGCTTTTCGGCTATGAAAAAGGAGCCTTTACAGGAGCAAACAAAACCACTGAAGGTAAGATAGAATTTGCAGGTGGAGGCACACTTTTCCTGGACGAAATTGGTGATATGAGTTATTCGCTACAAGCAAAAATTCTGCGTTTTTTGCAAGAGAAAGTAATAACCCGTGTCGGTGGAAGAAAAGACATTCCTGTCGACATAAGAATCGTATGCGCCACTCATCAAGATCTGCAAAACATGGTAGCAGACAAATCTTTTCGAGAAGATTTGTTTTATCGTATCAGTGAAATAACCATTAATATCCCCCCACTGCGTGAACGGGGAGAAGATATTGTTCTACTTGCTCGAACGTTTCTCCAACTGGACGCTAAACAGATGGGTAAACGAATCACTGGTTTAAGTGACGAAGCTATTGAAGCTCTAATGCAACACTCGTGGCCAGGCAATGTTCGTGAATTACAGAATAAAATCAAGTCCGCCGCTATCATGTGTGACAGTAAACAAATCAACGCTTCTGATTTATCTCTTAAGGTAAATACATCTCAGCTACCTATTGAGTTGAACCTTAAGAAAGTGAGAGAAGATGCGGAAAAATATGCAGTAAGTCGAGCTATTTCACTCTGTAATGGAAATATTTCTAATACAGCTAGTATATTAGGGATAACTCGTCCTACACTCTATTCATTAATGGAAAAATACGCTTTACAGAAAGAATCTGTCTAGTCAATTAAGAGTAAAACGACGTAGCAAATGGGCACTGTTTTCTAGAATGTTACGTTGTAAAATGCTTGGAGGAAATTATGGACAATAACAAAATTCCAACTGAACACGAAGAGCAAGACCAAATAACTGAAAACTCGTCACGTTTCTCCAGACGTAGGTTTTTGCAAACTGGTGTCGCTGCTTCACCTTTGCTTCTATCTGTTAAAAGCCCTATGGCTTGGGGTTGCGGTACAGGTTCCAATGGCAGTGTTAACGCTTATGTGTCCGGAAATGCATCGACAACGGGAAGTTGTACAACCGCGGGGTGTCAACCCCTAAATGGTGGAAGTCAACAATAAGAGCGCACGAACATCATAGTATGTATCCTATTCGACAAGCGTTAAATTGGTCTAATGTAAGGGACAGTACATTATTTAATGACATTTTCTTAGCCAGTTGTTTTAGTTGGCAACGATGTGACAACCGCAGATGGCAATATAAAATTGTCGAAGAGCAATGCAGTAAGCCTTCATTTTATGACTCATTGGATAATTATAGCTTTGGTTCGAAAATAACATTAAGAGTACAAAAGAGAAGAGACCGTACACAGAGGTTTGATGTCAATATTTGTAGTCAGAATCTACATGAAAACTTAACCACTGGTTTTTTAAATAGCATGTTGGCCCCTGATGTCATCCGATCAGACTATTATCCAACGGATATTAAAAATGCGATACAACTAGCCATTCATTACGCAGCGAATCAAATTCAGGCTAACAAGAGTTCAACCCTCTCGACTGCGAGTGCATTAGAATCTTTCTCTAAGAAATTAGAACGATCTTGGAGAACTTAATCAAACGTAATGGATAGTGTTATTCATAGAGACAATTTTAAGTTACATGACTCTTTCACAATAAGAGACTGTACCTTTGTTGATGGTCGGCAGGCTGTAATTTACAGCCCTTTAAACTGTGAAACTATGTTGTGTGATGAATCTGTGATTCGCTTTTTGACTCAACTTGAAGCAAGAGTGGACATTCACGTTGCTATAAATGAGTTTATCACTATTCATCCGACACATGCTGACGAAATGATTAGCAAGTTGAAGGACATGAAAATAATCAAAATTATTAATCAAACGAGTTGAGTGTGCTATCCAAAAGAAAAAATCATGATCTAATCGTAGGTCCTTTTCGCTTTTCTGTCACATCGAACATACGCTCGGTTCATGATTATCTTGAACATCACTATGAGCACAGTATCGCTGAAAAGTCGGATAACTGCTTTACAGATTATCACGTGGCATTAGATCATGGGCCTCGTTATCGACGCTACTACAAACCGCAAGCTAGTTTTAAGTTTAACTATTCTACCCCTTTTAAACCACTCCCTCTAACTCAAGCCCATGCAATGCTAGAGTGGGGGATGAACTGGGTAATATCTAGCCACGCAAATCACTTTTTTATCATCCATGCTGCAGCGCTTGAAAAAGATGGCAAAGGGATAATAATAACGGCAGCATCAGGTTCAGGGAAAAGTACGCTATGTGCCTACCTAGTCTCTCAGGGATGGCGACTGCTTTCCGATGAGCTAGCATTGATATCGCCTAAAACGATGGAAATGCATGGACTCGCTCGACCAATCAATTTGAAAAATCAATCTATTGAGTTAATGAAGCCTTATTACAACTCAAATTGTTTCAGCGAAATTGCATTAGACACACATAAAGGCACTATTTGTTTACTCAAGCCTCCGCAAAGCAGCTGCCTTAATGCACATGTACCCGTCAAACCTAGTCATATTATTTTTGTTAAATATAATGAACACGAGCCTTGTTACGTTGAGCCTGTAGAAAAAAGCCTTGCACTCACTGAAATTATTCGCAATAGTTTCAACTTTAGTTTGTTAAATAAACGCGGGTTTGAATGTGCTCGCAACTTAATTAAACAGACTAACGCATTCTATATTGAATATAATAACTTTGAGGCATGCGAATCTGCCATTCTTAACGTCATGAATAAAAAGGCAACGAGTGATCAAACTAGCTGATGTTTTATGTGAGCCTAGCCTCCTAATAGCACTCCCGTTGAAAGCACAATCAGATATAATTTCTGAGGCTAGATATTTAAATATGTTAGCACAGCTAAAAGCCGTGTTCGAGCAAGCTAATCTATGGGACAGTCTCTCCATTCACTTGAAGCAACATATTGACAGTGCTATACCCGCATTTTCAAAGCAACAGCAACATTTAATGAATGAAGCAACTATGTTTTCTGAAATATTGAGTCCATTGGATATTAAGTGGGTGTATTTAAAAGGTTCCGCTTATCATTTGGCTAAGTTTGAAGAATTTCAAGGCAGACTGATGGCTGACATCGATATTCTCGTTTCTGAAGATGCCCTGTCTCGAGTTGAAAAGGTATTAAAAGAACATGGTTGGGTGCAAACGAAACTCAACGATTACGACGAACGTTTCTATCGCGAAAAGTCACAAGAGATACCGCCTCTTAAACACTGCGAACGACAAACAGAGTTAGACCTCCACTTTAATATCTTACCCAACACAATTAAAGCATCCCCTGATCCTGAAATACTGATGGCTCAGACAATGAGTTTAGACTCTGGCAACTCCAATGCACAGATTCTAACACCTGCTGCAATGGTTATTCACAGCTCTGTCCATCTGTTTTATGAAAGTGAGTTTCACAAAGGCTTACGAGATCTCTACGATTTATTTCTGCTATTTACAAGATTTAGTAAAGATGCGCTGTTTTGGGACGATCTAATTTCGTTACAGCAGACGTTAGGGAATGGCGATTCGCAGTTTTATGCGCTTAGATATTGTCATTTAGTATTTGGTCTAAAGATACCAAAACATGTTCAACAGTTTTATAACCAGTACGAACCTAACAAAGCCAAGTTATTATTATCGGACTTTGCATTTATGCGCATTTTCGTCTGTACATTCCCGCCACACCGACGATTAGGTCACCAAATCGCAGAAAACATATTGTATATACGCGGCCATCTAAAAAGGATGCCGATTCATATGTTGATTCCACATTTGATTACCAAATTTTTTAGACAGTTATCAGAGAATAAAAAAACAACGAAGAGCCAATGATCTAATCTTACGTTTTAGTACCTCTTGTATAAAAAACAATACAAAACAGAAAAGAATCACAATTAAGAATATGTTAATCTTAAACCAAATGCTCTATAGGAACATTTAGATTACGTTATACTCTAAGCGACCAATATTAAATATTGGTCGCTTAAATTCTTTAGGTTTAATATTAATACCGAAGATACAGCGTTGTTAAGGACGATTGCTTATGAATAGGCTAGGGAAAACCGTTCGAAGTTATCTTGTGTTTTGTGGCTTAATCGTCAATATCGCCTTAGGGTACGCCGTATTTAACTTTGGTAAAGCACTAACCACATTCGATTCACTCCCTTCAGTGTTAACCGCTATCGCGGGTCGTCTTAATCACCCTTATTTACAACCTGTTTCTGATATGATGAACTCGGCTAGTCTCTACTTAGATGACTCTGTCTATCACCTTAAACCATTTGCTCGAGAAGACTGGCCGATGGTTGGTCCCAACTTTAGTACAAGTTTCCGAATACCAAAGGACACTATTACAACGGTTACGGTGTCGACATCCGCAGCATTCGTAAAAGCACTAAAAGTTGCTGAGCCGGGGACATCAATCTTGCTTGAAGATGGTGAGTACAGCCTGAAAGGCAAACGGTTTGCTATTAGTAAAAATACACCATCAGCCCTTCACCCTATTACTGTGGCAGCCAAAAACCCCGGTCGAGTAACATTATTAATGAACTCTTCAGAAGGTTTTTATCTCAATCAGCCTCATTGGGGTTTTACTGGCCTGCGATTTATTGGCAGTTGTAAACGTCACTGCGAACATGCTTTTCACATTGTCGCTAAAGCAAGCAACGTCAAAATATCTCACAACGAATTCATCAACTACAATGCTGCTATTAAGGTAAATGGTTTAAATGGATATTACCCAGATTCTGGTTCTGTCACATTCAATCATTTTTACAATCGCAACCCACATAATACCTCTAGTTCAGTCACTCCTATTAACATTGACCACGCTAATCACTGGTATGTATCCAGTAACATTATTCGAGACTTCGTGAAGACAGGAGGAAACCGAGTTAGCTATGGTGCATATATCAAGGGAGGAGCAATCGAGGGAATCATTGAAAATAACCTAGTTGCTTGTAATACCAGTGCCACAGATTACCCTGGCTCTAGAGTCGGGCTATCTATTGGAGGAGGAGGAATGACGAAAAGGCGAGATAACGCTAAATTTGAAGCTAAAAACGTAATAATTCGCAACAATATTATCTTTCATTGTAATGACGTGGGTGTATACGTAAATAAAGGTCAAGAAGCTCTTATCCATAACAATACGCTTTATAATACATCCGGCATTGATGTCCGCTTTCCTCAAACCAACGCACTTGTATTAAACAACTTGTTTAGTGGTAACCTCAGGATAAGAGACAACGCAACCATGGTCGCCGACTACGGTAATATTATCCTATCTCGTGGGTACCTTCGAAACAGCGAACCAATGGGTAATATTTTTAAAGCACCAGAAATTGGTAACTTTTCGATTAAAGAAGATAGTATTGATCTTCATACGGATGCAACCACCTACCCCAATCCGAATAACGATAACGTAACTGATTTTTGCGGAAAAACGTTAGATAAAGATGAGCGATTTGTCGGTGCATTTAGTAACAGCAAAGGGTGTTTTCAACCATAGAACCACTCAAAAATAATATTCTATCGCAAGTTCTACAAAATCATCTTTTCTGACAGAGTATAGTGGGTCGGTCAATGTCTCATTGTTGAATAGCCAAGCATCGAAGGCAAGGCTGATATGGTTTGTTAGTCGGGTGGACGCTTCCAGTTTATACATCTGGACATCAGTATTATCTAAGTCTTGTGTCAACCCGAACAATAGTTCGCTACTATCTTCGTCGTTAAAACCGAACCTAAATCCACCGAATACATCCCGTTGCCCAACTGCAAATGACATTTGACCACGGGTGTCATATAAAAATTCTGATATTAGACCAATATCCCAAACCGAGCCAAAAGCGCCAACCCACGTGTATTCAAAACCAGAGACCACTGCGGTATAGTTTTCTTTGCTGTCTCTATAAATCGCCTCTAGCTTCCACAACCAATCCCCTACAAAACCTTGTACATCGAGCCCTGTATTTTCCATTTGAGCATAATAAGGGACATAATCACCTCCCTGCTTAACAAGATAAGGATCTCTATCCGTCCCTTTAAAATAGCTCAAACCAATATCCCAATCACCTAACATTTTTGAGTACCGCATAGCAAAATCAAGGTGCTTTTGCTCTTGCTTAGACTCATAAACCACATCATCAGAATTAATATCTACACCGGTTCTAAAACGGCCATTTTCACCAGAAAAAGTACGTTCTCTAAAATAGGGCAATATAAAAAATTCACTCACCCCCAATCTTTTATCATTGACAGTTGTAGCATTGGTTGCCCAAGTTTATCCTCCCCGTCTACTGATTCAACCGCATCGGTTTGGTTTATTACATCGACTAAATGTGCTGATTCCGTAACTCCCCAAAATACCTTACCGATACCAAACCGATATTCAAAGTCGTCCCATGCGGTGACATACTGTAGCTCACGAATGTCAGCGTGACTGCGCTGGCTATCCATTGAATCATAACGATAAAAAGGGATAAACGTAACGCTAGCGTTTTCGTTGTCGACAGCCCAGTACCACTCTGGTTGAAGCACTATTGAGGACTGTGCTGTTTGTTGACCTGAAAGACCTTTTTCGAAAAACTGTCTATGCTCTAGATTTGCTTGCCCACTGAACTCTGCATCTAAAACACCATTTGCTGAAGTCGACATACAAAAACCAAAAGACAAAAGGTATATCGTGAAAAACTGAATCCTTATTTTGTTCATTAGATTCCTTAACTACTTAACCCGTTTGAGTGTATTGTGGTTAAACTCTAATTCCTTTAAACCCGTTCTAAATGTAATGTCCTGGGTATTTAAAATTGTACTTTTTCCGGTTTGATGGTTGACCATTTCAAGTTTAAGCGCCCGCCAATATTTCTCTAAGTAGAGTTCGTAATTGGTAAAAGTTAATGTTTTTAGCAATGTCCCTTTTCGATCGAAATACTCGATCTTCATAGGCCTGTATTCGACTTTATCTAACCAGACTAACTGTTTAGTGTATCCAGACTTATTATCTGTAGGGATTTGTTCAATAAGAAATGACGCGATATCGTCGACTGAATCATCTTTAATATAATTGAACTCATATTTTCCAAGTTCAAAAGAACTCAAATCTTCGTATGCAAACTCACTCCCCATAAACGGACCAGATTTATTACGAGAGGAAATTCGTTTAACTCTTTTTAATGCAGGCAAATAGAGCCATTGATCATCTGCGCCTTCAATATGGGAATGACTTAGAAATGCGGTTCCTTTGACGTCTCTCGGCTCGTCAAAGATAGTCAATCCTTTATCTCCGTCGTCTTCCACTTCAAGAGATTTCATTCTCATCAATCGATTACTGGTATCTCCACTTGAATTTTTTAAAATCATTTCGACGGCAGCTGTACTGTCCTGCCAACCGCTTTCTCGTGCTTTACGTTCCTTAGATATCTCTAAACCCCTTGCCGGGTCGCCTACTGCTGCAGTAGATACAAAGCAGAAAACACCTAAAATAACGAAAGCATTCCACTTCACTTTTACGAACCTAAAAGCACTAAAAAAAGGTGATGTACTCATACGGTAATCCTCTTGTTATCGAACAACATTAGTAAGCAAGGGAGGAAGAATAAATCCACCAACAAAGCCAAAAAAATCACAATACTGCACAATTGTCCCATATCAGAATTTATCCTGAAGCTAGACATTGCCAGCACTAAGAAGCCAGAAACCAGTACTACTGTTGTTATCATCAGCGCCTTTCCAACAGTATGGAATGCGTACCGCACTGATTCTTCCGCTGATCTACCCTTTTTTCTAACACTTTGATATTTTGTCAAAAAGTGGACTGCATCGTCTACGACGATCCCCAAGGTAAGTGAAGCTACAACAGATAACCCAAGATTTATTTCACCGGAAATTAATGCCCAAAAACCAAATCCTATTAACGCAGGGACCATATTTGGTATCATACTCAATAAACCTAATTTTAAAGAACGCAGCGCAACCACTAGTAACCCGGAAATGAGTAAAAGACTGATGGGTAGTGATAGTAGCATGCTGCGCATATTAGCTTCTCCAATGTGTGCGAACATAACAAATGGGCTAGAAGCAGATACCTTGTATGAAGAATCAGAAGGCGTATATTTAGTGAACCACTGGTAGATACGATTTTCCAAATTCACAAGTTCATCACTGCCCAGGTTATCTATTGTCACTTGTAATTTCAACGCCGACTTATCGATGTTAATTTGGTTATTTAAATCTAGGCCATAGGGAAGAGACATTTCATACATCAACAAATATTGAGCGGCAAGTTCTCGATTTTCCGGTAATCTGTAATATGCATTATCATCACCATGCATATTTTTATTTAAGCGTTTGAAAGTATCTGTCATCGAAGCAACATGATGAACTTCAGGCTGTAACCTAAGCCATCCCGTAAACGCCTCATTGACGGCCAAAAACTCGTTTGCAACGATACCTTGTTCTTCGCCTGTATCGATTGCAATACTGATTGTCCCCATACCACTTATATGCTCTTTCATAAAATCAGCTGCTTGACGAAACTCACTGGATTTATGGAAATACTTAACTGAATCGTCGCTAATTTTATTCTGCGGTATTAAGGCTATAGAGCTAAGAACAATAATAATAAATACTGGTAATAGTACAACTCTCTTAGTAATAACGAAGTCCGCTAATCGGTCCATCAGTAATGGTTTACCCTTATCATTTTTAGAGCTTTCAATCGTGAATGGAAACAATTGCAGAAGAGCAGGAAAGAGGGAAAGAGCCAAAACACACGCGATCATCACACCGAGGCTGGCTAAGCTTCCGAAATTTCTTAGCACTGGCGAATCTGACATGTTCATCATCAAGAAACCAAGCGAAGTCGTTACGGATGTAATTATTACTGGAAGAGCATTCACTTTCAGGCTCATAATGATAGCTTGCGATTTCTCTTTGCCTTCCAACATATGGTGCCTCATCGTCGCGACAATATGAACACAATCAGCGACTGCTAATGTTAGCACTAACGTAGGAATATTGACGGTCGCGATATTCATGTACATACCAAACCAACCAGATAACCCCAATGTTGCTAACACTGAAGTTATAATTACCAGCAGAGTGGCAAGCACAGTGAAAAAAGATTGCAGCATCAATGTTAAAAAGACCAAAACAACAAGCAACATAAGAGGAACTAAAGTCATCATGTCCTGTTGAGCTGCTGCCATAAGCGCGTGATTCAACTCTACAACACCCGCTTTGTAAAATGTCACTCCCGGATACTGGTTTTGGTAAGTTTTAATTATTTCAGTAACAAAGTCATGAACTTCAACTACCTCTGCAGTTTTGTCTATTTCAGGTAATTGCACGGTAATATTAATAACAGCTACGTCACCAATTGTTGAAACGATGGAACTTAAAGTAGCAGGTTCACTCAATGCGATATGTTTTACCTTATTTATTTCTTTGGGACTAAAAGCGAATTCATCATGCACAAGATCCTGAACCAAAAGATCATCTTCAATAGCTTCCGTATGCTGATAATTGGCTAAGGAGTCGACACGGCTCGAATAAGGCGTTTGCCAAGCGTCATCTGTAAAGTCTCGAATAAGCTTCAGCGTTTTTGCTGTAAAAACGTTTCCATCATCAGGGCTGATAACTACTGCCAAACTATCCGTTTTAGCAAATCTCGCCTGAATATCTTCAAACACCATCAACTGAGGATTGGTCTTGTCGAAAAAAATATTATAATCACCTCTAAATGTGAGGTTTTTAGCTCCAATGCTTGCAAAGAGAATCAAAACTAAGCACGTAATCAACGTTAACCACGGCGAATTAACAGAGTACTTTAGCCATTGACTTACTTGAGAACGGTTGTTTTCAGCCCTATCATTCATTTAATAGTCCAAATATACGGTTGAGTTATTTTAGCTTCTTCTCACTGGAGGTTTAGCCTTTCAATATACATTGATTGACGCGATAAAATACCACCTAATTATAGGTGCAGTATATTAATAATAAAGGATAGATGCTGCATTTAATTTTTAAGCAGGGTATGCAATCTTAACATTTTAGGTAGATGAACTCTCTTTTTTAGGTGGCCGTAAATGGTATATAAAATGTAACAGGGCTTAAAGGTTACAAAGAACCCGACAGACCATTGATAAATTGTGAGCAAAAAATCGGTTCAATGTCGTATTTTTATACGGGACATCTCACTTAATCCCGCTGACCCACATAACATAACATTGCAAACTATATGCTAATTTTGTGATCAGTATATCTAAAGCGGAATTTAGCAGTGAAAACTAAAGTCTTATTGCGGAAAAACGTTCAACTTTTTAACCTAACTGTCGATAATGTTTCATTAAATCAATAAAATTCTTTATAGAGTTATTGCCTACTAAGACGAAGAAACTAAACATTATGAAAAAAATACCCTTTAAAGCGAAAGTGCTCGCGCTGCTCATCGCGGTTATTGCCGTGTCGGTTCTCACTTCTTTCTTAAGTGCTAACTACTATATAAGCCAGTATATATCTCAATCTGATACTAAAAATATTCAAAGCCAGTTAACCTTAGTGAAAGATAAACTTGTGGGTGACATCAATAATGATGTTCGACTCGCCAAGAGTTCAAATTTCAGCATAATGGAAATCTCATCGACGCTGGAAGCGACCGGATTCAAAAATATCGTCAAACTATCTTATGACTTATTATTTGATCGAAACGGTAGCATTGACCAGGCCGATGATATAGAAAAATACAAATCAAAAATTGTTACCGCAGGAACTGAAGCGGTCATTAGTGATATCTATTTTGAAAACGGTGTTCCTCATCTAAGTATTGCTATCCCTCGTGGTGACTCTGGTGGCGATTTATTCATCATTGATTTAACGAACACTCAAACCTTGTTGGAAGCCTCTTCGGTTGAAGGAAGCTACGTAGAATTGAAAGATTCCACCGGTAATATCTTGTTTTCGAACAAAGTCGATGGTGATTTAATTCCAGTAGTAAACAACTTTAATGTGGGTAACAAACAATGGACACTTACCGGGTTCATTGACAAGGGCTTCATACAAAAAAATACCGATAGCCTAAATGGTTCGATTACTATTGCTCTGCTTATCGCTTCCGCTATTTTAATTCCATTAAGTATTATCGCACTCACTATCGCCTTCAAACCCATCGTCGCTCTGCGAGATGTCATTACCGACCTTGCAAACGGCAGCGGTGATTTAACCCATCGATTAAAAGTAGAAACACAAGACGACTTAGGCAAAATCGCCGATGGTATCAATAAGTTTATTGAAAACCTTCAGCACATGATGCTCGATGTTTCCTCTTCAAGTGAAAAGATCAATGAAGAAATTTCTTTGCTAGAAGGCCAAGCCGATTCTAGTCAGAACCTGCTTAAAGCGCATACGGCAGAAATGGAAATGGCAGTTACGTCGATTAATGAAATGAGTTCAACCGCAGATGCAGTAGCAGAAAGCGCTGCCACAGCGGCAAAACAAACTCAAGCCACCAATGAAGAAGCTGAGCAATCTAAGGTTATTGTTCAACAGGCGGTAAGTAGTGTTACCGCATTAGTTGATGAGGTAGAACATACCTCACAAACGATTGTTTCTATGAATGACGATACAGCACAAATTGGCCAGGTATTGAATGTGATTGGTGAGATAGCTGAACAAACGAACCTGTTGGCGCTAAACGCAGCGATTGAAGCGGCGCGTGCTGGTGAGCATGGCCGAGGCTTCGCAGTGGTAGCCGATGAAGTCCGTGCACTTGCAGCACGAACCCGACAAAGCACAACAGAAATCAACGAAATGCTGGATAAACTGAGTGCAGGCTCAGAAGCCGTTGTCTCAAGTATGCAATCTACTAAAGAGAGTTGCCAACAGACTGCTGAAACCACGTCTCAAGTAATGAATTCGTTAGACCTAATGACTGACTCCGTTGTTGAAATCAATGATGTTACGGCACAAATAGCGACATCTGCTGAAGAACAGAGTTCAGTTACTGAAGAGATCAATAGAAATATGGTAGCGATTCAGCAGATGATAGAAACGCTAAACAGCAACGGTAATGAAACGGTGAGCAGTACCCATCAACTTAACAGCTCAAATCAGCAATTGGTTAGTATCGTGAGTAAATTTAAGCTTAGTTAAGCTTACTTTATTCTTTGCAAATAAAGACGTCACCTTAAAAAAGTGACGTCTTTATTTGCATCCAATGTGCCTATACAGCCGCGATCTCCCTCTGAAAATGAATACGCAAAAGAAATACAACGTAATGATAGTAGAAAGCGCGTTATTCAAAATTAAGTAAATCCCAAGATACATCTAGCATTAATGCGTCAAAGGCTTTCATAGGCCTTGCAAACAAGAAGCCTTGATAAGAACTAACGTTGGCTGAATCAAAAATACTCAGCATCTCTTTAGACTCAATACCTTCTACCGTCACGGCAACACCACGATGCTGGTTCATGTCATTTAAAAACTTAAGGTAAGAAAACGGCTCTTCCGCTTTACTTGCTTCAAGTGCAAACTCTCTATCAATTTTAAGCTGCTTAAATGGCAACCGGAAAAAGCCCGTCAATGAGCTATGACCTGATCCAAAATCATCCATAGCTAAATTAAAACCAAACGCATTCAACTGCCTTATTTGGCTCATCGCTTGATGTTTGTCTTCAAGCAACACGGACTCTGTCAGCTCTAACATGATATTAGAAGCCGAAACGCCACAATTTAACGCTATCTCTGCTGCTCGTTGAGGAAAGTTGCCATCTAACAGCTGTAATACCGACACGTTAACATTAACACTGATATCACTATCCCACTTGCTGTTGTATTCCTTGATAAAAGTACATGCTTGCTTCAGAACGGTTTCACCAAGGGGATCTATAAAGCCTTTTCGTTCTGCTACTGGGATAAACTCGCCAGGGTATATTTCGCCCTTATCGCCAAGTTCCCACCTTGCTAATGCTTCAAAACTGGTTGGTCGGTAGGTTTTAGCACAAACAATAGGTTGTAAACGAATAGAAATTTCACCGTTTTCTATCGCCCCTTTTATCCGGCTTTCTATAAAGAAGAAACGTTCTACTTTTTTCTGTACCCCTGGGTTACAGATAGCCCAGTGAGCAGGCTCATGTCTTTGTGCATATTCGCATGTCTGTGCTGCCCAACTGATCACTTCTTCAGCGGGCTTAGTGTTGTCTGTACACGGATAAGCACCCACGTACACTTCACCAGCAAAAAGTTTACCGTCTGCTCTCGACATGTTTCGAAAATCGGTAACAAACTGCTGACACATTTCTGCTAATTTTTGCTCGCTAATTGCGCTATATATCAATACTGAAAAAGTGTCTAAGGAATTTCTGTAGAATTCGCAATGATGGCTTTGGAATGCGTTCATGCAAGAGATAACTCGTTCAATCATTTCTCGTATGAGCTCTTCACCATATTGATTTATATAGGACTTTATTTTATCTAAATGAATGTGTACTAAAATGCTGTTACACGTGGCTTCTAAAATATCTTGTTTCAGTTTGTCACTATTGGGTAGCCCTGACGCTTTATCGTAGTACGCAAGTTGACGAATATAAGACTCTAACAACTTTTGTTCCGAGATATCTCTATGGTTTCCCACCATATAACTACCTGATTCATCTTGCTTCATGACACCAGTAGCTTCTATCCAACAAAACGTACCATCTTTTTTACGCACTCGATATTGAGTCATTACGCGTTGATGCGATAGATTCGCTTCAACATGAGTATCCACTTGGTTGGTAAATTCTTTTTTGTCTAACGGATGAATGAGTGCAAGCCAATCATCGAGATGGGTATTGTCCAAATTCAATTCAAACTGCTGATAGAAGGTATGGTTATAGAAAGACACATTAGCATCTTCATCCATAATCCAAAGACCTTCAACCGCTGAGTCAAACATACTAATGAAACGGCTATTATTATGGTGCGGCATTCTTAATTACTAATCCAATTTATCAATAGAGTGTCGGGCAACACTAAAACATATTATTTAACTTAGATTTAACTATTCTGACATGGTAACAGTTTTGATTATAAACATAAGGCTCAATATATAAAAAACGTTAATTCGCTACTGCTTATGCTGTTATTTTCGCAAATTCAAGACGTCCGACCAGAGGGCGTTTACATTCTATTTACAACAATGTCTGAAATATACCCATTTGAAGTACTTTGCAGCGCATTCTTTATCATTTTGGCCGCTTCCTCTGCGGACATAAATGAGGATGTGTCCAATTGTTTTCCACTGGTTTGCCAGAACTCTGTTGCCATCCCTCCGGGATAAACACCAATCAGTTTCATTTTCTCGCCTTTCAACTCCAATCGTACCGATTCAACTAACCCTTTCACTCCCCACTTAACCGCACAATATGTCGACTCTCCCGCTTTTGCCGTTTGCGCTGCAGTAGACATAATAATCACCACTTGTGTCGGTTTATCTCTATATCGCTGTACCAGCTCTTGAAGCAGGTGAATAGTCGTTAGCAAGTTATTATCTATCAGATTACGTATTTGATTGGGATTTTGCAGTTCTAACGGACCAAAATAGCCGCTACCTGCGCAATGAACCACCATATCCGGCCGTGGAATAGAATCAAACATTGTTGAAACTTGTTCTGCATCGGCCAAATCCACTGATAACGCTTCTATTTTTGCGGATAACCCTTTGCTTACTTTACAGAGCTTTGACGGATCCCGCCCTGTAATAATCACGTTTTCATTGTCGCTAACATATTGCTTTGCTAAAGCCGCGCCTAAGCCACTACTAGCACCTGTTATTAGAATCATCTTCGCTCCTAAGTGTCATCGATAGAAGGCCTATTCTATTCGATATACATAAAATTTAATATTATTGTAAACGTTTCCAAAAATTCGTTATATACTTAGCAGCGTTGAGCAATATTTGAACACTATATATTTAGGTATCAGGAGTTATTTTATGTCGACTAATTTTTCAGATTCAGAGATGGCAGGTGCGCTAGTAGCGGCGTATGGCGGTAAACAAAACATTGTTAAGTTAGATGCCTGCCTTACTCGACTGCGTATCACAGTTAAGGAGTTTTCTGCCGTTGACCAAGCGAAACTAAAAGAACTTGGTGCGTTGGGCGTTGTAACTGTCGGTCGCGTAGCCCAGTCTATCTTTGGAAAAAATGCAGACAAATATAAAATAGCGATGCAAACTTGGATAGATAGCCACCCAGAAGGCGGTATCTCTGAAGTTCTCATTTCTGCATTCGGCGGAAGAGAAAACATAAATGGTGTTGATGCTTGCCTGACTCGTCTTAGAGTATCAGTCAATAAAACGTCATCAGTGAATCAAGAAGAGCTTAAAAAACTCGGAGCTAAAGGCGTTGTTGTCATCGATAAGAATGTACAAGCTATCTTTGGTAAAGCGTCGGATGAATACAAATCTGATATGCAAGCATGGCTCGACAGTCACCCAGGTGAAGGGATCTCTGCTGAGCTCGTATCTGCCTTTGGCGGTAAAGACAATATTACAAAAGTAGACGCTTGTCTTACTCGACTTAGAATTTCAGTAAACGAAACGACTTCTATTGACCAACATAAATTAAAAGAACTGGGCGCCAAAGGGGTTGTTGTAATAGATGAGAATGTACAAGCCATTTTTGGTAAAGAGTCGGACAACCTAAAACAAGGCATGGCTGCTTGGTTGGATAAGTAAACATCCATTCTGATGCTTGCTAGGTGTTAGACGCTGATGCGCTAGCGGTTGGTAATATAAGCAACTCTATAAAAGCGGCTGTGTTTTAGCCGTTTTTTTACATCTTACAAAACATTCTAGTATTTCAAATCCGTACAACTTTTATTCATTTAACCAACGCCTATCGCTTAAATCTTTTTAACAATAATAGGTTGCATCACAATTAATTCCTTTCTTATAACTTTATCAGCTAGATAAATCCCTATTCGTGCTATAAAATTATTATCAGAATGATAAGTATTCGAAGTATTTAGGCTGTCATATATGAAACTATTTAAGTACCTGATTTACGGATTTATCGCCATCATTGTGGTGTGTCTCATTGTGTTAATTATTCAGCCAGAGCAATCTCATGCACTAAGACCAGAATCAGAACAGACCAAACCAATAGTCACCAGTTCAAATGCCAGTCTTATCTCTGAGCCATCTGAAACCATTGTTGTACCAGAATTGATCCAACCCAATGAAGTGAAAGCGGCCCTCAGCCCGGATCAAGTTAAAGAATTGCCTGCTTTTATTCATGCCTTACCTAAAGAACCAGCCGAAGTGGATAGTAACGGCAACGGTTTACGCGATGATATTGAAGTTTTCATCGGTTATAAATTTCCTTACCATCCCAAAAAACGCGCTGTATATGTTCAGATGGTTACTATTGTGGATAAAATCGCAAAAGAGCGCGGCAGAGGGCGCATTTCTAAGCAGTATTCTATCTTTCAAGAAGAAAAAAATGCGATTCAATGTTGGTATGACAGTGGATTTAAAGAAGAAGAACTCATCCAATTTAAAGCGTTAATACTTAATAATAGCTATCGTCAAGAAAGCTACCAAGCTACCGTTGACGTTAGAAAAGATCTAGACCAAGAGATAATTGACTCTCTAGAAGTTGCTGAGAAGCCCTGCGATCTAATGGCGAAAGAATACCAGATAGCGCTGCAAGACTGGAAACCTGAATAACAAGACTGCATTACCAAACAGTGCACGAGTCGAGTTGACCTAATGAAACAGACGTAAAAAAGCCCCAGCATTTCTGCTGAGGCTTTAATAGATGGTGCCCCGGGCCGGACTTGAACCGGCACAGCCATAAGCCGAGGGATTTTAAATCCCTTGTGTCTACCAATTCCACCACCAGGGCACGCAATTCTGTATTGCGATGCATCTAACTGTATTGAGTTGACACCATCTGCTTTATTGAAACGTATTCAATAACTAAAATCTGTTTCACACGGGAATGTTCTCTCGTGTGGCGGCTAATTTACTCATTTTAAAAAATAGGTCAAGCTTATTTCTTTAATTAATTGTTTAACCGAACAAAAAATGGCTAGTTCGCTTCATTTTCATCCTATTTTGTTACTTTTCACTCATCTTTTATGATCAACACCACTAACTCACTGGGTCCATGAGCGCCATAAGCGAGAGTCTGCTGAATATCTGCGGTCTTAGAAGGGCCAGAGATTAACAGGGCGTTAGTCGGCATTGATTTGTTCCACTGATGTTTCATCATTACTTCGGGAAAGTTGCTTAATATTGTCGATTCGTCCATTACAGCGATATGGCATGGAGGAACCAGTGATAATGTTCGAGGCTCTTCAATACTAGGCCATAACACCAAGGCTCCTGTATCTGCTATACCGTTCAAGGTGTGTGTAATTCCCACATCAACCTGTTCAAATAACTTGGTCTTCCACCCTTCTATCTTATTCGTGAATTGCGTTACCTCTAGGTTTTCTATTCCCTGAATAAAATCAGCATGATATTTACCTGATGTTCCTACCGCCGCCTTTTCACATCCCTTCTTAGCAACAACCTGTTGGATCGCCCCTTGTAGCTCATTTCTTGAGATTGACATGACCTCAGCATGATTGGCTGTCATCATCGCAACAAAGCGCTTAGTTTTATCAGCCTGATTCGGTTGGTCTACTTCTCCCCAAGGCAGATATTGTTGGGTTTCTTTATCCAACGGTTGCACTTTCGCCTGCTTCAACCGTTGTAAGATATTGTTTCTCGCACTTTGAGAACCCATTTGTGAATTATGTAAACTCATTGTCCGCCCCTTTTGTTCTCTTTCATTGTTTGGTGTAGTGTTTTTTTCGCAGGTTGTGGTGCTGTTCGGCATTGTGTCCATGGGCCTATGTTTTTGGGCATAAGTCCTCTTAGCTTGGCTGTTGCACCTGTACCAAAGTGATAGAGGTTTGGATGAGTTGCTGCGTAGGCGAAGCTTTTTATCGCCAATGATTCTGTTTTACTGGCCGCAGACGCCTGACCATCTAAGGGTAAAGTACCTACCGGCTCAGGATTCTTTGCTTCTCGCCTTAATCGTTGCAGCATTTCTGGGATAGGAATACGCACGGGGCACACTTCACCACAGGCACCGCATAAGCTTGACGCGGTAACCAAATGCTTAGTTTGTTCTATACCTAGCAAGTGAGGTGAGATAATTTTCCCTATAGGCCCCGGATAAACTGTACCGTATGCGTGTCCACCAATTTTAGTGTACACCGGGCAATGATTCATGCAGGCTCCACAGCGTATACACTGAAGAGTCTTTCGTAATTCTTCGTCTCTATACGCTTGAGTTCTACCGTTATCGAGTAAAACTAGATGTACCTCTTGAGGCCCATCTTTTTCACCTGGTTTTCTCGGTGAGGTTATCATGTTGAAATAAGTACTGATTGCTTGTCCCGTCGCTGAGCGAGTTAGCGCACTATATAGCGGAGGAACGTCAGATAGAAACTCGACAACCTTCTCGATACCGGTAATGGCAATGTGGACGTTAGGCACGGTTGTGGTCATGCGGCCATTACCTTCGTTTTCTACAAGACACAGTGTGCCCGTTTCTGCTACGGCAAAATTGACACCTGACAATCCTATATCCGCATCATGAAACTTACGACGTAACCGCGTACGCCCAGTTTGAATCAATTCATCCACATCAACTGTTGGTGAAAAATCATCTAGGTTTTGTTCGAAGGTATCGCTTACTTCCTGTTTATTTTTGTGTATTGCCGGCATGATAATATGTGATGGCTTATCACCATCAAGTTGGACAATATATTCCCCCATATCACTTTCTAGGCATTCAATACCTATCTTTGCCATTTCGTGGTTGAGTTCAATCTCTTCGCTCACCATCGATTTACCTTTGATAACAAACTTACCATCCACTCGATTAGCGATATCCGCGACAATACTGTTTGCTTGCTGAGCGTCTTCTGCCCAATGGACTTGAATGCCATTCGCGATACAGTTTTGTTCAAGCTGTTCGAGCAGTGTTGGTAACTTACTTAAACATCGTTGTCTGATAGCTTCTGAAAGATCACGAATTGCCGTCTCTTCGTCTTGATCTGAGAACGCCGTTTTTCGTTTATCTCGTAGGTAATCCATCGCACCACGGAAATTTGCCCGTAATTGCTTATCTTGTAGGGCGGTTTTTGCTTGAGTATGGAAGTCTTGAGGCGTCTGTGACATTAGTGAGCTCCTCCTATTCGTTCAATTATAAAGCTCGCGATATGCTGCCCTCTAATTGCTTTTCCTTGATACTCATACGCACCATTAATATTGAGTAAACACCCCCAATCTGCGCTCACTAACGTATCCGCACCTACCGCTTCTATGTGTTTTGTTTTGTCCTCGACCATAGCCTGGCTAATATTTGGGTGTTTTACCGAAAAAGTACCGCCAAACCCGCAACATTCCTCTTCATAAGCCTGTTTCTTAAGTTCTACATTATCTAACTGGTCTAGGAGCTGAGTTGCGGTAACATGAACATTCATTTCACGTCTTGCCGCGCACGATGTATGCATCACTACGCTACTTTGCTCTCCTTTGTCCGTTAGTTTTGTTCGACATACGTTAACTAGAAATTCTGTCAACTCAAATACACGGTCGCAAAATTGATTTACCGAAGACTCCTGTTTATCCCCTTTAAACAAGCGTTGATAATGATGATGCATCATACCTCCACAAGAGCCAGACAAAACAACAACTGGATATTGTTCTGGAAACAGCGCTATCTGACTCAAAGCGATTTTTTTTGCTTCATCATCGTAGCCCGTGGTGTAAGCTGGCTGGCCGCAACAGGTCTGCTTTTCAACGAAGATAACCTCTAGTCCCTCGTTTTCCATGAGACGCATTGCATTTAACCCGGCGTCTGGGTCAAACATATCCACTAAGCAAGTGGCGTAAAAATAGACTTTATTCGGCTTCGTAGGGTAAATACGCATGTATTGTGGCCTCATTGCGTTTATCTTGTGTGAGTTATTGTTATGTTTACTTTTTCAACAATAGTCCTTTATCTTTGAGCGATATAGGGAAATAATGAAATTAATTATTTCCAAATAAGATATAATGTATGAATGCAGATGATTTATTGCTCTTTGCACAGGTCATTGAACTTAGCAGCTTTAGCAAAGCTGCTGAAAAAAATAACCTTACAAATTCAGTAGTTAGCAAGAGAATTACACGGTTAGAGAAAGAGCTTGGTGTTGCTCTGCTTTACCGTACGACTCGAAAACTAACGCTTACAGAAGCGGGGGCCACCCTGTTAGAACATGCTAAAACTGTGAAACAAGCGGTGTTAGATGGTCAAGAAGCGCTCTCTGGTTATGGGGACGCAATTAGCGGCAACATACGAATGTCTGTACCAACAATTTCTGGTCGGCTGGTATTGGCGGATACGATTGCCGAATTTTGTAATCTTTACCCTGGTATCAATATAGAAATGAACCTGAATAATCGGTTTGTAGATTTAGTGGAAGAAGGCTACGATTTGGTCATTCGAACCGGTCATTTAGAAGACTCAAGTTTAATAGCACGACACATTACTGACTCTCAATGGGTTGTTTGCGCCTCACCCGACTATATTCAATCTAAAGGCCGCCCTTTTATTCCTTCTGATCTCGTTAAGCACAACTGCCTTAAATATACCTATCAAACAAGTGGCGCAACCGAATGGGAGTTTAAAGGTAAAGATGGGGATTACATTATTACTGTGGCAGGTAATTTCGCTACCGATGACGCTTCAGCGCTGCGAAGAGCAACTCTAGGAGGGCGTGGTATCGCTTATATGCCTTCTGTATTGGTTTACGATGACATTGTGGCTGGTGATTTAGTCGATATTTTTCCAGACTTGGTCGCAAAGAAATTAGGTATCTATGCGGTATACCCCTACACCAAGCAGGTGCCAAAGAAAATACAGCTACTTATTGAGCATATAAGAGACAAGTATCACTCGATTCTTCACGTATTCTGAGTTCGTAGTTCCACTCGCTATAGAAGAGAGGCCATGCGTTAACTCATTAACGCATGGCCTTTTTTTACATCAATTCAATACCGTTATCTTTTGCAACATCAGCAAAGGTGTCGTTTAAGAACTTAACGTTTGTGTAGCCCTTCTTAGTCAGTAAGGTATATCCAAGTGAAGCACGTGCACCACCGACACAGTGTAAAATGACCAGTTTATCTTTAGGGATCTTAGCGAGGTTTTGGTCTAGCTCACCTAAAGGAATATTAACAGATCCTTTCACCGCGCCGTGGTTTACTTCGCCAGCATCTCGAACATCGATAATCATTGCTGTGCCTTCTTTAGCCGCCTTCACAAAGACCGACTCTTCAACTGCACCCTTAGCCAGTTTTTTCTCATAGACAAGTTCAGTCGCTACTTTATCTTCAGGCAGTTTTGCAGCTGCCCAACCTTCCATGCCTTCTTTTAAGATGACAACATTCTTAAATTTCCAAAAAGTAAGCACTTCATAGGCTTCAATAGCTTCATCTGCATCCGCCGTATTAGCAACGATAATTATTGGTGCCTTTTTATCTCTCAAATTAAAGATAGTGCGTTTATTTGTTGGCACCTTCTCTTTATTCATCTTCTCATGCATTGCAGAAAGTTCTTCAGAAGGCAGTGTTACTGCTCCTTTTACTGACATTGCTGGGTTAGCGCGAACATCCAAAATCACATGGTGTTTATCGAGGTTCTTTTTAACCCAGTCTGCGTTCACGTGTGCTGGATAAACCTCACCTTTCCATGCAGGGAAACCTTCTACATAGGCTTTTACATTGGTGTAGCCGTTTGCCATCGCGATCTTAAGCGCGGCGGGACTTAACGGGCAGGTAACACCACCACAATAGAATACGATTAAGGCATCTTTATCTTTAGGTAGCCAATTAAGATTCTCTTTTAACTTATTAGATGGTGTCGCCTTGGATGTTGGTATATGACCTACGTTATAAACGTTCAGTGGACGTGCATCACCAATGAAGACTGGTTCGCCTTCATCTAATAGCTCAGATAGCGTATCCGTATCGATGACCTGTTCTGCTGGAAGTTTAACCAATACTCTCTTAATTTTGGTTGCGACACCATTTTCGTCTATTGTCGCCTTAAACTTGGTATTTACGGTAAGGTCTTTAAACGACTCAGCATCAACTAATTTCGTCTGGTCGGTAAATTTTATAACCGTAACTTCTTTGGTTTTAGGGTTTAGGTATTGAATAACCTTGGCGTTGGTAGAAATGGATTGAACTTTACCTACTACCTCTTCAGCCATTAGCGACATTGGCGCAAACAGCAACGATGTAATAATCAGCGAATGTTTTAACATTTTGTTTTCTCCAAATTATGAATAGACTTTTTGTCGACCGTTAGATTTAACTAGTTACAAGCAGCCAGCTCACCACTATCCGCTGCGTACTTAATTGCAAAATCGGCAATATGCGGTGCGATTTTTTGGAAATCTTCGCTTGCGAGGAATTCAGCTGATTCAGGATGTTTTTTACTGTATGTTTTGATAAATCTTTTCGCATCTTTTTTGAAATAGCGTTTCCATTCCACTTTTAGATGCTGTTCTGCAAAATCTTGGCCGTTATAACCAAAATACGGACGCAGGTATTCTAAATAATACTCTTGTCCCTCTGCGGCATCTGCACATGCACCGAAGGACATCATTGCGGCTAACAGACCCAAAATTATTTTTTTCATGGTAAAACCCTCTGTTTTTCAATTTAAAATTCTTTGTTATTCGATCTCTTCTTTGCCTGACAGCATCGCTTTCATATGACTAGATAACTTCTGGCCAAGCGTAATAAGATATAAATGCACCACAAGGAAAGCGATAACCGAATAAGCACAAAACGTGTGTATTGCTGCAACTATCCCTATATGGTCGATAAACCCTGCAGCGCGCAATTCTGGAAAGAAAAAGAAGATTAACCCTGTGATTATTTGCAGCGGGATTAGTACAAACAACAGACCAAGATAGGCGACTCTTTGTAATGGGTTAAACTTGTTTACTGGAGACATATGGTGAGGATGTGGTTCACCAACAAAAACCCCGTACAGATAGAATCGCAATACCCCGTCAATGCCTTTCATATCTGGTACAAATTGCTTCCATTCACCAGTAGTGAATACCCACGTAAATATCATCACGACCAACGCCGCCCAAATAAACCCAGCGAAATGGTGAAAGTGCGAACTTTTTCCAAAACCTAAAAGGTCGATAGTTCCGTGTAGCTCCAGGCCGGTTACGATAAGCAGCAATACTAATGCAGCTTGTCCCCAGTGCCAGAAGCGTTCAAAACGTTTAAATATTACAACTGTCTTGTTCATCATAATTTCCCGTAATTGTTACTTCTGGTTAGTCTGTTGCTTACGATTGCGCATCGTGATTATTCTTCCTAGCGCATGCAAAATCACGCCGGCCAATCCACCCCAAATTGCAATGGCTCCAAACCATTCAACCAAGGTATAGCTGTCGCGACCCACTAAATAAAAATCGTTCAATCCATTTAATCGGCTTTGATTACTGTGACAAGCCGAGCACTTCACGGCTTGGTCCGCTGGCGCTACCATGTGTTTAATTGGCCAATAACCATTAGTTTCAACGAAGTCGTAATTACCGCTAAATTCAACATGATTCAATTTTGCACCGGCTTCTAAGGCTTTGTCCCAATCTAATGTTGTCCAAAGCGCGCCAGACGAAGCTTTACCGTATAATTTGATAGGTAAAATTCTGTTTAACTCGGTATCGTAAGGTTGATTACCTTTATGGATTTTAAAAGGCCAGATACGTGCATCAGGGTCGTTATAGCTACCCGTTGGCGGGTTGATATCAATAGGTGCGTTATTGGGATCTATAGTATCCAATAGCGTCATTTGATTAAGTTCGCCTTTGTACCAACGGTACTCCGGAACCACATTTTTACCCCACGTGAATGTGCCTTTTTTACTCATATATGAGTGATTTTCGACACCATCAAAGATTTCGTCTTCTACATAAGGTTTGCCGTCTTTAGTTTTCCCTGCTGTCGACCAGTCCCAAGAAAGTTTGGTTAGGTAAGGCCCACGAGCCATTTCTGGTATGTGACATGACGTACAAGCCACTTTGGCGGTGTGATTATCAATATCTCTATCGTCGTGTGGTGCCGCACTATGACATGATTCACATGAGACATTGTTGCCATCACGATCAGAACGCCCCATGTTGAGGTCATGGTCTACAAAGGCTTTACGATCGTTGTAGCGACCCGAGATTTGGTGGTCATTTGTGGTATGGCAGTCTTGGCAAGCGAAGTCGAGCTTCTCAGGGCTCATATGCACATCTAATGCGAACTCTGGCTGAACTAGGGACATGTCCGTGTCACCATGCTTAACACCATTACCACCGCCTCCGTTAGCATGACAGGCTAGGCAGTTTTCGCGTTCCGGGTTTCCTACATGCGTTGCTACGTAAGAAAGGTCTACCGCTTTTTGTAGTTTCCCACCTATCATTTGATCTTCGTAGTATGGATGACCAGACGACGCAGACGATTTTTTATAGGTGCCGGTAGTGTCATGACAAACAAGGCAGTCGACATTTTCTTCTGCTTCTAAATCAAAGTCTTCATTGCGCCAACCAAAACCAATATGACACTGTGTACAGCTCTCATTCCCTTTCGCCGATACACAGTAGTTATTAAAACCGTTTTGTGCTTTACCAACCTGTACTCCGTCCACCTCTTTGGACCATGTCCAATGGAAAGTTTGATGGAGTTGCTTTGAAGCTTCGGTATGACATTCCAAGCACGCTTCTGTTACGTCAGGTGCGTAATCAAACTCTTGATTAAGCACTTCAAAGGTAGCGTGATCAGCAGTACTCGTTATTGAGCTGACTTCTCGTTTTAGCGTGGCGTTCTCCTCTACTCCTGAGGCAGAGGAGAAACTCGCCCAAGAACAAAGTAGCATCGCTAGCATGATTAATTTCTTCATTTAAAACGTTACCTCTTGATCAGCATCTTCATCTTTGTTGAATAACCTGCTTTCTATCCGTAAAAACTAATGAAGTGTTATATGTGATGCTTATATAAAAATCATAATCTCTCGTTTGCATTAGGTAACTTCCAAAGGCGATACACTCGACTAACAAACAGAAGAAACTAAAACACTAAAAGCTTATATACATATCACTAATATAATACTAAAACCCATAACTTACCCATGGTTTTTAAAAAGTTCAGTGAAACCTTCTAACTAGATCACATACTGTAGATATAATTATCAATCTCACAAATTGATCCATGTCAATAAAACAGTAATAATCGATATAAAACAATTATTTATAATGCATATTTAATTACTGGCAAATGCTATAAACTCGAAAGAATAATCCTAAGGTGGTAGATTATTTGTTAAATAGATCAACTGTATTGATGTGATAATTTAGAGATTAACTTTGCTAAGATTTCAGCTGTTCTACTTTTGAATTGAATTGAATTGAATTGATAAATGACATTTAGGGGCTAAGTTTTCTCTTATTTTGTTGTCATTAAAAAAGCCCCTTGAACGATCAAATTCAAGGGGCTCTGATATTTTAAATCTCTAACTTATTAAGCAACAGAAGCTTCAAGTATTTTTCGGCTTTCATCAAGTGTAATTGCTTGGTTTTCACCAAGTGTCGACATGCCGTGTGCTTCTAGGTTAGCAAGAATATCTTTAACGGTAGTAATTTTATCTGAACCACTATCTGTCAATTGAGTCGCGACATCTAGGCTATGGTAAAACGCTTCGATTGCTTCAATTGTTCTTTCCGCTAAATCACTCCCTGATTCTAAAGCGAATACATTAGTACCCATTTGTTCTAGCTTAGCTCGTTTAGCTTCAATTTGGTTGCGGTATAACGCTGGCTGAATCATAGCCAGTGAACGAGCATGATCGACACCATATAATGCCGTCAGTTCATGGCCTATCATATGCGTTGCCCAATCCTGAGCAACACCAGCACCGATCAGACCTGATAACGCTTGGTTTGCAGTCCACATTAAGTTACTACGCCATCCATCGTTATCACGAGAGTCGTAGTCTTTGGCTAAAGTAAGGAGGTTGCGTAACAGAACTTCTGAATAACCGTCTTGTACCATTGCGCCTTCTTTTTTCGTCGTTACGTAAAGCTCACAAATATGAACCCACGCATCAACCAAGCCATTTTTTAATTGACGTTCAGGCAATGATTTCATTGTATCGGGATCAAGCACAGCAAAAATCGGCTGAACGGCCGGAGAACCAAAAGGCAGCTTGGTTTTTGTGGCAGCTTGAGTTAACACCGCACCTGCGTTCGATTCTGAACCTGTCGCTGGTAACGTCAATACAGCAGCTAATGGCACTGCTTCTGTCACTTTATGTTTACCGATGAGAATATCCCAACCATCGCCATCATATTTGGCTGCTGCTACTGCGTATTTAGAACCATCAATTACCGAACCACCACCAACAGCAAGAACAAAATCAATACCCTGCTCTTTAATGATAGCGACCGCTTTATCCATAGTTTCCACTGTTGGATTAGGTTCAACGCCTGAAAACTCTTGCCACTGATGCTCAGACAATGCTGCTGCAACTTGATCATAAACGCCATTGCTCTTGATGGAACCACCACCGTATATAACCAGTACTTTCTTTTCTGCTGGAATCTGTTTTTTGATTGCGGCTATTTGACCTTGACCAAACAGTATTGTTGTTGAATTTCCATAGGTGAATTCCATGACTTTCTCCATTACGAGTTTCTAATTGTAGGGTTAAGACGAGTTTTTCCTCGGCTGTTGCATTGCATATTACTCGCAATCATTTGAAATAAAAATACCTAATAATGTCATTTGATTGCCTATAAGTATCACACTTGCTATTTTAAAAGGGTATTAATTTAAGGAGTACAAGGTGAGTAAACTAGCCCATTATATGGACGCCTATATCAACATAAAGCAACTGCATAATCTTGAAGGTTTAGTTAACACCGCTATTCCGGGTGTTAAATTTTACCGTTCGGGTAAGGCCAGGCCGCGTGAACCGCTTCTTTACGAGTCTGGCATTATTGTTGTTGGTCAAGGAATCAAACATATTTATCTTGGTGAGCATAAGATGACTTATGGTCAAGGTGATTTTGTGGTACTAGGCGTTCCACTGCCACTTGAATGTGAGTCTGAAACCGAAGAGAACAAACCTATTATGGGTCTAAAAATAGATATAGCACCAAAACAATTGCATTCTATAATCAGCCATATCGACCAGTATGATACAGATAGTGTATCAACCCTATCAAACAGCCAGCTTGGCGTGACCTGTATGTCAATGTCAGATCCTCTCGAAGAAGCCTATCTGAGACTCATGAAGGTTTTGCAAATAGATTCTGAGGCAGAATTCCTTGGTGCGGACATTGTAAAAGAAATTACCTACCGTGTTCTTAAAGGTCCTATGGGGCATATATTGTTTGAACGTGCTAATTCCGAAGGAAATTATGCGAAACTCGCAAAAGTACTCGATTTATTGCATTCAAACTATGCATCACCTCTCACTGTTGATGACCTCGCAGCAGAAGCATTCATGAGCGTTCCAGCTTTTCACAGAGTATTCAAACAGGTTACAACAGAATCGCCACTGCAATACTTAAAAAAAGTGAGGCTGAGCAAAGCACGCGATTTAATTATGTTAGATGGATACCGAGCTTCTGAAGCCGCGCGTATGGTTGGGTACAACAGTGCATCTCAATTTAGCCGTGAATTTAAGAGACACTTTAATTATTCTCCTGGCACAAGCCACGCACACGCGGTTTGACCTCAACCTTGGCAAGAGTGTCCCTCTACCAATTTCGTCCACATCACGTACTATGCTCACAATGCAAAAAACCCCAGCATTTCTGCTAGGGTTTCTTTAAATTTGGAGCGACACACGAGGTTCGAACTCGTGACCTCAACCTTGGCAAGGTTGCGCTCTACCAACTGAGCTAGTGTCGCGTTGCTACATAGTTAAACGTAGACTTAAATAGATGGTGCCCCGGGCCGGACTTGAACCGGCACAGCCATAAGCCGAGGGATTTTAAATCCCTTGTGTCTACCAATTCCACCACCAGGGCACGCAATTCTTTATTGCTATGCTACTAACTGATTTTAGTTAGACACCATCTTGATACTGACGAATCAATATCGCAAATTTGATTCTCATTCAGCGATTCACTTCGCCTCCTGAACAGGGCTGTACTTTACTGGATTCAGAATTTGAGTCAACCAAAAATTATTAACTTTTTAACTGTATGACTATTTTTTCATCTCAAAGTGGAAAAATTCACCATATTGATTAAAAACTACATAGAAAGCGTTAACTTACCCGGGTTGCAATTTTTTAATAATTTTAATGCTTCACCATCAAGCTGAACATTTGCAAACCAATAAGGGGCATGTTTGCCTATAAATGCTGAGCTTCTATCTAGCATATCATAGATAGTAAATGCCCTTGCCTGCCCCAACGCAACTCCGTGCAAACTTCGCTCGAGAATGGGAACGTTACTAATATCTTCAAGCAGCGCACTGCGTAGATGCAGTGCTCTTTGATCCCAGTCTATATGCTCTACAATCCTTTCTGACAATAAGCGATCGAGTTTATAGATGACATTAGGCAGTATCGACAACGTTGGCTTTACTTCTGAGCACGCAAAATACGACTCCATATCTTCATCTTCTCTACATTCTTTCATTACTTCTACTAGAGCGTCTTCAAAAAACTGAGAAAAATAATTACATATCGCAATCTGCGCTAGTGACCGTATCGTACCTAGTAGAACCCCTTCATCGGGTTCTTTGTAGCCTGCTTTTTCAAGGCGTAATCTTGTTACGTTTGCCGTAACAATAAGTTGCTGCCAAAGTTTAGGTGCGATTAGTTTGGTATTTTTATCCGACCATCTCAAAGTAGGTTTCGCCATTAATACTGGGAATAAACGGCGACAATTTTCAATACCGATATATCCAATAGCGATAGCGGGATCTTTGGTTGGTTTAGGAAACTTTCCTAACAGCTCACAGAATTTCGAATTACCGACTAAATCAAGAACGTTTGCTTTTAGTGATGGACTTAATGTTGTCAAAGTACCGAGTTTTGCAAAGTTAAGGGATGCCGAATAAGCAAATGAACTGAAGTGACCATATTGAGGAAATCCCCACATTAACTTATCGATATCTAGCTTTGTTAGCTGCTCTATCATGATTCTTTCTGTTTTAAGTGCTACTCGCGTTACCACTTTATCCAATATGATCTGCCGCTCTTCGATTCGTTCTTGTCTTTCTATTACCTTTAACTTTTCACATTGTAAAAGTATTCTTTGATTTTCAGTAATACGTTCTTTTTCTTCGAATATAACCGATTCACAAAACTCTTCTTGGGAGCTCAAGATAGAATCCACATCGGATTGATCGACCAAATACCTCATACTGACTAGCCATTTTGCATGACGAATCAAAGTTTGCTCTGATAGTTTTCCTGCGACGCGTTGTGCTTCAGCATCGTACCTTTTATTGGTAAATAATCGTTCTGCTGTGCTTTCTTTTGGCAAATCTAAATTCCAGTATAAAAATGACTCAGGCGATAACCTATAAACAATTTTAATAATTACAGCACATAAACGTCCCTAGTAGCAATTGGATATCCTATCTATTGAACTCTAACTGCGGTTTACTGAGCTTTTATTGCTAAAATTTGATTTCACATCTACTGAGCAATCAAACCTAAAAAAAAGAACAAATTATTTTTTCAACGTTTACGCTAATCTGTCATTTCTACCAAAACCATAGCAGATATAGGGTTATAGCATGATTGCGCGTGTAAAATGGTTCAAATTCAATCGTATCGGATCTCATTAAAATAACTTAAATGTCAAAAAGACTTGAACTACGTCACAAAATCGTCTACAAATTAAGCGTCATGTTTGGTATCTATAGGGTAAATAAATGTTAAAGAAGCGCTTTTTTAAAACAAAAGATGAAGTTGAAGTAACTTTTGAGTGGCCTCAAAGTGAAGAAACTAGTGTAGCAATTGCTGGTGACTTCAACGGTTGGGAAGCTGCTCCAATGAAATTAAATAAAAAGAACAAAGCTTTCACGTTAAAGCTTCGTTTGCCAAAAGGTGATACTTTTCAATTTCGCTATCTTATTGATGGTGAAAATTGGGAAAATGACCAAGCTGCAGACGATTATGTAAGAAACAGCTTTGGCTCAGATAACAGCCTAATTTCGACTATTGACGCCGCATAGTCTAAAAAAATCAATTTTTAAAAGGAAGCACTTGTGCTTCCTTTTTACATCTTGAGGTTCGAACTCGTGACCTCAACCTTGGCAAGAGTGTCCCTCTACCAATTTCGTCTACATCTCGGCTACTTAGTTAGCCTACAATGCAAAAAGCCCCAGCATTTCTGCTAGGGCTTCTTTAAATTTGGAGCGACACACGAGGTTCGAACTCGTGACCTCAACCTTGGCAAGGTTGCGCTCTACCAACTGAGCTAGTGTCGCATCATTCCCAAAGGAATGGAGGCGCGTCCCGGAATCGAACCGAGGTCCACGGATTTGCAATCCGCTGCATAGCCACTCTGCCAACGCGCCGTTGTATCTCTTGCCTAAGAAACTTATTCAGTTCCTCTTGAGTACGGGACGCATTTTACGGATTCATCGAGGTGAGTCAACACTATTTTTCGTTTTTTGTATCGTTTGGCTACTTTGCGATCAGTTCTGCCGAAATTGATTACTTTACTAGCATAATTCCGCTATAAATCCGTTAGATAACTTAAATACAGCAAGCTCAGAGACCTTATTTAATTTAAATCAGATACAAAAAAAGCGAGCTATTGCCCGCCTTTTATTCATTCTTAAGCTTACTGATGTTCTTTCGCTAAAAGGTCACCTTTTGCGGCGGATAAATATTGTACCATTGACCAATAAGTCAGTATTGTAGCGATATAAAGGGCAACGTAACCCACCCAAATCATCCAATCGTCAAAGCGCCAGATCAGCACCCATAAAGCAAACATTTGTGTTACTGTTTTTACTTTACCAATCCATGACACAGCGACATTGGCTCGTTTTCCAATTTCTGCCATCCACTCACGTAGCGCTGAGATGATAATTTCTCGTGCAATCATAGTTAATGCGGGAATTGTTACCCAGATAGTCTCGTAATGCTCTGTAATCAGTATCAGTGCCGTCGCCACCATTACTTTATCTGCAACTGGGTCGAGAAATGCACCGAAACGAGAGGTTTGACCCAGTTTTCGAGCTAGCATGCCATCTAAATAATCAGTGACCGCAGCAAACCAGAACACCATTGCCGCAGCAAATGGAGCCCAACTATAAGGCAGATAAAAAACAACAACGAAAACTGGTATAAGAACCAGTCGTAATAAAGTAAGAATATTTGGTATGGTAAAACGCATTTTAGTTAGCTCTAGTAAACCGCAAACTAATGGTGCGGGAAAAAACTATTCTTTCAATGACTGATGTATCTTTTCTGCTAAAGAAACACTAATTCCCGGTATTTTGCTTATATCTTCTACACTTGCTCGCTTAAGTTCTTGTAACCCCCATAAATTTGAGTAAAGACTGGCGTCTTTTAGGTCCAATTCCTTCAATCCCTTCTAATGGGCTCGTTCTTCGTGTTTTAGCTCGTTTTGCTCTGTGTCCTGCTATAGCGTGATTATGACTCTCATCGCGAATATGTTGTATAAGATGTAATGCTGGTGCATCACTTGGGAGATTAAACTCGTCACCTTCAATTGTAATTAGCGTTTCTAAGCCGGGCTTTCTCGTCACTCCTTTCGCTATTCCGATCAACTTTGGACGTTTTGGCCAATCTTCCCAATGGGATGACATAATCTCATAAGCTCGATTCAACTGCCCTTTACCACCATCAATAAAGACAATATCAGGGATTTTTTCTATATCTAACTGCTTACTATAACGCCTGTCTAAGACTTGGCCCATTGCGGCGTAATCATCTCCACCGGTTATACCCGTAATGTTGTAACGCCGGTATTCGTGCTTAACGGGCCCTTCGTGGTTAAACACGACACAGGAAGCAATAGTACTCTCCCCCATCGTATGGCTTATATCAAAGCATTCCATACGACGAATAGAGTCAATATTCATCTCTACTTGTAGCGCTGATACTCGCTGCTTAATCGTCATTTTGTGATTTATTTTTGTCGTAATGGCAGTAAGTGCATTTGTATTTGCTAATTTAAGGTACTGACCGCGTGGCCCAGTTGGATCTTGATAGAAAGATACTTTTCTTCCAGCGAGTTTCGTCAACGCCTCTTGCAACGGTTCGATGTCTGTAAATAAGCCTTTATTTAATACGATTCTAGTAGGGATGGTACGCGCTTCATTATGCCCTAGATAATATTGACTCAAGAAACTATAAAAAACTTCTTCTCGTTCTGTGTTATTTGGGATCTTAGGGAAATGACTACGACTGCCTAATATTTTACCTTGACGAACCATCAAAATATGAACACACGCTAGTCCATTTTCTTGAGCGAACCCTAGGATGTCTAAGTCATCCATACTGTCTTCTGAAACGAACTGTTGTTCCTGTACTCTTCTTATTGCTTGTATTTGATCTCTTAGCTTTGCAGCATCTTCAAAACGAAGTGCCGCACTCGCTTTTTCCATTTTTTCGATAAGTTCAGTGATGACTTGTTTATCTTTACCTTGTAAAAACAGTCGTACCATGTCGACTAACTCAGAGTACTCTTCATCATTGATGACACTAGAAACACAAGGCGCAGCGCAACGACCAATTTGATACATCAAACATGGTCTTGTCCGATTAGCATAAATCGTGTCTTCACACTGACGTACTGGAAAGATTTTTTGTATTAGATGAAGTGCTTCCCGCACCGCACCAGAATCTGGATACGGTCCATAATATTCACCTTTTCGCTTTTTGCTCCACGGTGTGAAGACAAACGAGGGTGTTTATGAGCACTAATGAAAATATATGGGTAGGACTTGTCATCTCTTAGCAACACATTATATTTAGGTAAATACTGCTTGATATAGTTGTGCTCGAGAATTAATGCTTCGGTTTCTGTATGAGTAACAGTAACGTCGATCTTGTCGATATGACTAACTAACGCGCGTGTCTTTTCACTGTCTACATTTTTACGAAAGTAGCTAGACAGCCTTTTTTTAAATCTTTTGCTTTACCGACATAAATAATAACCGACTCGGCGTTATACATTCTGTATACGCCGGGCTGATTAGTTACTGTGCTTAGAAAAGAGAATGAATCAAAGGTACTCGGCACTACAATGTCTCAGTGTCTAGCATTCCATGACGAATGGCTAAATGGGTTAATTCCACATCTCCATTAATATCTAATTTACTGAAGAGTCGATAGCGATAACTATTGACTGTTTTAGGGCTTAAATTTAACTGCTCTGAAATGTCCGTTACCCTTTGACCTTTAGTGATCATCAGCATGATTTGTAATTCACGCTCTGAAAGATCTTTAAAGGGATTTTCAGACGCAGAAGAAAACTGACTCAACGCCATTTGTTGAGCAATTTCAGGCGAAATATAGCGTTGCCCACTATTGACCATTCTAATTGCGTTAACCATTTCATCTGGACCAGCACCTTTTGTAAGATAACCAGCAGCCCCTGCTTGCATCACCTTAGTTGGGAATGGATTTTCAGTATGTACTGTTAACACGATAATTTTTACGTCTGGATTAAAACGTAATATTTTTTTAGTCGCTTCCAACCCGCCAATACCGGGCATATTCATGTCCATAAGTATGACATCAGCATGATTGCTGCGACACCATTTTACCGAATCTTCACCGCTTTCAGCTTCCCCTGCTACGTTCATTCCACGGACGTCTTCAATTATACGTCTTATCCCTGTGCGAACTAGCTCGTGATCATCTACAAGGAAAACATTTATCAAACTTGTATCTCCACACACCTAACCTCTGCCAACCGAATCTCTATTTGAGAAATGGAACGCAATACCATAACGATTTTAACCTATTTTAAACAGAAATGCTTACGTACAATATGAGCCGTAGCGCAAACTTTCACAATTTCTTAGATGGGAAATTCGTCAACTTACTAATTTTACGATATTTTTTATAAATACGTTTTATTATTCGCTACAACACTACTCTACCAACTGGCTATTTGCCAACAATAATTGCTACTATCCAAGCACGTTCAAGGTCTAAGGTTAAAAATTGAATCTAGGAAAAGGGTTTATCCTCACTCGTCATGCTCGCGATATCAATGGTTCAACCATGATTGAACTCTGGTTAAACACTGATGAAGGCCCCACACAATTAAAAATAAACTCCGAAAAATGTCTGTTTTTTATTAAGCAACAAGATGTCGAATCAGCACAAGCTCTTTGCATTGAACACGGCTACCAGATAGATTTTAAACCTCTAGAACTGAAAGACTTTCAACAGAGTCCTGTTGTCGCATGTTACAGCGCAACCCAATACACCAACACTCAAGCTCTTAGGCTTTTCTCCTCCAATGACATCGAAACCATAGAATCTGATGTTCGCTTAGTAGACCGTTATTTAATGGAACGCTTTATTCAAGGCGGTATTGAATTTACTGGCAATAAAACCGCAAAGCGTGGTTACACACAATTAACGCAAGTGAAGTGCCGTAAAGGGGATTACCAACCAAACCTAAGTTATGTTTCATTGGACATTGAATGTTCCGAGAAAGGGATTCTTTACTCTGTGGGGCTAGCTTCATCCCTTGATAATCGTGTGATCATGATAGGGTCTCCAGAACCATGTAATACACCGATTCAGTGGGTCGAAAACGAGAAGCAACTTTTGCTAGCTCTGGAAGATTGGTTTTCACAGTTTGACCCAGACCTAATTCTGGGTTGGATGGTGGTTGATTTCGATTTTAGGTTGTTAATAAAAAGAGCCGAATGGCATGGTATGAAACTAGCGATTGGAAGAGGTCGTCAGAACGCCTATTTTAGGCAATCAAATCAAACCCAACAAGGTTTTATTTCGATACCAGGCAGAGTAGTTTTAGACGGTATTGACACCTTAAAAACAGCGACTTATTCGTTCCGTTCTTGGTCATTGGAATCGGTTTCCCAAGAGTTACTTTCCGAAGGTAAAGCGATACATAATGTTCATGACAGAATGGCGGAAATTAATTACATGTTCCGCAGTGATAAACCTGCGTTGGCAAAATACAATTTACAAGACTGTATTTTGGTCAATCGAATCTTTGAACATACTCACCTTATTGATTTTGTTATTGAGCGCTCTAGGTTGACTGGTATAGAGCTTGACCGCATGGGCGGTTCCGTCGCAGCCTTCACAAATTTATACCTCCCACAATTGCACAGGGCAGGATACGTGGCCCCTAGCCTTCAGAGTGAAAACTGGCAAGCCAGTCCTGGTGGTTACGTTATGGATTCCCTACCGGGACTATACGACTCTGTATTAGTTTTGGATTTTAAAAGCTTATACCCTTCAATTATCCGGTCATTTTTGATTGATCCTCTTGGTTTAGTAGAAGGACTTAAGTTAACGATTGGAAACCAAGAAAGCCAAGCGGTTGAAGGTTTTATGGGAGGACAGTTTCACAGAACCAAACACTTCCTTCCTAAGATGATTAAAGATTTATGGTCCGCGAGAGATGTGGCTAAGAAGAACAACGAAAAAGCATTTTCTCAAGCAATCAAAATCATAATGAACTCTTTTTACGGTGTTCTTGGATCGTCAGGTTGTCGATTTTTTGATGTTCGCCTAGCTTCGTCAATCACGATGCGCGGACACGAAATAATGAAACGAACGAAACAACTGATAGAAGAGCAAGGTTACCTTGTTATCTATGGCGATACTGATTCCACATTTGTTTCTTTGAAACGAGCTTTGCCTCAATCTGAAGCAGATAAAATTGGCCATGAACTGGTTGGACACATTAATGACTGGTGGACAAATCACATACTCAATCAGTATGGTCTAGAGTCTTGTCTTGAGCTTGAATATGAAACCCATTACAGAAAATTTTTGATGCCAACAATACGTGGTTCTGAAACCGGATCTAAAAAACGCTATGCGGGCCTCATAGGAGAAGGTGAAAGCGAGAATATTATTTTCAAAGGGCTTGAAAGTGCCCGTACAGATTGGACCCTTTTATCACAAGAGTTCCAACAACAACTTTATGAAATGGTTTTTCATGGCTTAGATCCTTGTGATTATATCCGCCAATACGTCGAAGCGACGCTTAATGGGAATTATGACGATAAGCTAACCTATAAAAAAGGCTTAGACGCAAACTCAGCGATTATCAAAAAAACATACCACCGCAAGTTAAAGCTGCCCGCATGGCCGATCAAATTAATGCCAAAATGGGACGACCGCAACAATATCAAAATCGTGGTCGTATTGAATATGTCATTACGTTAAACGGTCCAGAGCCAGAAGAATATAGGAAGAGTGCGATTGATTATCAGCACTATATTGATAAGCAACTAAAGCCCGTTGCAGATGCTATTCTGCCCTTTATTGGACTTGATTTTGAAAGCATCAATGCCCCTCAATTGGGTTTATTTTGATACTAAGTCTTAGAGTAACTTCAGAAGCCGCCCTTAACCTATCCTGAATTCGGTTTTTTCATATGCTTTAACTAGCCAACTACCATAGCTATCTAGGACCCCGATAACAGAACGTTTTGGAATATATCGTCCTGAAAGTAGAATCCCAAGCCGTTCAATTTCAACCGTTTTGTCTGGGTAATAATCTAAAAATCGCTGCCCACAGGTAATAGGATCGTCGTACCAGCCTTTATCTTTGTGCATGACCAAAGAGTAACTCGATCGTAATAGCTTTTTCGCTATCACTATCTGGTGTTTAACCTGTTCCTCTCTATTTGTCGACTGTGCAATTATCTTTCGGTAACGTTTTAACCACTGCGCTACGTCCATATTCCAGAATTTTGCGATCTCCCAACTCGGTTCAAACTCACCATAACGAGAAGATAAGTCATCTCCAGATACGCAAACACAACAGTGTTTAAGCAAGAACCCCCAGGTAATTACACTTTCGATTGCCAAAATTTCTTGCACTAAAGAAAATTGAAAAGAGAGTTCAGTAATAAATGGGAACGCTTTTCTAAATCGCCATTTTATTGTACTGAGCAAGGTTTGAAACCTAGCATCCGGCTTGCGGCGCGTAACGATAATTATGTCTAAATTGGATTTCCCTGGCACCGCGCACTTTCTTGCGACACTACCATACAGATAGATACTATGAAGATTATTACCTAACCCACTTTCAAGTGCAGGGATTAACTCTTGGATGACCCTGCGGTAGTCATCTTGGAAAGGTTCGTTAGGATCGATAACAGCTAATGGCACTAAGTTACTCTCTATATGTAGATATTGATTATAAAATGTAGATATTGACTATAAAAACAAGCCTAAGGTTAGAAAAACCTAACCAAAATCTAATTTTAATCTCAATTATGCCTTGTTAATATTGGATTTAAAACCAGAGGTTGTATTCTATTCTCTGCGCCCCAATTTATTGGTCAACTTATACATTCAAAGGTCCAGAACAATGCCAAAGGCTAGTGATATAAAAAAAGGTTTCGCCGTAACCCTAAACGGTAAAATCTTACTTGTTAAAGATTTCGACATCACCACTCCCGGTGGTCGCGGTGGCGCTAAAATCTATAAATTCCGTTTTAAAGATTTGGCAACAGGTGGAAAGGTAGAAGAAGCATTCAAAAGTGATGAATTACTTGAAACGGTTGAAATGACTAAACGTAATGTTATGTTCTCTTACATTGATGGCGATGAATACGTCTTTATGGATAATGAAGATTACAGTCAATACAATTTCAACGGAGACGATATCAAAGACGAGTTACTTTTTATCAATGAAGATATTCTTGGAATTCAAGTTGTCCTAATTAATGACAAGCCTGCTGGCATTGAACTACCAGCCTCAGTTGAAATGATAATTGAAGAAACAGACCCTTCTATTAAAGGCGCATCCGCATCGGCTCGTTCAAAACCAGCTCGCTTTGCAACAGGACTAACTGTTCAGGTTCCTGAATACATTTCTACCGGTGATAAAGTGAAAATCAACACCACCGAAAGCAAGTACATGAGCCGAGCTGACTAGGAAATAAAGATGGAAAACAACAGCGAAAGCACACTAAACGAAGAACAAGATGAATTGATGTCTTATGATGATGTAATTGACACCGCATACGATATATTTTTAGAAATGGCACCAGACAACCTAGAACCAGCAGATGTTATTTTGTTTACCGCCCAATTCGAAGATAGAGGTGCGGCAGAATTAGTAGAAACCGGTAGTGACTGGGCTCAAGAAGTTGGCTTTGATGTAGACAAAGACATATACGCTGAAGTGCGTATAGGCTTAGTTGATGAAGATTCAGATGTTCTTGACGACGTATTTGCTAGAATGCTTGTCAGCCGTACACCTGAACATAAGTTCTGCCATGTTTTTTGGAAAAGAGATTAATCGTTTACTAAGTAAATTTATTCGCTTACTTAAACGTAAAAACGGGTTATACACTGTATAACCCGTTTTTATTATTCGTTAATTTATCGTTATCGACTATTTTCTCGTCTTACGATTTCTATTTCCACGACCTTTAGGAGCGCTTACTCTCTCTTCGTGACGCTTCACTGCACGACGAATTTTTTGGTGACGTGAACGCTCTCGCTTACGTGATGTTTTATCTTGATCGATCATGGTGCTTTTTTCTGGTTTCAATTCAACCAGCTCTCTCAGATAGTTTACTTCTTTAAGTTCAAGCTCCATCCAACCACCACGTGGCAATGTTTTCTCTAGAAAGATATCGCCGTAACGTACACGCTTAAGACGACTTACCGTTGTATCCTGAGATTCCCACAAGCGACGAACTTCACGGTTACGCCCTTCGTTGATCACAACATAGAAAGTGTGGTTCATACCTTCACCACCAGCGTAAACAACGTCTTCAAAACGTGCCATGCCATCTTCAAGCTTCACGCCTTTAACGACATTGCGAACTTTCTTTTCGTCGATTTCGCCAAATACGCGTACTAGGTACTCACGCTCAACCTGACGGCTAGGGTGCATTAAACGGTTTGCTAATTCACCGTCTGTCGTAAATAACAGCAGGCCTGATGTATTCGCATCCAAACGTCCAACAGAGATCCAACGAGCACCGCGAATTTTTGGTAAGCGATCAAATACAGTTCTACGCCCTTCAGGATCATGGCGAGTACACAATTCACCTTCCGGTTTATAGTAAGCCAAGACTCGACAAACTGCCTCATCATTATCTTTAATAGATACAATGTGACCATCCATTCTTATCACTGCGTTTTCGTCTTCTAAACGTTCACCCAGTTTGGCCACTTGACCGTTAACACTTACTCGACCTGATTTAATTAGTGTTTCTAGCTCACGTCTTGAGCCGTGTCCGGCTCTCGCTAAAATCTTCTGTAGTTTTTCGCTCATCAATATACCTGTTATTGTCGTCTTCACAGACGTCAGAAATTAATAAAATGTCTCGCGCCTATGTGGCAGTCGATAGAGACAAATGCAATAAAATTGCGGGCAACGATTATACATGATTTCTGTCTGAATTAGATAGGTATTTGTCTGCGATTAGCAAAGAAAAAGATTAAAAAAAAGCCTCTACTGAGGCTTCTTCTATTCAAACGGTGAAGGGTCTCCTGCACCTGACCTAAGTACTACAGGCTCATCGTCGCTAAAATCAATGACCGTTGTGGGCTGTTCGCCAAGATAACCACCATTCATGATTAGATCGACAGTATGTTCTAGTTTGTCTCGAATCTCTTCTGGATCAGATTCAGCCACTTCACTACCCGGTAAAATAAGTGTTGTGGACATGAGTGGTTCGCCAAGCGCTTCTAATAAATCAAGTGCAATACGATTATCAGGTACCCTGATACCAATCGTTTTACGTTTAGCATTCATCAGCCTACGCGGCACCTCTTTGGTACCTTTGAATATAAACGTGTAAGCACCTGGAGTATTGTTTTTCAGTAGACGGAAAGCCGTGTTATCTACACGAGCATATAATGACAATTCCGAAAGGTCTCTACAAAGTAGAGTAAAATTGTGTTTGTCATCCAATTTTCGAATACGGCAAATTGTATCTAACGCTTGCTTATTTTCTAACTGGCACCCGAGTGCGTACCCAGAATCAGTAGGGTAAACAACGACACCACCATTTCGAATAATTGCAACTGCTTGACTTATTAATCTAGCTTGTGGATTTTCTGGGTGGACATAAAAAAATTGACTCATAATAATTCCTCACTACCGACGCATCGGTATCTTAAGCTGGGTTTATACCCCAATCTTTCCATATTGGCTCTACACCAGAAGGCAACCAAAGGTTGCGTCCTAGTTCCGTCCAAGGGGATGGATAATGAAAATCGGATCCTTGAGACGCTAATAGCTTGTATTGTATAGCATAATCTGCCAAGTTTCGCCTTTCTTGTTGACCTTGCTGGGGTAATGCTACTTCTATCCCATTACCTTTCGCCTCTACAAAGGCAGACAGGAGACGTTTAATCCACTTAGCCGTCAGTTGATATCGACCCGGATGTGCAAGCACCGCTTCTCCCCCTGCTGCATGAATAGCAGCAACAGCTTCCGTAATCGAACACCAATTTGGTGGAACATAGCCCGGATTATCTCTCGTTAAATATTTCTTAAAAACCTGCTGCATAGTTTTCGCGTAACCGTTATCTACTAACCATTTAGCAAAGTGAGACCGAGTAATAGGTGCACCAGAAGCGATATCTTTAACTTGTGCTAATAGCAGCTCTACTGGCTCTTTGGTTACTTTTGCTAACCGATGGGCCATTAATTCTGAACGGTCTATCCTTCTCTGTTTTTGAGACGCAATTAATGCGAGTAACTCGGAGCTGTCTTCATCTACATTGAGCCCCACAACATGGATGTCTTTGTTTTGCCAGACCGTCGAAATTTCGATACCACGAATAAGCTTGATATTGAGTTGATTTTGATCGATATAATCAAATGCAGGCCTTAAGCCATCTAGCGTATCGTGATCGGTAATAGCTAAAACACTTATATTAAATTCTATCGCACGATCGACTAGTTGCACCGGTGTTAAGCGGCCGTCGGAGGCTGTTGTATGGCAATGCAGATCAATTTTCATTTATTTCTTGACTTTACTCTCTAGTACTAGTCTACTAGTACAACTTTCAAACAGGAATTGTAGACCATGTTACAAGAATCTAACCAAAAGCCTAGCGATAAAAAAGCAGACTCTATGTCTGAGCTTTGTTGGTGGCGTATCTGGTCAGGCTCTTGGCGGGATAACGATACTGTTTGATATACAGAATTTAGTTTAAAACCCGTCTATACGACGGGTTTTTTTATGTTTCCACCGATTAATTTTTTGAAATCAGAACCAATAACACTTATTTTTTCAATAATTGCTTAACTGAACAAAATAGCAACAATCTGATTTCATTAATGATTGGGTAGCTTAAACGTTTATGAGAATATGAGCGCAACCGCTCTAACGTTTAGCATTATTTAGAGGATGTCTTATGAATAAGGCGATTCAAATTAAACAACAAGGCCAGTTAGAAGTCCTTTCTCTTTCTGTTCCTTACTCCGACGATCCTACTCGCCTTTTTCAGGTGCTGTGTGCGGACAAAACAAATAGCTTGCTATTAGAATCGGCTGATATCGATTCTAAAGAAGATTTAAAAAGTATGCTGTTGATAGATGCTGCTGTACGCATCGTTTGCAACGGCCAGCGTGTTGAAATGCAACCACTCACACCCAATGGCATAAATGCTCTGGCACGAGTCGCTTCACACGTTACTGACGATATCAGGGTAAGTAAAAGCGGAGACGCACTTTTACTCGACTTTCCAACAGCGGATGCAGATATAGACGAAGACAGCCGCTTAAGAGAAGCCTCTTCATTTGATGCTCTCCGTTTAATACAACACAGCTTTGAAACGACGGATAAAGATAATTTCGCTCTGTTTATTGGTGGACTATTCGCTTACGATTTGGTCGCAAGTTTTGAGCCATTAGGCAACGCAGCACAAACTAATAAATGCCCCGATTACGTATTCTATCTGGCCGAAACGCTGATGGTTATCGACCACCAAAAGCAATCTTGTTTCGTTCAAGGATCGGTATTCGATGGGTCAGAAAAGACAGTCCACCAGATTGAGCAAAGATTAACGGAAATATCTAGCCACTGTGAAGACCCAGCACCACTTCGAGACACGGTAAAATTAAAAGAGTGTGAAGCGGTGCCTAGCGTATCAGACCAAGATTTCTGTCAAACGGTTCGCGACTTAAAAGAATATGTTGTTAAAGGCGATATTTTTCAGGTAGTCCCTTCAAGACGATTCACACTGCCGTGTCCCTCTCCTCTTGGTTCTTATAAAGGACTTAAGAAAAGTAACCCTAGCCCTTACATGTTTTACATGCATGACGAGTTGTTTACCCTGTTCGGGGCATCCCCTGAAAGTGCGCTAAAATATTCCGCTGAAACTAATCAAGTAGAGATCTATCCAATTGCAGGTACTCGACGTCGCGGTAAAAATGCTGATGGTTCGATTAACTTAGACTTAGATGGCCGTATAGAACTTGAACTTCGTAGTGATATGAAGGAGAACGCTGAACATATGATGCTGGTTGACCTTGCAAGAAACGACGTTGCTCGTATCAGTAAAGCGGGTACTCGTCATGTTGCAGACCTACTAAAAGTAGATAGATACAGCCACGTCATGCATTTAGTCTCTCGGGTTGTTGGACAATTACGCGGGGATTTAGATGCGCTACACGCCTACCAAGCAAGCATGAATATGGGAACGCTTACCGGCGCACCAAAAATTCGCGCAATGCAACTTATCAGAGATGTGGAAAAAACACGCCGTGGTAGTTACGGAGGCGCTGTCGGTTATTTAACCGGGCAAGGTGATTTAGATACTTGTATTGTCATCCGCTCCGCCTATGTTGAAGATGGTATTGCGCAAGTACAAGCTGGTGCTGGTGTGGTGTACGATTCGGATCCACAAGCGGAAGCCGATGAAACTCGCGGTAAAGCACAAGCGGTAATTTCCGCTATCCAACTTGCACATAAGGGGTAAGTCATATGGCAAATTTAGTTTTTATCGACAACTTTGACTCTTTTACTTACAACCTTGTGGATCAGTTTCGCTCTCTAGGGCACAACGTAACGATATATCGAAACAACATTGCAGCGACAACTATTGAAACTGCGGTCTCTCAATTAGACAATCCGGTAATTATCCTTTCTCCGGGGCCAGGTGCGCCTTCAGATGCTGGTTGTATGCCAGAGTTGATCCAACTCGTTAAAGGTAAAGTGCCTATCATTGGTATTTGCCTTGGCCATCAGGCTATTGTCGAAGCCTACGGGGGGACTGTTGAGGGTGCAGGTGAGATTATTCACGGTAAAGTATCTATGATGGAACACCAAGACCACCCTGTCTACCTAGGGTTACCCTCACCATTAGCGATCGCTCGATACCACTCTTTAGTTGCAACGTCAGTACCTGAAAGTTTAACGGTCACTGCCGAAGTTAATGGTCTGGTTATGTCTGTTGTGAACGACAAAGATAAAGTATGTGGGTACCAATTTCACCCGGAATCAATTATGACGACTTACGGTGCAACCTTATTGGCGAACACAATTGAATGGGCGCTAGGGTAAATTAAAAGTAGCCACAACGAATCGCTTTGATAGCGCATAGAAATCGCAAAGAATTTAAAGGAAGAAGCATGCAAGAGATTATTAATAAACTATACGATCAGGTCTCCCTGACACGAGAAGAAAGCCAAAGCTTATTCGACTCAATCATTAAAGGCGAGATGGACCCTATGTTGCTTGCAGCCGTACTAACGGCTTTAAAAATCAAAGGCGAAACACCTGATGAAATTGCTGGTGCTGCATCTGCATTATTAGCTAATGCTAATCCATTCCCTAAATTAGACTACGATTTCGCAGACATTGTTGGCACAGGTGGCGATGGCTCTAATACCATCAATATTTCAACAACAGCCGCATTTGTTGCAGCAGCTTGTGGCGTAAAAGTAGCGAAACACGGCAACCGTGGAGTATCAAGTAAATCAGGTTCATCCGACCTCCTTGATTCATTTGGTATTAACTTGGCGATGAGCCCCGAAGACACTGCCAAAGCCGTTGATGATTTAGGTGTCGCGTTCCTATTTGCACCTCAATATCACGGTGGTGTACGCCATGCTATGCCAGTTAGGCAAGCTATGAAAACACGTACAATTTTTAATATTCTAGGCCCACTAATTAATCCTGCTAGACCAAGCATAGAATTGATGGGTGTTTATGATGCCGCTCTAGTTCGTCCTATTGCAGAAACAATCGCGAAAATGGGGCTTAAACGCGCTGCAGTTGTCCACGGTAGTGGTTTAGATGAAGTCGCTATCCATGGCGAGACACTCGTCGCCGAGATCATAAATGGCGAAATTACAGAATACACATTGTCACCAGAAGATTTCGGAGTAAATACTCATCCACTGGAAGCTATTAAAGGTGGAGAGCCAGAAGAAAACCGTGCCATTATTACCGATATATTGACAGGTAAAGGGTCTGAAGCTCAAGTTTCTGCTGTAGCAGTCAACGTTGCCTTGCTGCTTCGTCTATTTGGACAAGAAGACTTGAAAGTAAATACTCAAAAAGCGATTGCCGCTATGAATTCTGGAAAAGCTTATGAGTTGGTTAAGCAACTGGCAGAACGGGGTTAACAATGTCTGAATTTATCACTGAAAAAAATCGTGAAATGGCTGAAGTATTGGCTAAGATAGTTAAAGACAAGCGAGTTTGGGTTGCCGAAAGAAAAGCCTCTCAACCTTTAGCTACGTTTAAAGATCAACTTACCCCTTCCGATCGCGATTTTTATGCGGCACTTTCGACGGAAAAGACAGCGTTTATCCTTGAGTGCAAGAAAGCTTCACCCTCTAAAGGGCTCATACGGGATGACTTTGATCTAGATTACATCGCGTCCGTCTATGGTAATCACGCCAGTGCGATTTCTATTCTTACTGATGAAAAATATTTTCAAGGTAGTTTTGACTTCCTGCCTCAAGTACGATCGCAGGTATCACAACCTATTTTGTGTAAAGACTTCATGATAGATAGCTACCAAGTTTATCTTGCTCGTCACTACAATGCCGACGCGATATTACTGATGCTTTCTGTGTTGAATGACGAGGAATACATAGAGCTTGCTGAGTTAGCTCATTCACTCGGGCTTGGCATATTGACAGAAACAAGTAATGAAGAAGAAATAGCACGTGCTATCGCGCTAAAAGCGAAAATCGTCGGTATCAATAACCGGAATCTTCGAGATTTATCTACCGATTTAAATCGCACTCGTGAGCTCGCACCTTTGTTACCTAAAGGTACCACCATTATTTCTGAGTCAGGTATCTATACCAACCAACAAGTGCGCGATCTCGCTCAGTATGCGAGCGGTTTTTTAATCGGCAGCTCATTGATGGCCGAAGATAACTTAGAACTTACCGTTCGTAGTGTGCTACTCGGTGAAAACAAAGTCTGCGGACTTACCCATGCTGAGGATGCTGCAACCGTTTACCATGCTGGTGCCGTTTATGGCGGCCTTATTTTTGCTGATAAATCAAAACGTAAAGTCGATTTAGAAGCCGCTAGAATGGTGATGAGTGGTGCACCACTAAAGTATGTGGGTGTATTTCAAAATCAATCTATAGAATTCGTAGCTGAAACAGCAAACACGTTAAAGCTATCTGCAGTACAACTGCACGGTGATGAAGACCAAAACTATATCTCTGCCATACGTAAACAATTATCCGATGACTGCGCTATTTGGAAAGCGTATGGTGTTACGAACTCAATACCTGAACTGATTACATCAGGTGTGTCTCGCCACCTTTTAGATAGCAAAGTAGGTAGTCAGTCTGGTGGCACAGGAAAAAGCTTTGACTGGTCATTGATTAGCTCAACAAATAACATCATGCTTGCTGGAGGTCTCTCTCCAGAAAACGTAAACCAAGCCGCAACATTAGGTTGTCTTGGATTAGACCTTAACTCCGGCGTAGAATCTGCACCGGGGAAAAAAGATCCCGCGCTCGTGAAACAAGCATTCTCAGAAATTAGAAATTATTAAGATTGTAAGGAATTATCATGGCTAAATTAAACGCCTATTTTGGTGAGTACGGTGGACAGTACGTACCACAAATCTTGGTGCCAGCGCTGGATCAATTAGAAGACGAATTTATTAAAGCGCAAGCAGACCCAGAGTTTCAAGCCGAGTTCATGACACTGCTGCAAGAGTATGCTGGACGCCCAACCGCATTGACACTGACTCGCAACCTAACCAAAGGCACAAAATCCAAACTGTACCTTAAACGTGAAGATTTATTACACGGCGGTGCGCATAAAACCAACCAAGTACTTGGTCAAGCATTACTTGCAAAACGCATGGGCAAAAAAGAGATCATTGCCGAAACAGGCGCAGGACAACACGGTGTTGCAACCGCTTTAGCGTGTGCATTGCTCGATCTAAAATGTCGTGTCTATATGGGAGCAAAAGACGTTGAGCGTCAAAGCCCGAATGTATTCAGAATGAAACTAATGGGTGCAACAGTCATCCCTGTGCATTCAGGTTCTTCCACATTAAAAGATGCATGCAATGAAGCTCTGCGAGATTGGTCTGCAACCTATGAAGATGCCCACTATCTACTCGGTACAGCCGCTGGCCCTCATCCATTCCCAACCATTGTACGCGAGTTCCAACATATGATTGGAGAAGAGACCAAGAATCAAATCTTAGCTCGAGAAGGTCGCTTACCCGACGCTATCATCGCATGTGTTGGTGGCGGTTCTAATGCTATAGGTATGTTTGCAGATTTTATCGAGGACACCGATGTAAGGCTTATTGGTGTAGAACCAGCAGGTAAAGGTATTGATACCGACCAGCATGGCGCTCCATTGAAACATGGTAAAACCGGTATCTATTTTGGTATGAAGTCACCACTAATGCAGGATAAAGATGGTCAAGTAGAAGAGTCTTATTCTGTTTCAGCTGGTTTAGACTTCCCATCTGTTGGGCCTCAGCACGCCCACCTTCATTCTATTGGTCGCGCTGAATATGATTCAGTCACAGATGATGAAGCATTAGAAGCATTCCAAGAACTTGCACGTAGCGAAGGTATTATACCTGCGCTTGAGTCGGCTCACGCCCTTGCTCATGCATTAAAAATGGTAAGAAACAACCCAGAAAAAGAACAGCTCCTTGTTGTTAACCTTTCTGGCCGAGGTGATAAAGATATTTTCACTGTTCACGACATATTAGAAGCAAAAGGAGCGCTGTAATGGATCGCTATCAATCACTCTTTCAGCGTTTAGCAGAGAAAAACGAAGGCGCTTTTGTTCCATTTGTCACTGTTGGAGATCCAAATCCAGAGCAGTCTTTAAAAATAATGGAAACCTTAGTCGAAGCAGGAGCAGACGCATTGGAACTGGGTATTCCATTTTCAGATCCTCTTGCAGACGGTCCGACTATTCAAGGAGCAAACATGCGTGCCTTGGACTCGGGTACCACACCAAGTATATGCTTTGACCTTATAGGTAAAATACGTGCCAAGTACCCTGAGTTGCCTATCGGTTTGCTTATGTATGCAAATTTGGTATTTGCTCGTGGCATCGATAGCTTCTACAAGCATTGTGCGCAAGCAGGTATTGATTCTGTCTTGATTGCTGACGTACCAACCAACGAAAGTGCCGAATTTATAGCTGCGGCTAAAAAATATGGTGTTAAACCTATCTTTATTGCGCCACCGACAGCAAGTGATGAAACTCTTCAATCTGTGGCAGAACTCGGTGGAGGATATACCTATCTTCTTTCTCGTTCAGGTGTAACAGGAACAGAGACAAAAGCAAACATGCCAGTCTCTCATTTGATGGAACGCTTAAATCAATATGACGCCCCTCCTGCACTGCTTGGTTTTGGCATCTCTCAGCCAGAACAAGTAAAAGAAGCCATTGCAGCAGGCGCTGCTGGTGCTATTTCTGGCTCAGCAGTCGTTAAGATTATTGAAACCAATGTAGGTGCACCTGAAGAGATGTTGACTAAACTCTCTGAATTTATTTCACCGATGAAAGCCGCAACTCGAGCTTAATATGGAAGTAACTCCATACTGCTGAACTGTTCACTTTTCAGGTTATTCTTTCACTGTTAACGAAAACAAATGGCCGCTTTTGCGGTCATTTTTATATCCAGATTTAACCCTGCTATTTAGCATTGACGATAAATTGGGTAGACTGTGGGTCATCTTAATGAGCCATATTAGAATTAAATGAAACAACTTATTGATTTTATTCCATTAATTATATTTTTTGCACTCTATAAAATGTACGACATCTATGTCGCGACCGGTGCATTAATTGTCGCTACCGCGATACAAATTGCGTTAACCTACTTTATTTATAAAAAAGTAGAAAAAATGCAATTAGTTACATTCGCCATTGTCGCGGTATTCGGTGGTATGACGCTGTTTTTCCACGATGATGACTTCATCAAATGGAAGGTCACCATTGTTTACTCTTTATTTGCCATTGGTTTGTTAGTTACACACCTAATGGGCAAGCCAGTTATTAAAGGTATGCTTGGCAAAGAAATATCCCTTCCTGATTCTGTTTGGACAAAAATCAATTGGGCTTGGATAGCTTTTTTTGCCCTTTGTGCATTGATAAACATCTATGTTGCATTTAGCTTACCTCTTGATGTTTGGGTGAATTTTAAAGTATTTGGTTTACTTGCTGCCACGTTTGCCTTTACTCTATTAACCGGTATTTATATTTATAAACACCTACCCAAAGAAGAATCTAAATAAACTGCTTTCCCCTCGCACCTCAAATGCGAGGGAGTGATATTGGAATATCTAAATGAGTAACAAAACGAATGAGGCCCCTCGCGGGCAAATGCTGCTTCGAACCCTTGCGATGCCAGCAGATACCAACGCTAATGGTGATATTTTTGGTGGTTGGATTATGTCTCAGCTTGATTTGGCTGGTGCCATTCTCGCAAAAGAAATATCCTGTGGACGAGTTGTGACTGTGTCGGTATCAAGTATCACATTCAAAGCGCCTGTCGCAGTTGGAGATGTTGTTTGCTGTCATGGCGAGTGCACAAAAATAGGTCGTACGTCTATGTCAGTAAATCTACAAGTATGGGTTAAACCGGTAAATGTAGATGGTATAGGGGATCGCTACCAGGTATGTGAAGCCACCTTCAACTATGTTGCAATCGATAGCGAAGGTCGCCCTAGACCGGTTAAAGCAAATAAATAATTAGGTATAGACTCACAATCTTTCAGTTTGATTTCACATTTAGCCAATTGATTTAGTACAGTGACCTTTAATCGAACTAACAAGGAAACGTTATATATGTGGTATGTTATTTTTTCCCAAGATGTTGAAAATTCGTTAGCAAAACGCATGTCAGTAAGAGACAAACATCTCGCTCGATTACAAATACTTAGAGACGAAGGTCGACTTCTCACCGCAGGTCCACTGCCAGCCATTGATTCTGAAAACCCAGGAGAAGCGGGTTTTACTGGTTCTACTGTCATCGCAGACTTCCCTTCATTACTAGAAGCTAAACAATGGGCAGATGCAGACCCGTATATCGATGCTGGTGTTTATGAATCCGTTATCGTTAAACCATTTAAACAAGTATTTTAATTATGGAACGTATTTTTTCTAAGTTGGCCGTGAGTACATTACTACTTGCAACCTTGGCTGGCTGTTCTTCTGGTTCAGATAAACAGCGTCAAGTAGAAGCCATTGCTAGTCATCGCGCTACTATCATCTCAAACAACCTACCTATTGAGCATGGGCCGTTAACTATTATGCAGGCGAAAGCGAAAGGCAGCGTTGTTGAGATAATGATGATATATAATGGCGATGGCGAAGTTTCTCCCCAGCAACTTGTGGCAAAAAGCGTTAACTACTATTGCTCTAATTCTGAAGTAACAGCAAACTTAAGTCATGGTGTTATTTACGATATTAAAGTTCGTAGCGAACGTGGACAGTTACTTATTGACCAAATAGTGTCCATCGACACCTGTTCTTCATTATCTGATGAGTCCAAGGACGAGAAATAAGGCTTAAAATTACTTTTTGAAATGGGTGCCCTTGGGTACCCATTTTCTTTTTAGCGAATTCATTATTTTTCCTTCATAATGAATGAAAATCGATAAAGCTCCGGTCTAGTTAGCTATATTAATAATAGAATCTTTTTATCCCTGCTGGATACAAGGTTCAGCCATGCTTAGAGAAAGGAATCCAATGAAGACCACAGCACTATTTGTTACCACCGCTTTAATGAGTTTAAGCACTTATGCGGCACCGTCCTGGCAAGAAATTGAAACGAAAGCCAAAGGGCAAGATGTCTACTTTCATGCCTGGGGCGGAAGCCAAGAGATAAATGCTTATCTTAAGTGGACAGAAAAAGAACTGAAAAGCCGTTACGGCATTAATTTCAACCATGTGAAAGTAACCGACATCGCTAAAACTACTTCCCTTTTATTGGCAGAAAAAACAGCCGATAAAAACAGTGGCGGCAGTGTCGATATGGTTTGGATTAATGGTGAAAACTTCAAATCCATGAAAAATAGTAACCTTCTTTATGGACCTTTCACTGAGAAACTACCCAGCTGGGAATTTGTAGATAAATCATTGCCGATTGACAGCGACTTTGCAGAACCAACCAATGGACTAGAAGCCCCATGGGGCGTTGGACAGTTAGTGTTTATCCACGATAGTCAGACATTAAATAATCCACCAGCTTCATTCGCCGAGCTTTTAAGCTATAGTAACGCCTTTCCAAATCGAGTTAGCTATCCGAAGCCACCTCAATTTCATGGAACAAGCTTTTTAAAGGCGCTGCTCATTGAGCTTACTAATAGTGACAAGTCGCTATATCAACCCGTAAAAGAAGCCGATTTTACTATCGTTACCCAACCTCTATGGCAATATCTTGATGAATTTCATAAAACTGCATGGCGCGCAGGAAAACAATTTCCAAGTGACTCATCTGAGACAATGCAACTTTTGGATGATAGGCAGTTAGATCTCGCTATTACTTTTAATCCTAATGCCGTTTTTTCTGCACAACACAACGGGACCTTAGCCGAGACAACGAAGTCTTATGCACTAGATGCAGGGGCACTATCAAACATTCATTTCTTAGCCATTCCTTGGAATGCCAGTGCGAAAGAAGGTGCTCTCGTTGCCATCAATTTCTTACTAAGCCCAGAAGCTCAATCTCGTAAAGGCGATTTAAATATTTGGGGAGACCCTTCGGTTCTATCAAATCAACATCTAACTGGGTCTGCTAAGAATACTAAACTATTTAAATCGATTGCAGAGCCACACCCTAGTTGGCAGGCAGCTATAGAAAAAGAATGGCTAAAACGTTACGGAAAGCAATAATTTTTTATGTTACGCCCACTTTATGTCTTAGTTATTTTGATTTGTATCGCTCCCACCATACCCGGTGTGTTGGGAGTACTGCTTTCTGCGCTTAGTTATATTCCCTCTATCGGTTTAACCGAATTATCTTTGAAAGGATTTGCAGATGTATTCGCATGGAGTGGTATAACGCAGTCTCTATATCTTACCGTTTTCACTTCGTTAACCAGTAGTTATTTGGCTTGTTTTTTAACCTTTGCTGTTTTGCAGGCCTCTTGGAATACACGTACATGGAAATGGGTAGAAAAAAGCCTATCACCGCTACTAGCCGTGCCTCATGTCGCTTTTGCTATCGGATTCGCCTTCTTGTTTTCTCCAACAGGAATATTTGCCAGGCTGTTGTCGCCACTGATCGGTAATAGCAGTTTTTCCTACATAATAAATGACCCCAACGGAATTGGATTAACTCTAGCATTAGCATTAAAAGAACTCCCTTTTCTGCTATTAATGAGTATTCCAATAACTCAACAATTAAAACTAGAACAGTCGTATAAAGTTGCAACAAGCTTAGGTTATTCTCAGTCGCAATTCTGGTGGAAGTGTGTATTACCTCAATGGTTAACCAAGATTCGATTTTCACTGTTGGCTATTATTGCTTACAGTGTTTCTGTGGTAGATATGAGCCTGATATTAGGCCCAACAAACCCACCCACCTTTGCTGTTTTGGTCTGGCAATGGTTTTCTGAGCCCAACTTATCATTATTCCCTCGAGCGGCGGCTGGTGCTGTCATTTTGTTTTTAATCTGTACCTTACTTATACTTTTCACTAGGTGGTTAGAACACCTAACTGTTAGGCGGCAGCGAGGCTGGCAAATTTCTGGACGTTACGGATTTCGACTACACGGCATGAAGCTATTTTTCGTGATCTCGCTCGTCAATGTTTTACTTTTGCCGATTACCATATTGTGGTCTTTTGCGCAGCGTTGGAGGTTCCCCGATTTGCTGCCAACTCGATTCAGCCTACGGTTTTGGCAACAAGAGTGGGACAGCGTTATTCCAACAATCAATAACAGTATTCTTATAGCACTTATATCGGCTACGTTAGCGCTTATATTCGCGTTAATTGCACATGAATATCAGAATAAATATCGATTGCGAATACCTAACTTAGTTATCGCCACACCTATGTTAGTCCCACAGCTTTCATTATTGTTTGGGATTCAGGTTTCGACACTTTACATTAGTGCTGACGCGCCACTTTTTTGGGTTATCTGGTCTCACGTGTTTTTCGCTTTCCCATATGTATACCTTGCATTAGATGGACCTTGGCGTAGCTATAACGATGGTTTTAGCCAAACTGCATTGAGCCTCGGTAAAACGCCGTGGCAGGTTTGGATTAAGATTAAAATGCCAATACTCTTTGCTGCAATTAGTTTTGCCTGGGCGGTAGGTACAAGTGTCAGTTTAGCTCAGTACTTACCCACTCTAATGCTCGGTTCCGGTAGAATCTCCACAATAACAACCGAAGCCGTTGCACTATCAAGTGGTTCGGATAGACGTGTAACTGCAATCTATGCGTTATGGCAAGCAATGTTACCGTTACTTTTTTTACTTTTGCTTTCGTGCTCAATCGCCTTCAAAGAAAAGGCAAGGCACCAATTAGGAAATCTATATTTAATGAGCCTTTGTCTAAAAAACCTCACCATCCTTAATAAAGATAAGGTGGCTCTATTTGGCCCACTTACGCTAGAGGTAAAACCAGGGGAAGTATTAACTTTAATGGGCCCTAGCGGTTGTGGAAAATCTACATTGCTTAGCGTAATTGCTGGACACTTATCCGATAGTTTTTCTTTTACAGGGGATTTCACGCTTAACGGACAATGCATCAGTCAACTGTCAGCCCATCAAAGAGAAGTTGGTATTTTATTTCAAGACGATCTTCTTTTTCCGCACCTATCCGTGTTGGAGAACCTCGCCTTTGCACTTCCAAACTCAGTTAAGTCTGAACAGAGGCGTCAACAAGCATTTTCTGCATTGGAAAATATCAGCCTAGCGTCATTGTCAGAGTCTATGCCAGAACAGATATCTGGAGGGCAGAGAGCAAGAATTAGTTTAGCGCGGATGCTACTTGCGAAACCAAAACTTGTTTTACTGGATGAACCTTTTAGCAAACTTGATAAAGAACTTAGAGAGCAGTTTCGCGACTGGGTTTTTGAGCAGCTTTCACGTGCTAAAGTGCCCGCGCTACTTGTTACCCACGATGAATCGGATGTTCCATCAAACAGCCAGTGTTTAACCTGGCCGTGGAGTCATTAGCTATGTTAGATAGATTTAGTATTAAGATAATTAAAGCGCCATTAGAGCTAGCTGCTAAAGGCTTACACAAGTTAAATATATCAGCTAACCAGACCACACTGTTTGGTTTTATTCTAGGTTGTCTCGCTTTTCCGAGTCTTATTTTTCAACAATACGATCTCGCCTTAGTATTTGTAATATTGAATCGAATTTGTGATGGATTAGATGGTGCTCTTGCTCGTATTCAAGGGATAAGCGATTCAGGTGGTTTTTTAGATATCAGCTTAGATTTTCTTTTCTACTCTCTGATTCCGTTTGGGTTTGTTTTAGCAAATCCAGAACAGAATGCCATTGCTGGCGCATTTCTTATTTTTTCGTTTATAGGGACTGGGTCTAGTTTCCTAGCTTTTGCTGTAATGGCGGGAAAACGAGACATAGAGAATCCCGTATATAAAAACAAATCACTCTACTACATGACTGGTTTAACGGAAGGTACAGAGACCATCGCCTGTTTTGTCATTTTCTGCCTATTCCCAAATTACTTTGCAGAGATAGCTTACTTATTCGGGACCTTATGTTGGATAACGACTGCCAATCGAATTTGGGCTGGCTTCACGACATTGAGAGACAAAGAAAACCTTGAAGCTTAAATGAAGAGCCTTACATAACGTGTAAGGCTCTTCATTATTGCTGTTACTTTGCTGTGTTTTCGGCAATCTTGACGATGACTTCAACCGCTTTGTTCATGCCTTGCACAGTAATGAACTCATGGATACCGTGGAAGTTATAGCCTCCGGTGAATACATTCGGACATGGGAGCCCCATAAAAGATAGGCGAGCACCGTCTGTACCGCCTCTTATTGGACATATATGTGGTTCGACACCGCAATCGGTCATCGCTTGTTTTGCGATATCGATAATATGTGGATACGGCTCTACCATTTCCTTCATGTTGAAATAGCTATCCGTTATCTCTATTGAAACACGGCCCTTCGCTAACTCGCTGTTTAGTTGATCTACCTTCGATTGCATGAACGCTTTGCGCAAGTGAATATTATCTTTATCAAAATCTCTGATAATGTAGTTCAATTCAGTACGTGCAATACCTGATTTGATTGACGTTAGGTGGTAAAAACCCTCATAGCCATCTGTACATTCAGGTGTTTCTTCGCTTGGCATACTCAATTGAAATCGAGCCGCAATATTCATTGAGTTAACAAGTTTATCTTTGGCTGTTCCTGGATGAACGCTCACACCATGACAAATAACTTTTGCGCTGCTGGCATTAAAGTTTTCGTACTCCAGTTCGCCAACGTAGCCACCATCAATTGTATAAGCCCACTCTGCACCAAATTTATCCACATCAAACAGGTTAGCGCCACGGCCAATTTCTTCATCGGGTGTAAAGCCAATTTTTATATCGCCATGCTTAATTTCTGGGTTATTTATCAGCACTTCCATTGCGGTAAGGATTTCGGCTATACCGGCTTTGTTATCTGCACCTAAAAGCGTTGTTCCGTCGGTAGTAACAAAATCGTGGCCAATTAAATTATCCATATCAGGGTACTGAGCGGGTGAAAGTTTCTCTCCACTAGTGCCTAGTTGGATATCTCCACCTTGATAATTTTTTACTATCTGTGGTTTAACATCTTGACCCGATTCATCCGGAGCGGTATCCATATGAGCAATGAACCCAATCGGGGCTACGTCATGGTCTACATTTGAAGCAAGGGTGCCCATCAAGTAACCATTGTCGTCTAAAGTAACATTATCTAAGCCCAACTGTTCCATCTCATTCTTAATGTTCTCAGCCAGTTTCAATTGGCCCTCTGTACTTGGACAAGTGGAATTATCACTGTTGGACTGGGTGTCAAATGCTACATAGTGTAAAAATCTATCCAATACTTTGTTCATTTTTTATTCTCTATCTTGTGTTGTTCTTTCTATGTAAACCATTAAATTACCAGATTGAAATTAACTAAAAAGTAGCGCTTTCAAGCTGGATTGTTCATCTAAATCGGCAAATTCTGGGGGATTTTCTAGACGTTCTTTATACTCAAACTGAGGTGCCTCTTCTAACATCCCTTCAATCAGGAACTCCGTCGACACTGTTGGAGAGTTTACACAAGCCAAAACCTCACCATTGTCAGCTAGCAGTTCTGGGAGTTTTCTCAATATTTTTTTATAATCTTTGGTTAGAGCAAAGCTGCCTTTTTGAAAAGAAGGTGGGTCGATGACAATGAGATCATAGGGGCCGTTTTTACGAATTTTTCCCCATGATTTAAATATATCATGAGCAAGAAAGCTCACCTTTTTAAGGTCGTGTCCGTTTAGTCTATGATTATCGCGCCCTTTACTTAAAGACGATTTAGCCATGTCAACGTTAACGACTTTGACGGCTCCTCCTTGTATTGCTGCTACAGAGAACCCGCAGGTATATGCGAACAAATTTAGAACACGTTTCCCTTCTGCGTTTTGCTGCACCCAATCACGGCCATAACGCATATCCAAAAATAAACCGGAGTTTTGGTTTCGCCCCAAGTCCAGCTTGAATTTCAATCCACTTTCTTCAACAACCGGATGAACGTCTAAATCACCTAATATGATCTCGGCTGGCGCGCCATTTTGATATCGGTGCTGCAATAAAATCGTTGTCCCATTTTTCTCTTTCCAAATAGGTTGCATAGAAAAGCGCAATAGACCGTCTCTTAGATCGTCTAAAAAGTCTGGGTCTACTTCTCTAAACAAGCTGACGATAAGCTGCCCTTGCAACCAGTCGCAAGTGAGTTGCTCTAACCCTTGCCATTTCCTTCCACGCCCATGAAAAAGGCGACGAACCTCATCTGGTACATTAGTCACTTCTTGTTGAAGATGAGAAAAAAACTGCTCTAAATTTTCTTTATTCATAGTCTATTTCATTTTAGGCCAAGACAAATCCCACGGAACATTCCACTGTTGTAATGCTTGTAACATCTCAGTAGATTGCCATTTTTCACCAAAATTAGGGACGGATTTAAAACTAAATATCTGTTGTTGATATTCAAATCGGATAGCAAAAGCATGGAGATAGCCACGGTCACTATTTGAGGATGCATTGTAAATTGGATCGCCAACAATAGCCGAACCGACCGACTTAAGAGCTACCCTTATCTGATGCGTTTTACCTGTGTACGGCTTACACAGAAAGATGCGCTCTCCAACCTCACCGGCTACCGAAAAAAACTGTGTTATTGCTGGATTGTTATTACTACTGTTTAATTTCCAACTAGAGCGGCGAGAACGCTCCATATCACCACTTACTAAGCCTTGTTTCTTCTTTGGTTTTTTACTACCAATCGCTACATAATATTTTTCGATGTTTCTATTGGCAAACAAATTTGAAAGCTCACGCGCTGCCTGTTTATTTCTGGCTAACAATAATATGCCAGAGGTCATCTTATCCAAGCGATGGACAAGATATAGCTGTTCATCATGAGTTACTTTAGCGATTTCTTCAAGAAGCATGGTATCCCCATCATCTTTATGGACGCTAACATTAGGATGTTTCGTAATAACCAAAAAATCATCAAATTGATGCAAGATATCAAACATAGTACAGCTCCTTTCAGATCGCAGAGTATACATTTTTAAACGGTGTAAGCGACTTTTTCTTGTCACAAAAAAGGAGCCCTATTAAGGGCTCCTATTGGAAGAAAGTGATTACTTATTAGTTATCAAAGTTTCTTTGATAACAGCGCGGCAATGCCAATGATTCCAACACCTATAAGCATTATCTCTCCTTTACCGCTATCAAACCCTGCTTTGATACCTGTAAAGGCAACAATGGCAATTGCGGCAGGAATAACAAATTTCACGAGGTTGTACCATAAACCAAACAGTGGAAATGATATTTCACCGTCATTGGTTATTTCTTTTTCTAAGTCAGAGCGATTCAAACGCCAACCAGCAAAGATACAAATCAACATACCGCCAACCGCTAAGAAGATTTTGTCTGTTAGCAAATCAAAGATATCGAACGCTCCGGTGTCAAACAATGTAGGTCCAACGCCTCCAAGAGACAGTGAAGAAAATACACAAAGCATTGCCATGAAGATACTAGAAGAAATAACAGCAGTACGACGTTTCATCCCTTTTTCATCGATGAGATATGAAACCACAACTTCGAGTAGAGAAACCGATGATGTTAGTGCAGCGACACTCAATCCAACAAAGAACAGCAGCGCTAACATAAGACCAATCAATCCACCCATTTCAGCGAATAACTGAGGAACGACAACGAATACTAGCCCCGGACCTGCTGATGGTTCCATATTAAATGCAAACATCGCCGGAAACATAGCAACACCGGCCAAAATAGCCACACCAGTATCCATGGCAGTAACCATAGCAGTTGTCTGGACTAAGTTTTCTTTCTTTTTCAGGTAGCTACCATAAGTCATCATACAACCCATGCCTAGACTAAGTGAAAAGAATGCCTGTCCCATTGCGGCGAGAACAACACTGCTGTCTACTTTTGAAAAGTCCGGTTTGAATAAAAACTCAAGACCCGCGCTCGCGCCCGGTAAACTTAATCCCTTTACCGCCACCAGAATTAAAATGGCAAATAGAAGAGGCATCAAAATCTTACCCGCTTTCTCTATACCACCTGAAATCCCCTTAACAACGATGAACACGTTTAAAAGTAGATACAGGCCCATCCACATAAGTGGCTGTACAGGATTAGATATGAAGCCACCAAAGCTATCGCCAATGGCTTCAGGTGTATTTAAGAGACCAGTGCTCACTTTAAAAATATAAGCAATAGACCAGCCACCAACTACGGGATAGAAACCCATGATCAATAAGCCACTAACAACACCAATAACACCGACAAAAGTCCAGCGACGGTCCGTTGATTTAAATGCACTCGCAGCAGATACAGCAGCACGTCGACCGATAGCGAACTCAGTAAGCATTACACTAAATCCAATGAAAATAACGAACACTAGATAAATAGCAACAAACGCCCCACCACCACTTTCGCCCGCGGTATAAGGAAACTTCCATATATTACCCAGACCAACAGCCGATCCTGCTGCTGCCATTACGAAACCTAATTTTGATCCCCACGTATCACGTTTTTTTGTGGGTGTATTACTCGTTGCCACGCTTACTCCAAAAATATTCTATTAAATTAGTTGAATATAGACCGCCCTAAAGTGGAAAAAGTGTAAATATAATTTTACGATTACGAAAATTATACTGTACACTTCTAAAAAATTTGTTGGCGATTCATGCGGTGGCAAGTAAAACAGTTTCAGAGTAAGATTGAAAGTCCTCTTGGTTTATATTGTGGCATTAATTGGTATTTTTATAGATAAATGTTGCTATTTCGTACAACGACTCTTTAACCCCTGTATTTTTCTTAAATCACCCGATATTCTACTTATAGCAATTATATGCGTTTTCTGGTTTTCAACAGAGAACAGAAGCAGTCTTCTCAAAGCCTCACTCTCAGTAAATACCACCAATAAAATCTACTTGTGACACGCATTAACAATTAAGCTAAGCAATATTTTGCAAAAGGCCTTATTATCGATTTGTTAACAATATTTTTTCTACGGGTTTAGATGGAAAAGTTCTACAACATATTGGCGCTTGTTGGCGTTGGCCTATACTGGTTTCTTGTCGCTGGTGTAACACTCCGCGTTGTTTTAAAAAGACGAGCAGTTAGTGTATCGCTCGCTTGGCTAATGATTATTTACATCATTCCTGTTCTGGGCGTTATATTTTACTTTTTATTTGGTGAGTTAAATCTAGGTAAAAAAAGAGCCGAAAGAGCCAAACAGATGTTTTCACCTTATGGTGAATGGTTTGATCAATTGCACGACTGTCAAGCCCACTTACCTGCGCTAATGAGCCCGCAGATAACTAAGATCGATGATCTATGTAATCATCGTATGAGTATTCCTGCGCTATGCGGCAACGATCTTTCTCTACAGCGTTCACCAAATGAAATCCTCAGATCTATCATTCAAGACATCGACCAAGCTGAAAATCATATCCGAGCGGTTTTTTACATTTGGCACAACGGTGGTTTAGTTGATGCCGTTAGCAGCGCTTTAATCCAAGCAGCAAAAAGAGGCGTCACGGTTAGGATTTTACTCGATTCAGCTGGTAGTCATCGATTCTTTAAGAGCCACTGGATAAAGATGATGGAGCAAGAAGGGATTGATATTACGCAAGCCCTAGAAGTAAGCCCATGGCGTATATTTTTACGTCGTCTTGATCTTCGCCAACACCGTAAAATTATCGTAATCGATGATAAAGTTGCCTATACAGGTTCAATGAATATGGTTGATCCGGCATTTTTCAAACAGAATGCTGGAGTGGGTCAATGGGTCGACGTGATGGTTCGTATTACTGGGCCAACAGTGAATGTTATCGCAGCAATTCATGCATGGGATTGGGAGGTCGAAACTGGAGACCGTATTATGCCTAGTTTCCCTGAATGCATTATTCCAAGCCAAGAGAAAGCGCTGCCGATTCAGGTAGTGCCTTCTGGCCCCGGAATGCCAGAGAATCTGATCCAGCAAGTATTAACCCTCGCAATAAACCAAGCTACAAAGTCTGTTTGTATTACGACACCTTATTTTGTTCCTAGTGATGAGCTACTCGAAGAATTTAAGATGACGGCTCAACGGGGCGTTATCGTTGAAATCATTATCCCTAAAAATAATGATTCACTCATGGTCCAGTGGGCGTCTCGTTCTTACTACGATGAGCTACTCAACGCGGGCATAAAAATCTATGAATTTGATGGCGGATTACTGCACACCAAATCGGTCGTTGTCGACGGCTTGTATTGTCTTGTCGGAACGGTAAATATCGATATGCGCAGTCTATGGCTCAATTTCGAATTAACACTTGCAGTGGATAACGAAGATTTCACTGCTGAGATGGTTGAGTTGTTAGACTCTTACAAAGCGCTATCGACCGTCGTGAAAAAAGAAAAATGGAAAAAAAGAAGCATGCGTTATCGTTTTTTAGAGCGCGTTTTTTATCTTTTCAGCCCATTACTCTAGTTCATTTAGACGGTTCTACTTCGAATTTCGGTTGCTTAATTTCTTCTATCATGTTTTAAATTAACCAAGTTAAATTAAAACATGATGCAGGGAAAATGGATGTCCGAACATAAACAAACAAAGCTGGTTACCGCTGGTCGAGATAAGAAGTGGACTAATGGTGTAGTAAACCCACCTGTACAACGTGCTTCCACCGTTGTTTTTGAAACCGTTGCCGAAAAAAACCAAGCCACGAAAGAAAGAGCAAATAAAACCCTTTTTTATGGACGACGTGGGACTAATACACATTTCGCCTTTCAAGATGCAATGAATCAAATTGAAGGCGGTGCTGGTTGTGCACTTTACCCTTGTGGCACCGCTGCTATATCTAATGCTATTCTTTGTTTCGTCGAGACAGGTGACCATATATTAATGGTGGACACTTGCTACGAGCCAACTCGCAATTTTTGTGACATTATCCTAAAAAAATGGGAATAGAAACCACCTACTACGACCCAATGATAGGTGATGAGATCCGATCTCTCATTCAAAATAACACCAAAATATTGTTTCTAGAATCCCCTGGGTCAATTACGATGGAAGTGCAAGACGTTCCAACACTCACAAAAATAGCCCATGAAACAGACATTATTACCATATTAGATAATACGTGGGGTGCAGGTGTTAACTTTTCTCCATTTGATTTTGGGGTCGATATTTCAATACAAGCCGCTACAAAATATATTGTCGGCCATTCCGATGTAATGCTTGGTACCGCGGTATCTAATGAAAGGTGTTGGGATCAATTGCGTGAACAGAGCTACCTTATGGGTCAATGTATCTCTCCCGACGACGCGTACTTAGGGCTTCGCGGATTGAGGACACTAGATGTCAGGCTGCGCCAACATGAAGAAAGCAGTATTAAGGTGGCAAAATGGCTCGCGGCCCACCCGCAGGTAGATCACGTTCGTCACCCTGCTTTAGATAGTTGCCCTGGACACGAGTTTTTCGAGAGAGATTTCACTGGCTGCAATGGGCTGTTTTCTTTCATCCTAAAAACAACAAATTCAAAAGCGACAACCGAACTATTAGACGGCATGAAACATTTTAGCATGGGCTACTCTTGGGGTGGATTCGAAAGCTTAATTCTTGCCAATGAACCAAGTTCATTTAACAGTTTGCGGACCGTTGCAAATCCAAATTTTGAAGGCACACTCATACGCTTGCATATCGGCTTAGAAAACGTAGATGAGTTGATTGACGACCTAGAAAAAGGTTTAGCAAGATACGAAAAAGCGCTTTTATAACCGGTAAAATAATCATTCCTTAGACCGCTCAAGAGACCCTTGGGCGCTTTATTCACGAATAGGTTTTATTTCATATTTATATAAAATCAGAAGCTAACACTCGGATCAGATTCCGGATACTTCCTTATAATTTCAACTAAATACTCTTGATGTTCACGCAATGCATTTACACAGTGCGCATCGAGCTTCCCACCTTGAACCATCTTTTCCAGCTCTAACAATGCCCCAGAAACTGAGCAGGCTTGTTTATAGGGACGATGGCTTGTTAGCGCATCAAAAATATTAGCAACAGTAACAATACGCGGAGGAATCGGTATCTCAGTGTCAGACAAACCGTTAGGATAACCTGTCCCGTCTAAAAACTCTTGATGACAAGAAACAATACTCTTAAGTACTTCAATACAGCGATGAGATGGGCACCCTAAGTTGTCTAAAATTTTATCGACTACATTAATACCATCAGGCACATAACATCTCATAACCTCTCGCTCTCTGACCGCCAGTGGGGTTGGCTTAAGTAAGATATCTGTCGACAACGCTGACTTACCTATATCGTGTAAACGAGAAAAAATATGGACACTTTCTATCATCTCATCATCAAGGTGATAAATATCTGCGACTTCTTTCGCTATTAATTGCGCATAGATACTCATCCTTTCCATATGTTCTTTAGATTCATTTTTGTAACCAGGAGAAAGCTCTTTGGTTATCTCTGCAGAGGTGAGTATTGCATTTAATAGTGAGTATTCTGTATTAACCGAGAAACCTATCAAGTCACAGTATATCGTTAATTTTTGCTGAATTTCTTCAGTGAATAACCCTTTATAATGAGAGTCATAAAATATAAAACCAATAAAATTTTGTCCCGTATAAATAGGAACGGTATAGGAAGATTTAAAACCTTGATCTAAAAGCCAATTTGAATGTTTGTTATTGCGATTCAACGTTGCTGGTAAGTCATCAACAACGCGTGTGCGCCTTTGCTCCGCACATATTTTCAAGTTGGGACAAGAGTCTAACGGGAAAGAGTAATTAGAAAAAACATTCACGCCTGTGCTGCTTTCCGCAAACGTGTATAGCTGGGAATTTCGGTGGTCATAAGATACAACGGCAATTCTTGCTACTTCCGGTATTTCTTCCAAAATACGCGAATGTATATCTTTCAATTCTTTACATAAAGAATCTAGATGCACATCTTTCAATCGAATCGACTGTTGAGTTTCCTTTAACGAGCTCATGATCAAGCACCTAACTAAACGTTCCGTTGTTCTATAAGAAAATACTTACGTATTTACAACTTGATTACACACCATTAAAGTTTAGTTGAAAAAATGTACAATTGGCCACTATTAATTTAAATATATATTTTCCCTTAATTGAAAAAAATAACTCATCTATCATCAATAAGTTAATAATGCTTTAGTGTTAGTCATATCTTAAGCTCCCTTGCTCTTTTGTAGCAGTCAATATCATGATCGTTAACTAACCCTGTCGCTTGCATAAATGCATAAACCGTTGTGCTTCCTAAAAATTTAAATCCTCTTTTTTAAGATCTTTAAACAATAAATCAGATTCTGCCGTTGTAGTCGGACGAGGTTCGTTTGAATCTTGATTTGCTACCGGCTTATTAGCTACAAACGCCCAAACATAATCACTGAAGCTGCCAAATTGTTGCTGTATCTCCACAAACCGTTGTGCATTGTTGATTGCAGCCTCAATTTTTGCCCGGTGGCGGATGATGTGGCTGTCTTGCAATAATTGCTCAACTTTATCTGAATCAAATCGCCCTACTTGAACGGGATCAAAATCTGCAAATGCGGCTCTATAACCTTCACGCCTTTTCAGAATTGTGTACCAACTTAGCCCTGCTTGCGCCGATTCAAGAACTAGAAATTCAAAAAATACCTGATCATCATAGACGGGCACTCCCCACTCTTTATCATGATACTCAAGATAATCTGGCTTGGTTTCGTCAACCCAATCACATCTCTTCATCTTTATCCTATTTGCGTTTTAGTCCTATTACGAAGAGTAAAACGCTTTAGTGAGGAAAATTACCCTTTTGACTCTTCAAGCGAGACAATTTTTACCTTATGTAAAATACGATAGAGCACAGGCACAACGATCAATGTCAGTATTGTTGCAAAGCCTAACCCAAACATAATTGTTACTGCCATTGGCTTAAAGAAACTGTCCGGCAATAGTGGGACCATCCCTAATATGGTCGTTATGGCAGCCATACAAACCGGACGAACACGGCTTAAAGCTGCGTCTACTACAGCGAGATACGGTTCTTTACCAGACTTCATCTCTATTTCTATTTGGTCTAATAGCACAATACCATTTTTGAGTAGCATACCTGATAAGCTCAAAAATCCGAGCAGCGCCATAAAGCCAAATGGTGTGTCCAATAATAGTAAACCTGTCGATACCCCGATAATAGCCAACGGCACAGTAAACCAAACAATCAATGGTTCTTTTACTGAGTTAAACAAGAACACGGTAACCAAAAACATGAATAGGTAACCTAAAGGCATTGTCGAAAACAGAGATGCTTGTGCATCAGCGGAAGACTCGTATTCTCCACCCCATTCTAATGAATAGCCCGGTGGCATTTCTATCGCGTCTATTTCCGTCATCAGGCGCTTCTGCAGCGTTGATGCTGTCTCTTCACCGAGCAGATCAGGGTCCGCAAAAATGGTTAACATACGTTTGCGGTTTTTACGAACAATTAAAGGGTCTTCCCAACGAGTCTCATAACCAAGCGTGACTTGCTGCAAAGGAATATATTCGCTTAAACCCGGACTCCAGATTTTCATGCTCTCAATGTTGTTTATATTTTCTCTCTCTTCATCAGGTAATCGAGCAACAATTGGCATTAACGTAGTCCCATCACGATATACACCGATGCTTTTTCCTGAAAATGACATACTCAGGAATTCATCAATATCTGACTTTGTGATGCCGTAACGTCGAGCTTGACTCTCATTAAAGATCGGCTCTAAAACCTTGGTTCTTTCTCGCCAGTCATGTCGTATATTTGTCGTACCTTGGTCCGCATACATCACGTCCATCACTTGTGTAGCTAGCGTCCTCAACACAGTAGGATCCGAACCAACGATACGAGCTTCAATTTTCGCCCCCCTGGACCCAACTCGATTTTTTTCAGCTTATAATTTATTTCTGGGTAATTAAGTTCAATGTGCGAGCGGAAATCCGCCATCAATGTATCCATCACTTCTGGAGACTCAACCCTCGTGGCTATTTCTCCGTAAGCGGAATAACTTTTTTCTGGCGCATAGGTCAACATAAAACGTTGTAAGCCTTTACCTGCGGTTGTGGTAATGTGTTCTACACCGTCTTGTTCTGTCAACCACCCTTCTAATAGCTGCAATTTATCGTTGGTTGCACGAATATCAGTCCCTTCCGGCATCCAAACATCAACCATAAACATCGGGGTAGTAGAAGATGGGAAAAACGACTGTTTCACCTTCGTAAAGCCGTAGATACTCACAAATAGCATCACCACAAGCACAATGACAGTTGCCCACGCTCGCTTCATACAAAACTCTAAGAAGTTTCGATAGACAACAAATACCATTCCGTTATAAGGATCTGAATTGTCACCATCTTCGTTGTCGACAACGGTTTCTTTAAAGAATAAATCTGCAAAAAATGGTGTAAGAGAAATTGCCGTGAACCAACTCAACATGAGTGAGATAAGAAGCACGGTAAATAAGGTGCCACAATACTCACCGGTGGCATCGTCTGACAACCCAATAGGTGCAAACGCTGTAACCGCAATAATTGTCGCCCCTAGCAATGGCCAAATGGTTTGGGTAACAATATCGCTTGCAGCCTGCAACCTTGTTCGCCCCTGCTTGGTTCCAATTAATATCCCCTCGACGACAACAATGGCATTATCGACTAACATCCCTAAGGCAATAACCAAGGCGCCAAGCGAAATTCGCTGTAACTCTATTCCCATGTATTGCATGAAGATAAAAGTGCCTAACACCGTTAGCAACAGAATTAGGCCGATCAATAGACCTGACTTTAATCCCATAAAGAAAAGCAATACAACGATAACGATACCAACTGCTTGGGCCAAGCTCACAACAAATCCGCTTACGGATTTATCCACCTCATTTGGCTGGCTATAGATCTCCGCTATATCAATCCCAATTGGTTGTTGATATTTAAGCTCTGCAAGTCTTCGATTAAACCGCTTTCCGACCTCAACAACGTTGACACCAGTATTAAATGACACTCCCATATTCAAAGAAAGTTGGCCATTAAAGTTAATAATATTTGATGGTACTTCTAGGTATCCCCGTTTAATCGTCGCGACGTCTTTTAGGAAGATTAAGCCTTGCGCGCCACCTTCGGTTAAAATCAGGTCTCCGAGTTGCTCAACATCCGAAAACTCACCGGTAGGCTGGATTCGGATGTATTCGTCTCCAATGCGAACGGCACCAGCATCTGTCACTGTATTTTGCGTATCTAGTAGGTTAAATATTGTCGATGGCGCAATGCCTAGGCTACTCATGCGCTTCATGGATATTTCAATAAAGACTTGCTCTTGTTGTTGTCCCGATACGCTGATTTTTCCGATACCGTCTACTAATTCCAATTCGCGTCGTAGGTAGTCAACATAATCTAAAAGCTCTTTATAACTGTAACCTTGTCCAGAAATGGCTAACAATATTCCATAAACGTCACCAAAATCATCGATAACTTGTGGTGAGTTCACGCCAGGTGGAAGAGTAGGTGCCAAGTCGTTAACTTTTCGTCTCAGTTCATCCCAAATTTGAGGTAAGTCATCTGGACCATAATTGTTCTTCATCGTCACGGTTATCTGAGATAAACCTCGACTAGATATTGAGTTGACCTCGTCCACATAGATTAACTGTTGAATCGCCTTTTCTATCGGATAAGTCACCTCTTCTTCCACTTGAACCGGTGTTCCTCCAGGATAACTCGTGACAACCATGGCGTCTTTTATCGTAAATGCGGGATCTTCGAGGCGGCCCAACTCGAAGAAAGCGGATGCACCACCAATTAAGAAAATCAAGGACAGCATCCAACTGATCACTTTATTTTTAATGAAGTATGCGGCAATCCCTTTTTGATTCTCGGATGTGTCTGTATTCAGTACTGGTTCGCTTTTATTTGCTTGATCGCTCATTAGTTCGCCTCCTGCGTAACCAGATCTACTTTCATTCCGTCGCGTAAACGCGAGCTAATACCAGCAATGACTATCTTGTCTTCATTCGTTAATCCACTTAATACTTGAATTTCCTTATAACTAACTCGACCGGTCAAAACTTTTGTACGTTTAATTGTATTGTCTGGTTGCAATACCCAAACAAATTTATTTAACCTATCCAAGGTATCTCCATCAGGGTTAAATATCGCCTCTATTGGTATTGAGATTGCAACGGTATGTATGTCACCGACATGACCTTTTTTAGGGGCTACCTCTACTGCCATTCCGTCTAAAATCAACAACTCCTCAGGCATAGGCATGGTTAACGTAACGGTATAGGTGGCAGTTTGTTGATCTTGCTCGGTAGTATATTCTTTAAGCTTTGCTGTATAAATAAGCCCATCGGTTACTTTAACGTCGGCTTCAACCGACTGGAAATCTTCAATTTTTGGAGTGTTAGCAAAAAGCTTATCTGATACTTGAAGCACAATATCTACAAAATGTGGATTATGAATATTAACGATTTGTTGACCAGCCTGAACCTGCTCAAATTGTTCGACATTGACTCGAGAGATAATGCCATCTATTGGGGCTTTTAATTGGGTGAATGTTAAGCGCAACTTAGCCAAGTCATACTCTGCTTTTGCTATCATCCGTTGGGCTGCCAATTCATCGAATTGTGATTGGGCTAGCAGTCCTTTTTCGACTAAAGGCGCTGAACGCCTATACTGGCTATCAGCAACATTATATGACGCCTTTTTGTTTTCAACTTCTAATTTAAAATCTGTTGGGTCGATTTCAGCAATAACCTGCCCTTTACTGACTAGCTCACCTTCATTGACATTTAGATTGTTTACTTGACCTGCTAATCGAAAACTCAGATGAGACCGATCAGCCGCAGCAGCAATGGCAGGAAAGAACATTCGGCCGTCGTAAACCGCATCGGTTTGGGACGAAAGGTCTAAAATACGAACTCTAGGAAGCTCTTTCATGGTTTGAACTGGTTTTTCACCACAACCGTTTAGAGCAACTAAAGAACTGAGTACAACGGCGTAAAAGAGTTTATTCATATTATAGCCCTCTCTCTTTAATCCATTCTCGGACTTTGGTGCCTTCTTCAACGCCTGCTACACCAGAAATCACCACCAAATCACCATCATTTAATCCCGACTCTACCGTCCCTTTTTCACTTAATACTATTTCTACTTTCTCCGTTAAGCCTTCTTCGTTAACGCGCCAAACATACTGCTTTTCGTTTTCAGTAAACAAGGCACTATCCGGAACATCGGTTGCGTCTGTTTTCGGTAGAGATACTCTAACTTGCCCTGACATCCCCGGTAATACACCAACTTCATCCGGTCTATCCATAACTAAGGTGGTTTTATAACTGTTGGTCTTTGAATCAGCTTCCGTATCTATTTCAAGCAGCTGAACAGAAAATGATTCTTGTGGGAAAGAATCGAAAGTCATGGTTGCTTTTTTATTCGGCCCACCACGAAATCGATTTAACAGATAGCCTGGTAACTGAAATTCAATTTTTAAAACTGAAGTGGTTTGAACATTCATCACGGGTTGGTTAACGCTGATATATTCGTGATTTTCTACATTAACAATAGAAACAGTCCCAGCGTATGGCGCAATCAAACTAGTGTAACTAAGGTTTGCTGACGCTTGGTCTAACGAAGCGTTGGCGGATTTATAGGTAGCCAGCGCTTTATCGAAGTCCTGTTCTGATACTACTTGATCCTTTCGTAGTTTTTTCATTCGTTGGTATTGAACATTTGCTAACTCGAAATTGGCTCGTGCCTGCTTTTGTAGCAATTCATATTCATCCGGATTCAACGCTGCAAGTATATCCCCACGCTCTACGAGATCACCTGAGTTAACGTTGAGTTGGCTCAACTGGCCGGGTACGCGAAACGCCATAACCGCCTTATCTCCGGCTTGAGCGATGGCTGGAAATGTTCTGACTAAGTCGTTATTGCCAACAGAAACGGCAAACAATTTAGCGGGTCGAGAATCTGGCTCTGGGACTGGAGGGGCTTCTTTGCACCCAGCGAGTAATAGAGTACAAAAGAGAAAGGTAAAGAGTTGGGACTTAAACATAAAACATCATCCATGTAATAGCTTTATAGTGCTAACTAATAACATAGATGATGATGATAAGATTTGCTAGTGCCTTAGAGCATAACCTACTGATAATTAAGCGCGGTTATTGCTAAAGATCAACTTTTTCATTAGAGCTTGCTAAATTCTCTGTTCACTTTAAAAGACTCGGACGTAACATAGGCTTCTATGTTTCTTACGCCATTTTCTACCCGAGCCAGTTCATTGTCGATATTATTGAGTAGACTTTCAGGAGTTTGCCCTGCCTGCCATGCTTTGTTTTTAATTTTGTGGTCTTGTTTGGTCTTGATGGTTTCTTGATATTCATACGGTTGCTTTTCTAACATCAACGTAAATGCAACATAAGCAACCACAACCAAAAAGCTACCACCCAAAAGCGCAGCAGAGACCACCAATATTCGAACTAGCCAGATTTCTAAACCAAAATAATTGGCAATACCAGCACATACCCCCGCTAGCTTGCCATTCACCGGATCACGGTATAGTTGTCTATCTTTCATGATTCTGTCTCCAACTTGGTGACTCCGAGTCCAAGATACGCTCTAACGTATCGACTCTCTTTTGCAATGACTCTGCTTTAGAGGTTAAAGACTCTAGACGTTCGTAATCTTCACTGGTCAAGCCTTGTTCGGACTTTGTTTTGCCACGATAGTGAAGAAATAACCAAATCGGCGCAACAAAAATCAAAAATACTATGATAGGTCCGGTAATTATGGCCGCTGTCATATTAGTAACTCCTAGTTATTGGTCTTTATTCATCTTTTCTTTTAGTTTTTGCAACTCTTTTTCAATCTCGTCGCTTGCTTGTAGCTCAGCAAATTCTTGATCCAAAGACTTGGCTTTTCCTGACATCTCATAGGTATCAGCTTCAGCCTCTAACTGATCAATCTTTCGCTCATACTGTTCAAATTTAGAAAAAGCTTCGTTTGTACGGCTAGTATGAAGGTGCTTTTGCACGTCTCGGCGACTCCCAGCGGCTTCACGTCGAATCACTAACGCCTGTTGCTTAGCTCGTGTTTCATTAATTTTAGTTTCTAGCTTGCTGATTTCGCCGGTCAATTTGTCGATAGTTTCTTCAACCAATGATTGCTCAATGTGTAAACTTTTCACGATATCGATAAGTTTTTGCTTTTCTATCAGCGCCGCTCGTGCCAAATCTTCTCGACTTTTCGTTAACGCTAATGACGCTTTGTTTTGCCACTCTTCAATATGTGATTCCATAGAACTAACACGGCGGGAAAGCTCTTTTTTATCAGCAATTGCCTTCGCCGAGTTGGTACGTACCTCGACCAAGGTATCTTCCATCTCTTGTAGTATAAGACGGATCATTTTTTCTGGGTCTTCGGCTTTGTCTAGCAAAGAACTTACATTTGAATTGATGATATCAGCGAAACGCGAAAAAATACCCATGATATATCTCCTTAGTAATACGACAATGAATCCTAACGCTATTTAAGTCTGGAATAGCTTCAGGTTTACAAACTATATTCCAATATCCATGCCAATATTTTTTTATTTATAATACAAGAAGTTAATGAGTAGAGCGATTTTTCTATCAGTATGCTATGATAAATATAACCAACTATTGGTAAAAATTACCACCCTAATTTTGGAGTGCAATGTGGAACAACAAACCCTGATTGGAGAATCACCACTTTTTCTTTCTGTTTTAGATAAAGTTTCTCGCTTGGCTCCTATCGAAAGACCTGTGCTTATCGTTGGAGAACGAGGGACAGGTAAAGAATTAATTGCACAAAGACTGCATTATTTGTCGAAACGTTGGGATCAACCATTGGTGATGCTTAACTGCTCCAGCCTAAGTGAAGGTCTCATTGATACGGAACTTTTTGGCCATGAGGCCGGGGCTTTTACTGGATCTAAGGGGCGACATCAAGGGCGGTTTGAGCGTGCGGAAGGCGGTACGCTGTTTTTAGATGAGTTGGCGACAGCACCGTTATCAGTACAGGAAAAACTGCTTCGAGTTATTGAGTATGGGCAATATGAACGAGTTGGTGGAAGTAAAACTCTTAATGCAAACGTTAGGCTTGTTTGTGCCACCAATGCAAACCTTCCAAAAATGGCAAGAAGTGAAACGTTCCGTGCGGATTTATTAGATCGGTTGGCATTTGATGTGGTTCATCTTCCACCACTAAGAGAGCGTAAAGAAGATATCCTTTTGCTTGCTCAACATTACGCGATGAAAATGTGTCGTGAATTATCACTTCCATTATTTGTCGGCTTTACAGATAGGGTGACCAACGAAATATTAGAACATCAATGGCCCGGAAATGTACGAGAGTTAAAAAATGTTATAGAACGTGCCGTTTATCAACATGGAAAATCTGATCTTCCAATAGACAACCTCGTTTTAGACCCCTTCAAATGTGAATGGGAAGATTCAAGTGCAACCAATATACTAGACAGTGTCGAAGAACATAAACTAACAACGTTAGAACTGCCCATCGATTATAAAAAATGGCAAGAGCAACAAGATATCCAATTACTCCATCAGGTTATGGAAGAAGCTAAACACAATCAGCGTACCGCAGCTGAGTTACTTAATCTAAGTTATCATCAGATTCGTGGGATGCTACGAAAATATAATATTGTTGGCCAAGCAAACGAGAATACTCAGAACCAACAAGAGTAAACGAAGTAGCGAAATTAGGTTTACCATAGCGCATACCGATTAGCAGTAAATCTTGCCACTTTGTTACTTAAGTACCCTAAAGAATTGGTCTGACTAAAAAAAGTGTTAAATTATGCGGTTCTTTAGGCATATTTTGTTTGCCCGTTCTCAATCAATGATAACTCTTTCTATGAAAGCAATTTTAAAGTTCACCACAGGATTCTTTAGTATCGGATTACTGATCGGGTGTAGCGACAATATTGATCACGAAAAAATTCGCAAACAAGGTTTTGTCTCTTGTGGACATAGCGCTCCAAATTCCTTCAATCCACAGTTAGTGGAAGGTGGCATCACTGCAGAATCATTGAGCCCGCAAATTTATGATTCGTTGCTAACGCTTGATCCTACGACTCAAAAACCAGTTGCCAGTATTGCCACATCCTGGCAAGTCAATAAAGACGGTACAGAATATACTTTTAAGCTCAAACAAGGTGTTGAGTTTCAGAGCACTGATTGGTTTACACCAACCAGAGCCCTTAATGCCTCCGACGTTCTGTTTAGCTTTAACCGTTTGATAGACCCTAACCACTCTTTTTATTTAGTCGGTAATGCAAGTTACCCTTGGTTTGAAAGTATTGGATTCAGTGAACTAGTAAAAAGGGTTGAAGCCATAGACTCACAAACCGTAAAATTTACTTTAAATAAAGCTGACAACACTTTTCTATCCAACATTTCCACTACTCACGCTGTTATTTTATCGAAAGAGTATGCGTTACAACTCGAAATCAAAGACGAAAAAAATCTTATCGATGAGTTACCTGTTGGTACAGGCCCGTTCTATTTGGCTGAATATCAGGTCGGTGATTTAGTAAGGCTTAAAAAGCACCCTAAGTACTGGCAAGGCGAACCAAAACTTGAACAAGTAGTATTTGATATTTCTTCTCGTGGTACTGGGCCTCTTGCCAAGCTGCTACGCAAAGAGTGTGATGTTCTCTACTCCCCACTTTCTAGTCAAATACCAATTATCAAACAGCACCATGACTTAATATTGGAAGCTAAGCCTTCGATGAACGTTTCGTTTATCGCTATCAACACAGAGCACCCAGCATTGAGCGATCAACGAGTCAGGAAAGCGTTAAGCCTCTCAATCAATCGGAAAAGTATCCTAGATGCTGTCTATTTTGGAACAGGTGAACAAGCTTATTCCATATTGCCACCAAGCTCTTGGGCGTATCAAAAAGACTCCAATCAAATAAGGTACGATAAAAATTATGCCGTGGGTTTACTACGAGACGCAGGCTATACTCAAGGCCTAAAACTTTCAATGTGGGTACCGTTAGAAGCCAGTCCTTATAACCCTAGCCCAAGAAAAACAGCAGAATTAATTCAAGCACAGTATGCTGACATTGGTATCGAGCTAGAATTATTTACTAGTGACCGATTTAATCGTACCGAATTGTCGAAACATACTGATATAGATTTAATTCTCACCGGATGGAACGCAAGTACGGGAGATCCAGATAACTTCTTACGTCCACTGCTTTCGTGTAGTGCCGAAGAGTCAGGTTTAAACGTATCTATGTGGTGTAACCCTGATTTTGATTTTTTATTAGATTTAGCAAGAGAGACCAATCAAGAGAGATACCGACTAAACTTATATAAAGAAGCACAATATATGATGAATGAGGAAGTTCCCGTCATTCCGATTGCTCACGGTGCTCAGTTTTTGACATACCATCAATCGCTCACTGGCTTTGAATCTAGCCCATTCACGTCCAAGAGTTTTCACAAAGTTAGGAGAGTCAAGTAGATGTTTCGTTATACTATTCGTCGCTTTAACCTCTTTGCGATTACATTAATTATATTGACCTTTGTCGGTTTTAGCATTCTCCGCTTAGACAACGAGTCTCCTTGGGCTCACATGAGTTACTTACAGGGTTGGTCGCACTATGTACAAGAATTATGGAATTTAAACTTTGGTTTAAATAAACAAGGTTACCCAATCATTGAAGATATTGTGGTGGTTTTTCCTGCCACGCTAGAACTTGTTTTCATCTCTTTCATGCTTGCTCTTTTTATTGGTATCCCTGTCGGAACTATCGCGGGTATGCGACAAGGTAAGTTTATCGATACTGTCATTTCATTCACATCGATGTCTGGGTACTCCGCACCATTATTCTGGGTAGCGCTTTTATTGATCATGTTTTTTTCATTAGACATGGAGCTACTCCCTGTCTCAGGCCGATATGATCTATTGTACGAGATTGAGCATGTTACAGGCTTTGCCATCATTGATGCATTCTTATCTGACAACCCTTATAAAGCCGAAGCACTACAGAGTGTATTGGAGCATTTAGTTTTACCATCCCTAGTCCTTGCACTTGCACCTACTACACAAATTGTTCAATTGATGAGGGCCTCTGTTGCAGAAGTTATGACTCAAAATTACATTCGTGCAGCGAGAATTAAGGGTTTATCGACACGTGAAATTATCACTGAACATGTTTTTCGCAATGCTTTACCGCCCATATTTCCAACATTAGGCGTGCAACTTTCAAGTATGATCACCTTTGCCATTATCACAGAATCTATTTTTAACTGGCCAGGAATTGGCAGATGGCTTTTAAATGCGTTAGCCAATCAAGATTACGCCTCAATTCAAGCGGGGGTTATGGTGGTCGCCTCCTTCGTTTTATCTGCCAATATATTGTCTGATTTACTTGGTACGTTATCGAATCCATTAGTAAGGAAAGAGTGGTATGTTAACCAATAGCATATATCAAGAGGAACATATACCTACTCAGTTCGAACGTTTTGCTAAGAGTTTCCGCAATAACAATTTAGCGATGTTTGGTGTCTGGTGTCTTGGCCTAATAATATTAATTACACTAACAGCACACTGGATTGCTCCGCATGATCCAAACCTGCAAACCGGTCATTTATTGGTTCCACCATCTTGGGCAACAGAAGGTAGTATTGAATATTTCTTGGGTACCGACGATCTTGGTCGAGATATCCTTTCAAGAATTTTAACCGGGTCTCGATATACGTTTGGCGCCGCCATTTTAGTCACTATTATCGCAGGCTTAATTGGTAGCTTTATCGGTATTTTAGCTGGGATGACGCGTGGTTTGCTGTCTAGTACGCTGAACCACCTATTTGATACCGTTATGTCAATCCCCTCACTACTTTTAGCCATCATTTTTGTCGCTTTTTTAGGCTTTGGTGAGTTTAATATATTATTGGCTATTGGTTTGGCGTTGATACCAAGGTTTATCCGTTCAATCTATACAGCGATACACGCAGAACTAGAAAAAGATTACATTATGGCAGCTCGCCTTGATGGTGCTAATGATCTGTATTTATTGCTTAATTCTATATTCCCCAATATTCTTGCCATCATCGCTGCAGAAGTCACTATGGCATTAACATTGGCAATTATGGATATCACCGCCCTTGGCTTTTTAGGCTTAGGAGCACAAGCACCCAGCACCGAATGGGGTGCTATTTTAGGTGATTCTGTTGAGTTGATTTACCTTGCTCCATGGACGGTCACACTGCCCGGTTTAGCCATCATGTTTACGGTTATTGTTATAAATTTGGTCGGTGAAGGTATTCGACAAGCATTAAATGCAGGAGTTGAGTAATGCCATTACTGGATTTTAGGCACCTAACCATTGAAATAGAAACACCACATGGATTAGTCAAGGCTGTCGATAGAATGAGCCTTACGATACAAGAAGGTGACATACGTGGTTTAGTAGGTGAATCAGGTTCTGGTAAAAGCCTCGTCGCTAAAGCGATAGTTGGTATCTGCAAAGATAATTGGCGTGTTAGTGCCGATCGAATGCGATTTGGAGACGTTGATCTGCTCCAGTTGACACCGAAAGAAAGGCGCAAAGTTATCGCTAAAGATGTCGCGATGATATTCCAAGAGCCCTCCACCTGTTTAGACCCATCTGAAGCGGTGGGTAACCAATTGGCAGAATCCATACCATCGCAAACTTTCCAAGGTCGCTGGTGGCAACGTCTAAAGTGGCGTAAGAAACAAGCCGTGGCGTTACTGCATAAAGTTGGTATCAAGGATCATAAAAGGATAATGAGCAGCTATCCATATGAGCTTACCGATGGTGAATGCCAAAAAGTAATGATAGCGATGGCCATTGCCGCTAAACCTCGCTTGTTGATTGCCGATGAACCAACCAATGATTTGGATCCTATTACCCAATCACAGATATTGCGTTTATTGAGCCGTATGAACCAAGTTCATAACACGACTATTTTACTTATAGGGCACGACCTAACAACAATCACACAATGGGCAACAAGAATTACCGTTATGTACTGCGGCCAATCTGTAGAATCGGCTGCAACAGAACAAATTCTCAAAGCACCAAAACATCCTTATACCATCGCACTTTTGAAAGCGATGCCCGATTTTAGTGATTGGATTCCCCATAAGCAAAAATTACAATCTTTACCAGGTTCAATCCCGGCGCTACAACACTTACCTATAGGTTGTCGATTAGGGCCTCGCTGTCCCTATGCACAGAGACAATGTGTTGAGATCCCTTATTCTAAGAAAATAAAGGGACATAAATATTCTTGTCACTTCCCGTTGAACACAGGGGCTAAATAATGAATGAGTCTTTACTTGAGGTTAATGGCCTTTCGAAACAGTTTGTGACGCGTTCTGGGTTCTTTAGAAAAAAGATACAACAGTCAGTTAAACCAGTAAGCTTTTCTTTAGAGGCGGGACAAACTATTGGCTTGATCGGACAAAATGGCTCTGGAAAATCCACATTGGCCAAAATGCTTGCCGGAGTCTGTGAACCAACGAGTGGAGAGATTCGTGTAAATGGTGAAAAGCTAGAGCACCGAGATTACTCAACACGTTGTAAGCTTATACGCATGATATTTCAAGATCCAAATAGTTCTCTGAACCCAAGAATCCAGATTGGACGCACCCTTGAGGGACCTCTTCGACGTAATACTGAAATGCCAGCAGAAGCACGTATGAAACGAGTTAAAGACACTCTAGTTCGAGTTGGCTTACTACCAGAACATGCGTATTTTTATCCTCAAATGTTAGCAGCAGGTCAAAAACAGCGCGTCTGCCTTGCTCGAGCTCTTATCTTGCAGCCTTCTATCATCATTGCAGATGAGGCGTTAAACGGTTTAGATATGGCAATGCGCTCGCAAATCATCAACCTTTTCCTAGAGCTTCAAGATGAGATGGGCGTTTCATTTGTCTATGCTTCTCAGCATATCGGGATTATTAAGCACATTACCGATAAGGTAATGGTAATGCATGAAGGTGATGTGGTTGAATATGGCGACACCAATCAGGTTCTTACCAGTCCAGAACACCCTATTACACAAAGGTTAGTTGATAGCCATTTTTATAAAGCACCAAATTATAAAAGGGGCTAATCACCAAGCAGCTAAACCTTAAAGCTTAGCTGCTTTCAACATAGCGTTCGTTCGATAACCTAGGGTATTTCTACGGTTTTTTATCTCAGATAACTTATTTTCTATCCAGTTTTTGCGCTTGTTTCTTTAGTTCAAAATCAAATTCATCTGGGTAAAGCACAACGCCTTCTTCGTTGATATTTGGAAACACCACAATAGATAACTCGTCGTCTTCTAGACCATGTGTCCAGCGACTGTGCCATTTATTAATAGAGATGCTTTCCGCTGTGCAATGTTCCCACTCACCTGTAGCCCACTGCGCCGCAAATTCTTCGTTCGGCCAAACTGGAACACAATCGTCATCATCTGTATTTAGCATGACGCATCCGTGGTCATCCTTAAGAATCCATACACAGCGATTAGTCACCATCTCTTTGATGCCATACTTCATTCGCTGGTCAGCGTCCATATTGTTTATCTGTTGCAATTTTTCGCTATCGAGTTTATCAACCATACTTACCTCGGATTTATAATTTACGATCAAAAAAAGCGAAGGTAGACCACCTTCGCTCTTTCATCAATTATGTTATTGCTACTACACTAATTCGTTTTGAAGCCAAGGCCAGCCTTGCTTTTTACGGCTCAGTGTATTTTCCATCATGAGTAAACCATCTTTTTCATGCTTAACAAGTTTTTCAGCCATCTCGCCTTTATAAAGAAGACGAGTCGTTGCCGAAGTGATATCAGTAAGCATCACGGCCGCAAAGGCTAGGCCTTCTTCATCGCAACGACGTTGAAGGTCAACTTCCAGAGCCTCAATCATACCGTCTACTTGCTCAAGCGTTGCAAGTTCTATTTGACCAACAACCACGTTTTTACCAAGGAAAGGGTAAGCTTTAAGATCTTTTTCTACCAATTGAGCAGCATTCAGACCTTCGATATCTGTTTTAGCTATCAACAGGTTTTTAATAAATGCATCTAAGTCGGTCACTTCTGCATACTTAGCAAGTGCCTCAACGGCGTCTTTGTCTTTTTGAGTACACGTTGGAGACGCAAAGCCCACGGTATCAGAAAGGATAGCCGACATCATCAAGGTTGCCATTTCACGAGTAATGGTTACTTCTTCCATTTTTAGAAGATTAAATAAGATAGTACATGTACAACCTACAGGCCAAATCCACGCTTCTAATGGATTAATTGTCATAACATCGCCGAGACGATGGTGGTCAACAATACCCACGATTTCTGCTTCATTGATGTCGTCAGGTGCTTGAGAAACATCGGTATAATCAACCAACCAAACTTTTTCACCCGCTACACTTGTACACATTTCTGGGGCTTCTACACCCGCTTGCTCAAGAATATACTGAGTTTCGCGGTTAAGCTCACCTTGACGAACGGGTCTTGCTTCAAGGCCTCGAGCTTTAAGTAACTCGGTGGCAACTAATGCACTACAAATGCTATCACTATCTGGGTTCTTATGACCGACAACTTGAATCATGTTATATCCTATACAAGTTTATAATTATGGAATAAAGTCTTATTTGACCTGTTTTTAATGACGAATACTTTACCTGATTTTTAGAATTTGTCATTGGGTTGATTGCAAATAATTCTTACTACTTGCTTTTCATTTTATACAAATCTTTTAATCGGTGAAACAATTTGACTTTATTATCACAAATCAAAACAACAAAAAGTCCATTATAGACAACAAACAATTGGAATATAAACCAGATGAAGCATCTAAAAATCATTACATTAGCGATAGTTAGTTCCATTAGTTTTTCGGCTTTATCTAGTGTTGAATTGACAGCAAATTCTAGCCTAGAGCTTTTGGTTGTAAATGGTGAAAAAGCAAAAGTAGACAGTAGTTTTTTTCCTCCAAGCAGACCGCAAAGCTACCAAATGGCGAAAACCAGATAATATTTCGTTATAGCTACACTTATAATCGGGGCGATAATTATACCCGTGTTGATACACCTGTAATTATTGCTAAGTTCACGGCACAAGATACTAATATAACCTTTCAGTTTCCCGAATTTAGAAACGCTGCTGAAGCAGGGGAAAACATAGGAAATATAAGGTGGTCCCTAATTGATAGTGACAAGAAAGTTATCGAAAAAGCAGAAGATACTCTAAGAATAGATGGTATGCAGATAGGTCGTAATTACGTAAGGGAAACGGAAGATTATAACGAGGCTGGTGGACCTGCTGCGATTAAGAGCAAACGTCATACCGTATCGCTACCCCCTACCAGCACTACTTCATCGACTGTATCTACCTCTATCGAAGCAACATCTTCAGTCGCAACGGCAGCGGCAATTGAGGCTATACCTAAACAAGCCACTTCAACATCTAACACACCTAACGCGGACACCGCAGAAGAAATGCTACACTTTTGGTATGACAAAGCATCGCCAGAAACCAAGGCTCGCTTCAAAGAATATGTGAATCAATAACCTTACATTCGACAGAATTTGCCCGTAAAAAAATACCGACTCTTTTTAAACAAGTCGGCATTTTTAACTTTGTAACGAATACTAGTACCACGCTAGATAAGCGATTAAAACGTTAACTTTCCAGATTGGCATAAGATACTAGCTACGCTTTCATCTCAATTGGACCACCAAATGCAGTCACTGGCGGAAGCTCTCCGGTAAACTTCTCAAAATCAACTAAACACGTATTCGCTGATGTTGCTTGAGATAGTTCAGACGCTGGGATGTCCTGAGTTAGTGTATTAGGATCGCCATAGGTATCGATCGATCCAACCTTCTCATTCGCCGGTCCATACCATGCGCCCTCTTCAATACGGACAACACCTTTGGCATAAGAATCCATAAGTACTGCGCCAGCTAAAAGCTGACCACGATCATTAAAGACTCTGACTACATCGCCATCTTTAATACCTTTTGATTTCGCATCTTCAGGGTTAAGGTAGATAGGCTCACGACCATTTACAGCGTAAGTTGCTCTTATCTCTTCTGATTCACACATTTGAGAATGGAGGCGCTTGTCTGGGTGACAAGACTGCAGCCAGTACGGGTGTTTATCAGAACCAGGACCACCGTGTGAACGTTCACTTTTCTCGAACCACATTGGGTGCTCTTGACACTCTTCATAGCCAAAACGACCAATCTTACGACTAGATATCTCTAAGAAACCAGAAGGTGTACCTAATGCATTGGTTTCTGGGTCATCACGGAATGCAGCATGGCGAACCCAAGGCTTACCTTTACCTGCATCGAAATACCCTTTCTCCCAAAACGCATCGAACTCTGGAAGTTCAAACTTGCCTGTATTTGCTTTACGACATTCGTTATATAAGTGTTGGACCCACTGCATCTCATTCATGCCGCGCGTATATTCTTTGTCACGTCCAAAGCGCTTGGTTAGCTCTGTCATGATATCGAAATCAGACTTTGATTCGAATAGTGGTTCAACCAATTTATGCATGGCTACTAATCCACGCTTAGAATATGAGCCATAACCATCTAGGTCATTCCGCTCCCATTGCGTACAAGCCGGAAGAACAATGTCTGAGAAACGACAACTTGCTGTCCAGTTAAAATCTACCGTCACAACTGTTTGAAGATTTTTGAACGCTTTCTTCATGTTGTTACGGTCTTGGTGGTGATGCCATGGATTACAGCCGGAAATAACCATCATCTTATAACCCGGAAGTTTCACTGTATTGCCGTTGTGGCGAATCTCTTTACCTGGTTCAGTTAAGCAATCAATCCAGCGAGCAACCGGAATTACCTTACTGTAACCATTGAAGTCGCTATTATCCCATTTAGGCTTAGTCCCTTGCTCTGGGTTACGTGGAAAACTACCCGGAGTAGCGAACTCAGTTGAAGGTACACCGATAGAACTATAGTGGTGACCATAAGAAACACCACCACCTGGCAAGCCTACTTGGCCAAGCATTGCTGCCAATACCGCACCCATCCAATAAGGTTGCTCACCATGTTGCTGACGTTGAATTGACCAACCAAACAAGAGTTGCGTACGTCCATTGGTTAACATACGAGCAAACTCACGGATCTTGTCTGCACTTATTCCACAAATTTCCGCAGCCCATTCTGGTGTTTTCTCGACTTTATCCTTTGTTTCACCGTTAACATAGGCGATGAACTCTTCAAAACCTAAACAATAAGTGTCTACAAAATCTTCGTCGTAAAGCTCTTCTTTATACAATGTATGAGCAAGCGCTAACATAAATGGAACATCTGTTTGCGGATGAATATACATATGGTCATTGTTAAAGAAACGCTGTGACTTGTTCTTCACAGGGTCTACAGATACTAGGTTGATATCTCCTTTTGCTACTTTTTCTTTTAGCTGATCGAGATACTCAAACGATTCATGTGTTTCACATGCCCACCCTACTTGAAGGTTTTTAACTGGATCGTTGGCCCACAGAATAATGTTGTCACTATTTTCTAAAATTTCAGACCAAGACGTACCTTGAGCGTACACCTCTGTTGAACCTAAAACATAAGGAAGAATAGTTTGACCAGCACCCGTTGAGTAGTCACCTACTTTTTTGATGAAGTTACCGTGCATTGCAACAGCACGTTGCATGTGATTACCAGAAGAGTGTACTTGACCTGTTTGACGCCAACCAGTTTGTCCCGCGTGCAAAGCCCATGGGCCGTACTCTTTCTGCACTCGCTCTAGCTCATTGTAAAAATGGTCAATGGCTTCATCCCAAGTAACACGTACAAAACGATTATTACCGCGTGTATCGGCAGCATATTTGTGCTTTTTAAGCCAGTCTAAACGAACCATTGGGTAACGAACACGTGAAGGACTATAAATAATCCCTTTGATGCCGTTTATCATTTCAGTTGGGTGTTTGTCTAATTCAAGTGGCTTTATCTCTTGTACTTTGCCGTCTTGCACTAACGCGCGAAATGCGCCCCAGTGTGACCCAGTTGTTTTCCATGTACCAGCATCAGCAGCGCTTGCTTTTGCCGACATTAACAAGCTAGGACCAATTACAGATACAGCGCTTGTTGCTGCTGCACCTTTAAGAAAGCTTCTTCTTGTTATAGTCATAGGGTTACTCCTTAAAGCTTAATGGCTATCTTCAGAGAAATCTGAAGAGTGTTTTTGTAAATATTTTAAGATGAGGGCTTCGGTGTCTGTGTCGAAATTAACGAAAGCCAACATACCGTTGAACATTCCGGGCCAAGTATTCGTATCGAAGTGTCCTTCTTCTGGTTGTGTGTGGCAGGTAGAGCAATTAGATTGATATGCCACTTTCGATTTTTCCCAAATCGGATCAATGCTGTTGATTACTGTCTCTTTCTTCATCCACAGTTTCGCAGTAACACGTTGCCAAGGCAGGCCAGTTAAGTCGTCGACTTTCTTCTCGTGCTTCTCAATGATCTTCTTATTTTTTGCTGCGGACTTGGTTAACGAAGCGACACCAATGTTCATTCCGAATTCTTCTTGGATGACTCGCGCAAAACCACGTGCTTTTCGCCAACCTTCAATTTGGACTTGAATGGCATCACCTTCTTGAGCAAGGATAGTTACGCTAGACGCAGGCAGTATTTTCCCAGCGTCAATTGTCATAGCGGAATCTTCGAATAGAGCGAGGTGTCGAATAGTCGTAATACTTTGACCAACGTCGTAATTGGTCTTCAATGCCATTTCTTCGAGCTCTTCCATCATGCTTCCCGCGCCACTCATGCCTTCTGGAAGCTTGTGTGCGATGCCTTTATGGCAATCTATACAACTCTGGTCTTTTTCCGCAGCAAGTTTCATCTGCGTTTGGGCAGCCGTTGACATGGAATCAAAATCCATAGAGTCGTAGTTGTGGCAATTTTTACATTCAAGAGAGCCGTTAGCAGAGAACCTGTCCCACTCATGCTGTGCAAGTTCTTTACGGCGCTCTTCAAAGACCCCAGGTTCATCGTAATTACCAAAGACCTGAGCAAAGACTTCTTTAGACGCTTGCATCTTACGAGCAATTTTATCAGTCCACTCATGAGGGACATGACAGTCCGGGCATGTGGCACGTACACCTGAGTTATTTTTCCAATGGACTGTTTCTTGAAGCTCTTTATAAACATTGGCTTCCATGGTGTGACAGCTAATACAAAACTCTTCTGTATTGGTTGCTTCAAGTGCCGTGTTAAAGCCACCCCAAAAAACAATACCGGCGATAAAGCCACCCAGAGTTAACACGCCTAGGCTTATATGCACAGCCGGGCGAGTCATGGTTGTCCAAAGATTTTTAATTAAGGAAGTCATAATTGGTTCTCTATAAATTGAATTCTAAAAAAGAAACGAGGGTTAACCATGAATACCCGGAGGCCCCATGAAAAACACCTGCATAAACCAAATCAAAAATCCGTATCCACCAACCATCGCAACACTTAAAACGGGAAACAGAACCACGGATATTATTAAAAAAGATTTCCACTCTAAGGATCGAGTTTCAGCATCCATGCTTTTGTTAACATTTTTCATACATACACTCACTATGTGACTAGATTCAGCTAATCGTATTTCAAATTAACCGGACAATAATTCATTCGTTAAGTAAGATCTTAATCCACAAAAAACATGTGGTTCAATAGCGTAAGGTCATACAGGGCAAGTTATTCGTGGCTTTTTTGACATGGAACGGAGATGTGTTTTATTAATATTTTATGTGTTTATATGTGAACAAATATGTAAAATTAATATTGGTAAAATTTGTTAAGGAAAAGCAATTTATGACAACAATTAAAGGCTAATTTTCCGTTATAAATCGTGTTTATGAGCAGTAAACAAATCCTTTATTCGTCGTTTTTAATGTTACCGTTCTGTAAAATCCCGGTCGCAATCCAAAGCTATCATCACGATTATTTTCAAAATACGGTATGCTCTTTAGTTCTTCTAACTAGGTGAAACAGACAATGCAGACAACCTTAGATATTTCTTGGATACAGCTTTCGCTTTTCTCTTTAGTACTTCTTGTTCCTTTGTATATCAATAATCGCTATCAACTGGAATTAATGAAGGACATGGTAGTAGCAATCATTAGAATGGCCGTTCAGCTTATATTGGTAGGCATCTATTTAGAGTTTGTTTTTCAAACCAACAATCTACTACTGAATCTTTTATGGCTCTGCGTGATGATAGTAGTAGGAAGCAACGCTATCATTGGTAAAGCTAAGTTACCGTCTAAATTTTTATTCATGCCTGTGTTGACTGGGTTGTTGGTAGGATTGGCACCACTGCTTATTATTTTGTCTGTCGGAGTAATCCAGCCATCGCCTCTGTATAGCGCACAGTACATTATCCCATTATCTGGAATGCTGCTGGGTAACAGCCTTAGTGGAAATATCGTGGCATTGCAAAATCTGTACGGTGCCTATGAACAACGAAAAACCGAATACGAGGCAGCCATATCTCTAGGGGCAACACCACAATATGCGTCTATTCCATTTGTACGTGCAGCTATGCAGAAGGCGCTTGCACCAATACTTGCCTCTATGGCGACAACCGGATTAGTGACACTTCCCGGTATGATGACGGGGCAGATATTAGGGGGAACCAGTCCGATAATTGCAATCAAATATCAAATGATTATTCTGATAGCAATCTTCGTTATGATGTCTGTATCAATTACCATTTCGCTTCAACTTAGTTTAAAGCAGACCATTACAAAAGAAGGGAGAATCAAGGTGCAATTTCTTGAAAAATAGCTTGCGATTATAAAAAGCTTATTTTTATTAGCGTCTAACAATTTATCCACAGATATTGTGGATAAACACTTGTATGATTGAGTTCTATCGCTAAATTTTCTTATATCCATTTGACATAATAGGCCAGCATTCGCATGCTGACCTTCGGCATAAATCACATATAATATCTGCCCCATTTCACTAGCAAGGCATACTCATCAATATGAAAGCAAGTCTATTAGTCTCGTAGATAAATTAACCAGTAACCCATTCCAACAAAAATTCCACCACCAATAATATTTCCTAGCGTAACAGGAATAAGATTATTCATTATAAAATTGGTTAAGGTTAAATCAGAAAACTCTGCGGCTGTCGTACCAGCAGCTTGCCAGAATTCCGGACTAGCAAACATTTTAATGCCTATCGCCATTGGTACTTGAAACATATTCGCAATGCAGTGTTCAAATCCTGACGACACAAACATTGCAACAGGCAATACCGTTACCATAATTTTATCTGTAAGACTCCGGCCACTAAACGTCATCCAAACAGCAACACACACCAATACGTTACACATGATTCCCAATGCTACGGCTTGAAAAAATCCATGATGAAGTTTGTGTTGTGCAATTTTCATCGCATTAATACCGACGGCACCATCGTCAAAAGTATACTGTTTCGCCACTAACATAATAGCCACTAAACCAAGTGCCCCAATTAGGTTTCCCGTATACACCACACACCAGTTAGAAATAAGATTACGCCAAGTGATTTTACCACTGGCATGCGCTACCAAAGTTAATACCGAACTTGTAAACAGTTCACCACCAGTGATAATAACGAGTATAAGACCAAGACTAAATGCGAGCCCGCCTATGAAATGACTGTATCCGTATGGAACAGACTCTGTACCCGTAGTAACGGTAGTGTAAAAAATAAATGCGATACCAATATGAATACCAGCGGTTATCGCTAGCAAAAATGATTTCATAGGGTCTTTAGTCGCTTTACCTACTCCTGCCTCAGCCGCTTTTTCTGCCATTTGAGGTGGCAATAAAGAATCAAATTGGTTCATATTCATTTTTATGTTTTCTTCGTTACTAAAATAATGCGCGGATATTCCTATGATCCAGCTCACATTTCAAGCCGAATTATCTATTCACCACAATTATTTTAATCGTCACTTCATTCTAGCTATTAAAATATTATTTTTATCTATTTTAGCTATATCTATAGCGGATACGTTTCCTATCAGCCCCCTTAATATCGTTCTAATATTAACCATTTCCATCATAGCTAACAGTTCTTACTATCGAATCTTGTTCCGAGACTGAATGCAATTTAATGTTGATGGCATATAAAGATGAAATAGCGAAGGAATTACACATGAAATACACAACAGAGAACATAGCGGAACTTAACTTACTTCTTCAGTTTGATATCAGCAGTGCCGCAACAGGCATTAAAGTCCATAATGATGCCACAGAAGAATTACAAGAGGCTGTTAAGCGTCTATATGCAAAAAACCTTTGTACCTTACCTGACGGTGGTTATTTGACTGACGAAGGTATAGAAGTGGCAGAAAGTGCCTATAGAGTATTGCGTATACTTACAGCTTAAATAACGTAATTCAATGACTAGCATAGCAATCATTGGAGCTGGGTGGTTGGGCTTTCCATTAACGCAGCGTTTAGATTCCATGGATAAACCTGTATTCGCCACCCGAACGTCTACTGAAAGACTGAGAGAGTTGGAAGCGTTATCTATCCCCTGCTTCGCTCTGCGCTTAGATTCACATATTCCAACTGCAGATCCCTTTGTAACAGAACAATTTCAAGCTAGAGATATTAGAACCGTAATTGGTGTTTTTCCTCCTGGATTTCGAAAAGGAGAGGGAGAAGCCTATGCAATTCGTTGGCAATCCCTTATTAACAGCGCCAAAGAAGCTGGGGTAGAAAAAATCATCATGGTTAGTTCTACTTCGGTTTACCCTAATACTAATGAGGTTATGAATGAAAATGATGCTTCTTTGTCGTTAGCTAAGAGCAATAATCATTTTTCAGAAAATGCACAAATAATGTTAACCGCCGAACAATCACTAATAGATTCTGGAATTGAGTACGCGATATTGCGATGCTCAGGCCTATTTGGACCCAATAGGCACCCAGCTAGATTTGTCAATAAAATGCGCAGTGTCAGCAAAGTTGCTCCCGTAAATATGGTGCATTTACAAGATGTTATTAATGCGGTGATATTCAGTTTAACTGAAGTCCACAATCAAGTGGTTAATGTCACTTCTCCAAATACTGTCACTAAATACGAGTTTTATAACCAAGCGATACAGCACTATCACGATGAGTTAACGTTACCAAAGTTAAACAATGAGCCAGCGAAAAAGATCAGTTCAGACAAACTGCTCCAGTTGGGTTTTACATTCACATATGAAAATGTTGTAGATGGTTTGAAGCACTACTAAGTGCTTCAAACATACAACCTATATAATTACTTGTAGGTCTGCTCGATGTGGTGCTCAAACTGACAGCACATATCATCGTCTGATAGTTCGTTTGATGCCAATACTATCGAACCATCAACTATTTTCATGCTCGCGTTAAGCGACCTTAAATCTGCACGCTCTCGCGATGCTAAAGCTGATATCTTAGCTTGCTCTAACTTCCACGCAGCATCTGCCGTTAAATTGCACTCATCAGCTAGATATTTCGCATTAAAACCTTCACCTGTTAAGGCTTTAATGGATTGGTTATGAGAAACACTGTTGCCTGCTGCCCAATAATGCTTTGCTAAAAGTGGACCAATCTCTGGGTTGTCCGTTAAGTAACCAAATTTGCCCATAAAATAAGCGCGCGTCTGATAAACCGCCATATGAGCTAACAGGTAACCTTGATAGGAACAAGCTGACTCATCTGAAAGTAAATGAGGGATAGCCATCAATGGTCTTGGACTGCACTCCAAACCTAATATTTTTTTCTCACAATCGCGGGCAAGCTGCGTGATTATTTCTGGTGTCAATTCGTTATCAGTGAGTAAATATAGATCACGTTCAAAATAAGGCACCACCAAAATACTCCGCTCTTCATACGCTTTGAACGGCTGTTTACTGTCAATAATGCCCTTAATAATCTCTTCAGAAACAGGTTCACCATCCGCGTTAATAGCATACTGTTTAAGCCAATCTGCATCCGTAAGTAAGCTATCACAAAACATTGATTGAGTTTCAGCGTATGCCATTGAAGTAGGTGCAAATTCTTGTGAAAAACAAGGTGCATTCATTTTGACATTAGAAAAATGCGCAGCATGACCTCCCTCGTGAAAAAGCGTATTGATGCCATCATATCCGCTCCCAATTTGGTCAGGTTTAGCATTGCTCGTAAAGTTGACCTTTGCTGCTATCCATGAACCTTGATCATAAAATGAAGGGATAGGATCATGACAAAAACCATTCGGATATTTGCCCTTTCTATCTAATAAATCTAGTGTAAGTTCCGCTCCAGAGTAATCAATATTCAAGCGGCCAAACGATTCGACCCAACGACGTAAGGATTGAGAAAATGGTACATATTGGTCCAAATCTCTCATTATATCACCAGCAAAAGAGTAAACAAAATTAGACGCAGATAACGCTTGTTTGCCTTTTATTTTAGCGAGATTCTTTAAACTGTCTAAATGACCGTCACGAGTCCGTCGCTCAAAGTCATCCAAAATGGTAAAAAGTTGATTCGTTGTCATCTGCTCCGTTTTTTCTATCGAATAATCAAAATAGGTTTTATAGCCTAAAGACTGAGCAAATTGATTTCTAAGCTTAATAAGTTCTATTAAACCATTGGCAAGCAGCCACTGCTCTAAGTCAATCAGAGCCTTATGGGCGGACTTCCTTACCTGCTCGTTATTATGTGTACGAATGATTGAAGATAATATAGGTAAAGAACCTTCCGCTGATTCGCCCTGCTCGTTCACATAATGCATCAAGTGACTCTGTTTCTTCTCAAACAAATCCGCTTCCAGTTGAATCAACTTTTCTTTTAGCTTTTGTGCCTTCGCAGATTCTATAGAATGCGCACGAAACATAGCAAGCCACCCAGTTAAACCTTCTTTTGTCTGCTGTTTTTCAAGCTCATTTGTTATGCTATCTGCAGCATTAATTTGCTGTAAAATTTCACTGATTTTATCTGGATTACTTAAATATTGAGTCCATTGTGTTTGTGCTTTTGTTGAGCCGTCATGGTCGTCACTGGTTCCCATGTAAGTTTCCCAAAAAAGTCTTCTTTGTTTTTATGAATAGCCAAATATTCTTGGTTTAAATTATTGAGGTAACTGGTTGCTGTCATGATATTTTTTCATTAATAGATACACGCTTTTTATATTAGCATGCATCGTCTAAATGCGCTTTTTGCTTTTAGAAATTCACCCTTATTGTGTTACGCTAAGACAGATTTTCAAGTGGTAAAAAGTTAGGAGTGAACATGGCATCAGATTTTTATGGTAGTAGTGCAGCATATGCTAGAAAAGAGAGTGATTACCGAGACAGAGCATTAAAAATGTACCCGTGGGTTTGCGGAAACTGTGCACGCGAATTTGTCTATTCAAATCTGCGAGAACTAACGGTCCACCACAAAGACCATGATCATACTAATAACCCCAATGACGGTAGTAACTGGGAATTGTTATGTATTTATTGCCACGATCATGAGCATTCAAAATATACCGACCACGACCAATACGGTTCAGAAATTACACCCGGCCAAGATGAACATGAAGGTGCTACGCACAACCCGTTCGCAGATCTTGCTAAAATGCTGAAAAAATAGAATTAAAAAAGCCAACTGATTTAACCGGTTGGCTTTCTAGATATAAAACGACTCTAGATTTTAATCTGGAATCGCACAAACGATAAGCGCACCTCTGTCGGTATAGTTACTATGTGATACCTGCCAATTTGACGAGCTTTGTACGGCAATAGGTGTCCCGTCTTCGGCCGACAAACCAACCATTGATTGGTAAGGTAAATATTTATGTTGAAAATCGAGTAAGGCTCGCGTTTTATATGCTTCGAGAGTCCCTAACTGTAGGCCTTTAGCTTCACAGTATAGTTTTGCTTCTTCTGGTAAATATGTTAATACGCTGAGAACATATTGACCGGCAGCCGTTTTTCGTTCTTCTTTTTCGATAAAGACCACCCTTTCTCCGTCTGGGTGCCCAGTACCAAAATGAGAAAGGTTAATTTTTATATTTCCATAGACTTTCTCGTTATTCTCCGTACCGGCGATCACCAAAAGATCGCGTTGTGTTTCCGTTGGGTAATTTGCATTAATGTACAAACCAATCGGCATTTCTTTATTATTTATTTGAGAAAATGGTGACGTTTGAATATGTATTTTGTCTTTCGAAATTGTGATCAATTGTTCATCAACTTGTTCGTCAAAATCAACGCTAGTCTTTGATCCATCTTGATTAACATATCCTATTTCGTTAATGGTCATCTTGTTTCCACCAATGAATAGGAACTTATCTAACGTTTGAGGTTCATCTTTGTTTTTATGAAACCAACGAATATTTACCTGTATTGTCCCATCATCTTGTGCAGTCACATCATATTTAGTTATGACAGGTATGCTGCGTAGCTCTGGGTTGTCATAAAACGAGTAGTCTGCCTTTTCGATAAAATCAGCTGACCTTTCAGGCCAGCCGTAAGTTAGACCTCCAGAATGACCAAAGCCATGATTATGATGTTTTTCATGCAAATATATATTGTGAGGTTTTATCCAACCTGGTTTATATAGCACTTTATCGACTAGGCTTAACCAACCGTTTCCTACTGTCGCCATGCCGTAAACATAACCATTAACATAACGAGCCTCATAACTAGACGTAGGCTTGTGATCTAAAACACTATATATTTTATCCGATATCGAACTCGTATCTGAATATCGGCTAGCAATAGAGCCCACATGATCAAACTCACAATAACCCTCTGAGTGAGTGTGCTGTAACGCCGATCTAGTTTGTTCTCTACTTTTTAAATAAACAAGCGCATCATTAATATAAGAAAAATAATTATTTACAACTCGATAGCCACGTAGCTCTTTCAAATAGGCTTCTATCTGAACTTCAGTTGCATCCAGTGTACTATCATCGTTTGTATTAGTATTAAATGAACTTACTTGCACTCTGAAAAATGGGGTTTGTTCATGAAAAAAAATCGTTTTATCTTGAATAGAAACCGGTGATTTTATTGTTGCTTTAGTGAATGCTTCAATAGTTTTTTCGATGATATAAAAAATACCTTCTATTTTCACAACTGGTTGAACAATAGTTCGAGGGGTATTATTAGATAAAATAAATTGAGTATCATTTAAATAAAATACAGTAATATTATCTAAGTCTAACCCATCTCTCAATTCTCGTTCTATTGATTCTGTTTTCAAAACATTTTCTTCAGAAATAAGAAATAAATTAGGGTCAATTTCTACATCATCTGTATCATCTACATCGTCTACATCACCTGTATCATCTGCATCATCTGCATCATCTGGTTCTTCAATCACGACAGAGCCTTCAGGTGCCCCAACGGTATTAGGAGTATCATTCCCTCTACACCCCACTAATAATAAAGCTATAGTACATATAACAATATTAATACGAATACTCATATTGTATCACCTCATTTTTTAAAGCTATGGTAAAAATATCAAGACGCAAATTAATAATGAAGAAAAATAGGACTTATTAAATAATTATTATCAAACTTGTTGCCATGAAATACATTAGCAACAACAATGAAGCCAAATATATTCCACCTATAACAATGGAACCAAATAAATTCCATACGACAATCAATTATTTTAATTAAAATGAGAAAACATGACATAGCATAAGGAGTGTTATTTATTAGAAATATGCCTAGTGATATCTACCTAAAACCAATAGATATAATACTAAATGAACATGGGAAGGATGTACTAATATACCAAACTGAATGAATTTTTGGTCTATATGGAGGTGGGACCCATTCCACTAAACAATTGTTCAGGAAAATGTGTTCGATGGAGCAGCAGACAGCAAAGACCATGAAAAGGGGCATTTCAAGCTGTTTATATGTAATAAATAGCCAACCTCATCCTCTGTGGTTGGCTATTTTATTCACATAAAGTAACGTATTATTTGTTCGGTAATCGTTACTATTGCGTTTCTCTAAAGCCTTTTTTACCAAACCCTTTCAGACCTACAACATGAACATGCTCATGATCTTTAAATATCTTTCTAACGAGTTTATACGTTGTACCTTGTTCTGGGCTTATATTCTCTGGAGCTGCAATGAGTAACTGCATATCAAGGCGGTCACATAGTTCAAAGAGAGTATTGATCGATTTACTATCTAAGCGTGCGGCTTCATCTAAAAATAGCAGACGGCACGGAACAATATCTTTGCTTCGTAGCCTGCGAGATTCTTCTTCCCAGCTCTGTACAACCATAAGCAATATAGACTGACCTGTACCTATCGCTTCACCTGTGGATAAAGCACCAGACTCGGCTTGTAACCAGCCATCAGTACCACGGTTCACTTCCACACTCAGCTCTAAATAGTTTCGGTAGTCGAGTAATTCTTCTCCCAAAACCTGAGGTGATCGTTGCCCCATATCAATGTGAGGATTAACACGTTGGAACAGTTTTGCCATTCCTTCGGAGAAGGTAAAACGAGAAGTTTTAAATAGATCGTGATGCTTGTCCTGTTGATTAGCTAACCCGTCAAGTAATGTTGAATGACTTTCTCGAATATTGACGTTCAGGCGAACCCCATTTACTTGACCGAAATTAATATTGGACAAACCTTGGTTAAGTAAACGAATACGATTTTGCTCTCGCTGAATGGTTTTCTTAATAATGGAGGCCGCAGAATCAGAACTTATGGCCAACCTGTTTTCACGCAACGCAAGCTCTTCACTTAACCTAGCCAACTCTACTTCCATCTCTTCTATCGCTTCAACAGGATCATCCGTACGGATAATATCTTGTCGAATACGTTGCTTGAGATGTTGGTAAACAGCAATGTAGAAAAGGACTTTTCGTTCCGGGTAGGCGTTATCTTCTGATGCGCGCAAGGCATCACGCAGCTCTGTATTGTCAGAAACAGCTATGCGAAGTGCACCCAATGATTTGTCTGACATTGAACGTAGTTCAGCAGCGCTTAAATAGGCAAGTTCGCGACGATATAACCGTCTTTCTACATCGTGTTCTTTCGCAAGACGTAATACTTCACACCAACCCGATTTTGCTAGAACCGTTATATGCCTTACTTCTCGATACTCTTTTTCCGAACGCCTTAACGTTTTCGCTACCGATTTCATTTCTAGCTCGGTGGCTGTGATTGAACGCTGAGATTCACTCTTTCGGTTCCTATTAGCAAGCAACCGCTCTAATAACGCTTCTTTGCGATGTCTTGCGCGCTCTTCTGCGCCTTCATCGGCATCTACACCAAACTCTCGCAACTCTTCCTTAAACTCTTGTACCGTCTCAAACTTGGCCTGATACGAGCTTTTTAATGACACTAGCACCTGATTAGTCTGGTTGAATTGCACGTTTGCAAGCTTGGAAGACTCTCGGCTACTTTTTCTTAATGATTCTGCTTCTCGCAGTTTTTGTTTTAACTGCTCGCTCAGTTCACTGCTTTGTTCCAGCATAGAAGCCGAATCATGGTAGGCAAAATAAGAACAGCGCTCTTTTAAATCAGCTAAAGCAAATTGCTGTCGCTTCAATACTTGCAACTCATTATCTAGCTTACGATATTCCTGCTCTATTGTTTGAAATTGTTCAGGATCATTCGCTAACGTTGATAAGTACCCTTCTAATTGGTCAATGTTGGCTTTATGACGATTGATAAACTGCTTACTTTGCGTAATCTTATCAAGTTGACTTTCGATTTCGGCTTGCTTATATGTAAAAGAGTCATCAGCTAAATACCCAATAATCGGTAAGATTTTATCGAGTAAAGTAATCGCTTTCTTACTCAATGCTAGCTGGGAATGATATTGTTTAGTGACCGCCTCTATGTCCGCTAGTTCCTTCTGAGCCTGACTCAAAGTTTGTCGAACCTCTATCATCTCTTTCTCTGGGTCATTTTCAAATGCATACTGAATATGAACCGACACGAACTGGCTAAAACTCTGATATAAACGCTGGATTTTTTGTGCATCAAAAGCGGCAATGGCGTGCGCCTCTATAACTTCTTCTCGCTCCTCTCGCAGTGTTTCTAGCCTTTTCTCTCGAGCTGCACGGCCAAATAACGGGATCTGCGGAAAACGAGAGTAACGAAGTTGACTTTCGCTATATTTAACACAAACCGCTCCATCAAGTTCATCCACGTTGAATGCACTGTCATCAAATGAATCAACATTACCTTCAATGACATAGACATCTTCTGGGCAATCTGTCATTTGGCTCAACTTTTCTTTTATTCCGCTGAGATCCGAAACAACAATGGCATGACGAGCAGGTCCATACATTGCGCTGAAATAAGGCGCATCCTCTAAGGTAATATCATCATAGATTTCTGACAACAATACCCCACCAAGTGTTTCTGCTACCCCTTTCAAACGTGAATCGTTTGAGCCATCCGAAGTTGCTAACAGAGAAATCTCTTCATTTAACTCATCTCTGCGTTTAGCGAGTCTCTCTTTCTTCTGATTAAGGTTTTTCTCTGTTTCCAACACCTTCTGCATGTGAGACATAACTGCGTGACTATTTTCTAGTGGCTTTTCAGTCTGTTCAATCAGCTTTTCAAGGGCATCATTGGCTTCTATCCAAGTGGGGGCGCGTGAAGCTAACTGTTTCATCTTAAGTTGAAGAGATTCTACTTGCTGAGATAGCTGAAAGCGGTTGTCTCGACTAGCTTCTATTTGTTCTTCTATCTCTTCAATTAAAGCATGATGTCTGTGAATTTCTTCATCAGCAACATCCGTATCATGCAGTTCAGTTTGTGTTGTTTGCTGATACTTTTTTGCAAGTTCTGCAGCTAACTTTTGTTTAGTCAGTTCTCGTTCTGCTTCTTTGTATTGAGCTTTCCATTGTGCTTCATTTGCACATACCGACTCGGATTCTCTTAATTTAGCTACCGCAAGTTTTGCCTTTTTAAAAACGTCGCATCTTTCTGTATCAGGGTATATAGCCTGCACCAAACTAAAGCCCTTTTCGAACTGTTCAACAGCCGCAGACGAGATATCTAGCTTATGTTTTAGAGCCAGTAGCGTTTGCGTTTGTTGCTCTTCTTGTTGCTTAAGTTGGGCAGACAGTGGTGCAATATTCTCGATAGTAAACGTCGAATCATCAATAAGGTTTCTCGTCTTTTCTAACGCGTCTACAGCCTGTTGATATTGTAAGGCTCGAGTTTGCTGGATATCAAGCGCTTGTTGATAATCAGCGAGTTGCATTTGTAGGCTGTCTACTTCCTCTTCAGCCGATACTGCTTGCTCTTCATGGTGTATCAAACTCTCTTGCGACTCTTCTACCACCATCATCTGTTCTTCTAAGCGTTCATTTAGCTCATCTAGGTCCTCAAGATAGCGTTCTATTTTCGATTTATGTCTTAACGCATTCTGAACTAATTGCAGGTGGTCGGATGCCGACTGATGGTCAAGTTCCAGATCATGTTCTTGTTCAGTCAGTTGTTCTAGCTCGTCTTGAATCAAACTCAAGAATTTCTGCTGCTCTATTAATTGGTTTCGTGAACTATAAAGTTCGCTGCGCAGAGAAAGCGCTTTGTCTAACCTATTTTTACGATCATTCGCATGACGCACGTAGTCTGATGCGACGTAATTGGTTGACTCAGTTATCAAATGTTTGAATAGATCTCTATCAGACTGCGTGCTTTTGATGGCATCAAGTGTGATTCGATTTTCACGAAGTGCTGACTCCATATCTTGAAAAGCTTTTTTGACACCACCATTTTGCGGCAACAAATAGTCCCTTAAAGAACGAGTAATAGCGCTAGATATGCCACCATATAAGGATGCTTCAATCAAACGATAATATTTTGACCGATCACCACTGTTTCTAAGCTTTTTGGGTAATACGCCAAATTCAAACATATTAGAGTGATAATCTACGACTGAATTAAAGGCTTTAAACAGTACTCCTTCAATATCACCGACCACTTGCTTTAGTTCGTTAATGGTTCTAACGCGTGCCTTTTGTTCCGAGAGGGCTTCAATCAGTACATCCGTAGGCTTTATCTGACTGGGTAAACCTTGAATTATGAATGGCTTGATATCTACTTTTTTATCACGTCCGGCAACTTGTTGTAATCTAACGCCAAAAAGAACCCGTTGTTTTTTTGAGTTAATAACGTCTAGAGCAGCGTAGCAAACCCCTGGCTGTAACTTACCAAACAGACCTTTGTCTCTGGATGCTTGAGAGCTACCCGCTTCAGTCGTATTTCTGAAGTGCAGTAATGTTTGGTCAGGAATAAGTGCCGTGATAAACGCCGCCATCGTTGTCGATTTTCCCGCACCATTACCGCCTGACAGCGTTGTCACCAAATCATCTATATCGAAAGTACGAGCAAAAAACCCATTCCAGTTGATCATAGTCAGTGATTGATATTTACCTCTTTCAATCATGCTTCGTCCTCTACTTTATCTTCACGTTCAATGTTAAGAACGAGCTGTTCTTCTTCAAAGCTTTTGAATTCCTCGTTATACATTTGGTTTTCACGTTGAGATTGATCATCTAATGTATGACTCATTACCGCTTCACCATCACGAATCAGTCTCAGTTGAGCTTCTCGCAAATCATCAGTTGCCCGAACATCCGCGCCAAAACGAAAAACCGCTTCACTGATACGAAACTTTCCTTGTTCGCCAACGGTGATGACCATACCTAGTCGCTTGAGACGTCTTAGCGAAGTCCTTACTTTTTCAAGTAGTTTTTCTTTGTCTAAGTCGGAGCCTGTTGAGCGGTTGGCTACTAGACGCATTAGCTTCTTTTCATCTGCTAGTGCGAGTAGCTCTTCATATAATTCTTGATTGGTAAAGATACTTTCATGGGCCAACCGTTCTGGACTGAGATAAAGAAAGCACAATACCTTTCCGACAAGCATATCGAGTTCAGACAACACACTGCGTCCAATCAATGCAGTAGAGCGAGGCCTCAAATAGAAAAAACCTTCAGGCGCTCTTACCAACTCGGTATTATATCTTTGGTAAAACGAAGCCAATTCAGGCTCAAAATCGGATAGTAATGCGTGATTATCCATATCATCGATCGATATGTGTTTACCTGTTCTCAGCATGCTATCTAAGGCTGGAAACAGTGGATTGGCTAACGCCTTTACCAGTTTTTCTGGCATATATTCGTCAATATTTGTTGATGACATTTGCTTGTACCTTTGCGCCAAAATCGTTTATTTCCTGCCAGTTAGGCTGTATAGCCTGATAATCAGATTCGGAATAGCCGAGTCTGACGGCTTGATCTATCACTATTCTAGCTAAATCAAAATGATGAGCTTGTGGGTGCTGAGAAAGGTAGTTTTTCAAAACTGAACCGAGTTCTATCGCTCTCCCTTCCTCTTTATGTAACGACAACATAAACGCTATTTTTTCGGATATAGCATCGTTTACTTGTTGCAGTTCTTCGTACTCTACTTCCATAGGAAGATGACCAGTGACCTCGTCGTCACGCAGCACCACCGCTTCGTCTCTTAAATCGGTTAGTTTATCTGCGTCGGCATAGGTAAGATTCCATGGCGCGTCAAAATAGTCCTTTATCGATTGTCGTAGTCTTTGGCTAAACGCACGGTTTTTATCCATATCTATCGCTGTACGGATAAATTTGTGGACATGTCTGTCATAGCCTATCCAAAGGTCTATCGCTTGCTGCCCCCAACTGATGATCCTGTCAAGCTTCATCTGTAAGCTAAACAATATCTGGTCAACAAACTCTAGGCTCTCGTCATTACGAACTTTATCTTGAATATCAAGAATCTGAGTCTGAAGTTCATCACCCGCCGTTTGTAAAGTATCTTGCAACTCTCTCAGTGTGTTTGACGTTGCAGATAGTAAGGATTCACAGTTACTAATGGCTTCCTGCCAATCTTTGTTAAGCAATTCAGCAATTTGTTGTTTTACTTGCTGTTGCTGTTCGTCCATTACTCGCTGATTGAGGTCTATCTGATCAAACACTTCTCCTACAGAATATTTGAGTACGCCATACACATTCTTTTTCCAGTGAGCAATATCTCCACCAAGCAAAGCCGATGATACGGCTTTGCTCATTTCGTCAGAAACCATTGCTAGTTGAATTGAGAGTTTAAGCTCAGAGAACTGTCGGTGCCTTAGATAATAATCTGTAATGCCTACCGCCAAAGAAGACAGCCGATAAATACTCGCTCCATCGAGGCTTTCACTGGTAAAGCGACTGATGAGTTTTTGGTTTACTAATTCGTTTATTGCATTGTTTGCTCTAAAACTGGAGGCTTCGCCCGTACTTTCAAACAATTGAGTGACAATTTTGAATGCATCGTGCATCTCGCCCTCCCCCAATTCTTCATCAAATTTCGTGCTCCCTAAAACCGCTATGGAGATTAAAAATGCCAGCCGTTCACTGGATAAATTTAATGAGAAATCATGCTTTTTCACCCAACCAACCAATTCGTCTATCGGTTGCTGTGAAAGCGCTTGAGTCTTTTCACTCATTGTTGTTCCTATTTATATTCGCTTAGCCCACACATGGATGTACCGACCAAGTGAGAGGTATGGTTCTTGCCGACAAAATCGCTTTTCAAGTTCCAATACATCATCAAATTGATAATCGCCCGTATACTGCATATTTCCGATGTAATCATGAAATGAGCGAATACCAGATTTTCCACAGATTTCAAATCCAGCGTCTTCTATCCACTGATAAACTTCTTCAGGATAAAGCCCTTTTTGAGGCTGAAGTTTGAAACGATTTCTATGCGGCATGCCTTGTAAAACATGCGGAATATTGCCACAAATCACGTTTTTAAAGACGAGACCATGGTGGTTATAAAACATAATGGATGCAACACCACCTAACTTAACTTGCTGTAACACTTTTTCTAATGCTTCTCGAGGCGAAGCTAGCCACTCCATCACCGCATGAAACAGAACCATATCAACTGGGCCTTGTAATTTCTCTGCGATATTTTGAACCGGAGAATGAATTAACGAATAATGATCAATAAGGCCATTTTTAACAATATCTTCTTTCGCCAAGCCGAGCATCTTTGCAGAAATATCACACAAAGAGATTCGGTGACCGAGTTTAGCCAGCCTTTGAGACATTGGTGCTAGCCCACCACCTGCATCTAAAATGTGCAGATTATTTGAACCAGATAGTAGCGTAAGCGCCTGCATAAGATCATCCCAAACTATGGTTTGTCGGATTTCTCCTTTGTCAGAACCATAGATGTTCTTAACGAACTTATGAGCTATATCATCAAAATTACGATCGTCTTTCACACTCAATACTTTCCGTTTTTATGATTGGAACATCATTTTTTAAATCAGCCGCCTATTCTGTCATAGGAATCACAGTAATAAAGGGGTATGCTACTTTTTTACTTCTAAGTGATGGTTTTTCGGACTAATTAAGTATGTTTGAGCTGAAAAAAGTAGTTTCTTCTTTGGCAATGCCTTTACCTGCCCTGTTAATTATCGGGTTTATTGGCTTGTTGTTTATTATGTTTACCCAAAGACAAAAGACAGGTGTCCTATTTGTATTCTTGTCGCTAACCGGTATTTTTCTCGTTTCTTTCCAACCTATTTCTAGTCGTCTGTTATTGCCGATAGAGCGAGAGTACACCGTTTTTCTACCAGTAGACGATACCGTCGATTATGTGATGGTTTTAGGTGCAGGACATGTGGTTGATGACCAAATCCCTCCGACATCTGAATTAAGTCGTACTGCGCTGATGCGGTTAACTGAAGGCATTCGGATTATACGAATGTATCCTGGCTCTAAATTGATTCTTTCAGGTTACAAAGGTGGCACTGAATTCAGTCATGCAAAAATGATGGCCCGAGTTGCCCTAGCCCTAGGAGTCGCTAAACCTGATATTATCTTGCTTGAAACAGCCAAAGATACTTGGGAGGAAGCACGGCAAGCGGCTGCTTTTGTTAATCAAAGTAAACTAGTCTTGGTGACTTCTGCAAGCCATATGCAAAGAGCACTGATGGAGTTCCAATCTGCCGGTTTAAATCCAACACCTGCGCCTACGAACTACTTAGCGCAAGCGGATATAGAGCAAGCTTGGAATAAATATACTCCTAAATCGACTTATCTAGAACAGACGGAACATTATTGGCGTGAGCAATTAGGTCTCTTATGGATGTATGTCAGGGACTCCCTACTTACGACAGAAGACACTGAACTTAGCGTGTCTCGACCAGAATAAAAAAATGCCGAGGGATAATTAAATGACCTCGGCATTTTTCTTTGTAACATTCAAATTTAATCCCCCGCAAATAGATAACCTTCTCCGTGTATAGTTACGAATATCTGTGGGTTTTTAGGATCGTACTCCATCTTAGAGCGTAAGCGTCTGATCAGCACATCAATGGTTCTATCGTTCGGAGCATCCACGCGATGACTAATCAGATTGAGTATTCTTTCACGACTTAGTACCTTATTCGTATGAGTCGTCAACGCCACTAAAAGCTCATATTCTGCCTTTGTTAATTTAACTGGCTCGCCGCCTCGGCTCAACGCTCGACGTTGTATATCAAAAACCCAATCACCAAAATAAACCGTATTTCCAGAGGTATCAACATGTTCTTTTTCTTCAACTGGTTGATTCACTAGTGAGATTCGCCACAGTAGGTTTTTGACTCTAACAAGCAGTTCTCTGAGTTCAAACGGCTTAGTCACGTAATCATCAGCCCCCATCTCAAGGCCAACAATCTTATCAATACTATCCGTTCGACCTGTAACCAATATAATGCCAATATTCGATTGACTACGAAGCTCGCGAGTTAACATTAAGCCATCTTCGCCGGGTAAGTTCACATCTAACATAATCAAATCAACATGATTAGAAGCAAGGATCTCACGCATCTGTTGACCATCTTCTGCTTCACTGACTTTGTAACCTTCCTTTTGAAAGTAGCCAACAAGCTTACTTCTAGTGACAACATCATCTTCTACAACTAATACATGACTACTCATAATCACCACTTATATCTGGATGGATGGATTGCATTCTATTCATATATATTAACAATTCTAGCAATAATTGAGAAAAGCGCATTAAATTTATCGGTTTATTGATGCAAGGCAAGTTATTGACTTTACGTTAATTTTCTTACATTTACTGTCATAATTCTTCATAAATTGGATTAGTTCTATTCATATTTTTTGCTTACACTAATAGAGACCTTATCAGTTTAGGAATATCGAGATGGAAGAGACAAAAGCATTTAACGAGAAACGCGCTGAAATTTACTGGTGGCTCTCAAGCCTATTTGCTCGTGAACTAACACCGGAAGAAATCGAAGCATACCAATCTCATGAGATTCGTGCCTTTTTAACAGGGCTTGGAGAAAACGAAAACTTAAAACCATCCATAAATAGACTCATCCATGCACTTAACAAATTGCAAGATAGAGAAGATGCTCACCTAGAACTTGCCGCAGATTTCTGTGAGCTATTTTTAACGACCGACACCACAGGTGCACTGCCTTATGCTTCAATGTACATAGGCAAGGCTAACCTGCTAAATGATCAACCTGCCAAAGATATGGAGACATTAATGCAAAGCAAAGGCATTGATGTAAAAGAAGGCTTCAATGAACCTGCGGATCATGTTGCTATTGAACTGGACTTTTTGGGCAACATGATTATCAGGTCGAACGAATTAGAAAAACTCGACCACATTAACGAAGCGCTCTTGGAGCAGAAAGAGTTTATCGAGAGCTACCTTCTCAGTTGGCTTCCTCAGTTTAGCGAAAAATGCATAAAACTCGATGAATTCGGTTTTTACTCTAGCGTTACCGAAGTACTCGTGAACTTCTGTAATCTCGATCGCAGCTACTTAGCTGGAGAGTGAACAACAGTGTAAAAATATGGATACTAAGCCCTAAATCTGAGTAGTAAGTCTTAATACTGTATTTCTATCATTGTTTAGAAAGTTATTTAGCTATAAAATTGATAACATACTTTCGAGTAAAACTTATTAATAGCCGCTATGCTTAATAGCGGCTTTTGTGTTTATTACGCATTAAGCTGACCAAGACTCCTAACTGTTTATTTTCAGTAAGCGCGTTATCGCTTCAGCCTTCGAAAAATAGGACAACCTAAATGGCAACGATTAAAGATGTCGCTCGCATCGCTGGCGTATCCACTACTACAGTGTCTCACGTTATTAATAAAACTCGCTTTGTCGCTGAAGCTACACAGCAAAAGGTTAATGACGCGGTTAAAGAGTTGAACTATGCACCCAGCGCCGTTGCTCGCAGCTTAAAGTGTAATTCTACAAAAACCATCGGCATGTTGGTAACTCAATCGACTAACCCATTTCTCGCTGAAGTTATCAATGGTGTCGAAAGTTACTGTTACCGACAAGGTTATACGTTAATTCTTTGTAATACCGGCGGTATTTACGAGAAACAACGTGACTATATCCGCATGCTTGCGGAAAAACGGGTCGATGGTATTTTTGTAATGTGTTCTGACCTAACCAGCGAATTGCAAGAGATGCTTGACTCTCACGTTGATATCCCAAAAGTATTTATGGATTGGGGGCAAGGTGAATCATTGTCAGAGCAGTCAAAAGACAAAATCATCGACAACTCTGAAGAAGGCGGATATTTAGCCACCAAATACCTGATTGAAAATGGTCATACCGATATCGCCTGTTTGAGTGGCCATCTAGACAAAACATTATGTCTAGAAAGACTCGAAGGGTATAAGCGCGCGTTAGCTGAGAGCAACATTCCCTTCAGCGAAGAAAATATATTCGAAGGGAACTTTGAATGTGATACCGCTGTAGAAACGGCGGACAAAATCATTGCTATGGAGAAAAAACCAACCGCCATATTCTGTTTTAATGACACTATGGCTTTGGGAATGATGAGTAGACTTCAGCAAAACGGTATTCGCATACCAGAGGATATTTCTATTATTGGCTACGATAACATCGATTTAGCAGAATATTTCTCTCCTCCGTTGACCACGATTCATCAGCCTAAACGACGTGTCGGTAAGACAGCATTCGAAATATTATTAAGCAGAATTAAAGATAAAGAACATGAAAGGCGCATTTTCGAGATGCATCCGGAATTGATGATTCGAGAAAGCGTCAAAAATATTAGACAGTAACTACGCGCTATAGCGCTCTTAGCATACGTGTGAATAATTAGTGTCTAATAATGCATAATCACGTCAAATAAATGAGATCACCATCACACTGGGCGCTTATTTTGGTGATCTTTGTCCAAACTTTACATATATTAAACATGTCACGATCAGGGCAAACCATCTGAAAAGATGGGACGCAAAGCTTCCGGCCTCAAGTTATTTTCTCTTTTCAAATAGAAAATAAAAAGGTAGCGGGGTTACCGAAGACCGATTAGCAAATTTGTCATGAGTTCTCACTATTCTCTGACATATCATCTCTGATTTTTGTTAATTTCTCGGTTCTGAATTGGTTGATGCAATTTTAACCTGAGATTTGAAAAAATGGATAAACCAGTACTTAAAAACTCATTAAAACTGTTTGAAAAATTTGGCAAGGTAAAATCTCGCTCGATGTTTGGCGGATTCGGTATTTTTGTCGATGACGCAATGTTTGCTCTAGTCGTTAACAACGCACTGCATATACGCAGTTGTAAACCTCTTGAAGAACAGTTTAAAAACGAAATCTATCAACCCTACGTATACAAAAAACGTGGGTTTCCTGTTGTTACTAAATACTTTTCTCTTCCAGACTCTTTGTGGGACAACAGTGAAGATATACTAAACATCGCGCAAGTTGCTCTAAAGTCGGCTCGTGAAGAGAAAGAGTCAAGCTCTGAAGATAAACCAACTCGACTAAAAGATCTGCCTAACCTTCGTTTAGGGACCGAACGAATGTTGAAAAAAGTAGGTATCGAATCAGTTAGTCAGCTTAGAAATATGGGCTCGGTACAAGCTTTTAAAGCTATCCAGGCCTCCCAAGACGGGCCTGTAAATATCGAATTACTATGGGCACTTGAAGGAGCGCTAAATGGTACGCATTGGTCAGTAATATCACAGACTCGTAGAAATGAACTTATCGAATCTTTAGATTAATAAACTATTGCTATCCAAAATAAAAAAACCACCCAACTCGTTTAGGTGGTTTTTTTATATCTATTTGAAAGTTTTTGTTAACTTTGCCTGTCATAATAGCTAATACCATTTTATTGGAATCATCTTACATGAATAAAAAACTCATTATTGGCATTGTGCTTATTGTTACTATTGTTTTACTTGCTACTCAGTTTGGTCAATATTTCACACTAGATAATGCTAAGGAGCAGCAAGCATTGCTTGCTGATTATATTGAAAACAACTTTGTTTTTTCCGCTCTTGTTTATTTCTTTGCTTACGTTGCTATCACCGCATTTTCTATTCCTGGTGCCGCTGTTGTGACCTTGTTAGGCGCGGCACTATTTGGTTTTTTCACTAGTTTATTCCTAGTTTCATTTGCAAGTACGATTGGGGCTACGTTGGCGTTTTTAAGCAGTCGTTATCTACTTCGAGAATGGGTTCAAAATAAGTTTGGTGCAAAACTAGAAACCCTAAATCAAGGCGTTGAAAAAGACGGTCCGTTTTATCTATTCTCTTTGAGATTAATACCTGTTTTTCCGTTCTTTTTAATCAATTTATTGATGGGATTAACGCCAATCTCAACCACTAAATTCTACCTTGTCAGCCAGCTGGGTATGCTACCTGGGACGATGGTTTACTTAAATGCAGGAACCCAACTAGCCAACATTGATAGCCTTTCTGGTATCGTATCACCAAGTGTTTTAGCCTCATTCGTTTTATTGGGCCTTTTTCCTGTAATAACAAAATGGATTATGGCGAAACTACGTCCTAACAATGCGGCTTAATTAATGAAAGTATTCAGTGCATCTAATCCGACCGAGGCTCACATCTTATGTGGGCTTCTACAGCAGCAATGCATCCTAGCGGAAGTCCGTGGAGATGGTATCTTTGGCCTCAAAGGTGAAATACCCCTAACAGAAGACACAGACCCATATGTATGGCTTCTCCAACCAAACAAAATCGAAACTGTACAAGCGATAATTTTAGAGTATCAGCAGCAACAAGAGCACATGGTTGATTGGACTTGTTCTGAGTGCGGAGAAGTAAACGAAGGCCAATTTGGTCTATGTTGGAATTGCAGTAACCCATTACATATTACTGAATAATGTATACGGAGTTACTTTATCTGTTGGCGAATAAAATCTATCGATTTAGCGTTAAATTCATCTGGCTTTTCGACATTACACACGTGTCCACAATCTGAAATTTCGTGCAGAGTACTTTCTTTATGCATTGCTACCATCTCTTTAACTGGTGCGATAAACATATAATCTTTATCGCCCATGAGATAGAGCGTAGGGATAGCTAAATCTTGATCCCTGAAATAACGCATCATAGGGTTTACTTCCGACGTAAGCTTAAACCATCGTTTAAACTCTTTTTGGCATAAATTTTTAGCTTCACGAACAAATAAGTGCCTAGATTCTTTCTGGCATCGTTGTGGCATAACAATATAGGCGAAAAGGCCATATAGCCACATATAGGGAACAATGTGCTTACTTAGATCACCTAACTTAACCAATATTTGCGAGCGTATATTTAATCTAGTCACCGCCCCACCTAGCACCATAGTCCTTACTCTACCTGATGCTAATTCAGCAATATTTCGGACAATGATAGTACCCAATGACATACCAACAAAATGCGCTGAGTGAATCTTAAGATGATCCAAGACTTTTAATATATCCATGGTAACGTCTTTAAAGGTGTACTGATTCGTAATAAAACCTTTTAATAAATTATTAGAACGACCATGTCCTCTCAAATCAATGAGCAGTAAATTAAAATGCGCTTTATACGCTTTAATCTGCTTAAACCAAATAGAAGAGCTACCACCAGCACCATGCACGAAAACCACCCATTCTGAACTGGTTGGATGTTTGTAGGTTTTGTGGAATAAAAGTGCTTCAGACATAGGGACTATTTTTATTTTACCTTTTTGATTTAAGTATTTTCACAGGATGAGCAGTTTACCACATCTTATAATTCTTAGATTACTTGTTATTGTCATGAAATTGTATAAATTTGTTCTAATTGATACTAAAGTCGGAGACCATACTTCACGATCAAGCGATTTCATTCAGTCAATATTTAAACTGAAGGGAACACATTAAGCGCGTTCCCCGCTAAATTACGCGATTTAATGCGCTATTTATGCCTCTAGGCTTAGTTTGTTCACTTATTGTCATTCCGCAAGTCAAAAATTTAAACACACCGCATGGTAATCAGAAGCCGTTGTAGTTTCTATTCCTAAAAAGCAATTATCATTTTTATCGATGATACTCAAAGGCTGAAAATAAAAAAAGGCGGCCAATTGGCCGCCAAAACAAATCATGAAAAAAGTTTATGACTTAGGTTTTTTACGCTTATCCGTAATTTCCCATTTACCGTCAATATAGAGCCCTGTCCATCCAGAAGGTTTACCATCAACTTCAGAACGAACATAGTTCTCTTTTGATTTACGACTGAATCGAACCACAGTAGGTCGCCCGTCCGGATCAGCCACAGGAGCCGTTGTTAGATATTGGAATTTAGGTGAAATACGATCTTTATATTTAACCAACTCTTCTACCAACGGTGCTCTTGTCTCACGAGATTTAGGGAAGTTGCTTGCTGCCATAAACAAGCCAGAAGCACCATCACGCAATACAAAATATGCATCCGAATTTTCACATGGTAACTCTGGGAAGTGGACCGGGTCTTCTTTAGGTGGCGCTACTTCGCCATTTCTAAGAATTTTACGAGTGTTTTTACACTCTTCACTGGTACAACCCATATACTTACCGAAGCGGCCATTTTTGAGGACCATATCAGAACCACATTTGTCACATTCAACAACGGGGCCATCGTAACCTTTGAGCTTGAACTCACCTTTTTCGATGACATAGCCTTCACAATTAGGGTTATTACCACAAACGTGAAGTTTCCGCGTATCATCGATGAGATACGCGTCCATCGCCGTTTCACAAATAGGGCAACGTTTCTTCGCTCTAAGTGCAGCTGTTTCTACATCTTCTTCTAGGACATTAATTATGCCCTCTTCATCACCCAAATTAATGGTTGTTTTACAACGCTCTTTTGGCGGCAATGCGTAACCAGAACAGCCGAGGAAAACACCGGTTGACGCCGTACGAATACCCATTGGACGGCTACAAGTTGGGCATTCAATATCTGTTTCAACGATATGGTTTGGCTTCATACCACCAGCGTCTTCGTCTAATTCTGCTTTTTCAAGATGGTTAGAGAAATCGCTAAAGAAGTTATCAAGTACACCTTTCCAGTTGGTTTCGCCTTCAGCAACTTGATCGAGCTTTTGTTCCATACGCGCTGTAAAATCGTAGTTCATTAAATCATCGAAGCTGCCATCAAGACGGTCAGTGACAATCTCACCCATCTTCTCAGCGTAAAAACGACGTTGCTCTACCTTCACATAACCACGGTCTTGAATAGTCGAGATAATTGCCGCGTAGGTTGATGGACGGCCAATTCCACGTTTTTCAAGTTCTTTAACCAAAGCTGCTTCAGTGAAACGTGCTGGCGGTTTGGTAAAGTGTTGCTTAGGATCTAAGGCTTTTAGATCCAGTTTATCGCCAACTTTAACTGCTGGTAATATTTGGTCTTCGTTCTTGCCCATTGGTCGTTGAACTCGTGTCCAACCATCAAATTTAAGAATTCTACCTTTTGCTTTCAGTGTGAAGTCAGCCGCTTTAACACTTACTGTTGTTGAATCATATTTCGCAGGTGTCATCTGACAAGCAACAAATTGATTCCATATAAGTGAGTAAAGTTTAACGGCATCCGCTTCCATACCTTGGAGGTCATCCGCTGTCACTTCTACGCTCGATGGTCGTATAGCTTCGTGAGCCTCTTGTGCACCGGCTTTACTTCCATAGCGAATTGGTGCATCTGGTAAATATTTATCACCAAATTCCGAAGAAATATAACCGCGAAGGGTATCAACTGCTTCTGCACTTAAGTTTGTGGAATCCGTACGCATGTAGGTAATATAACCAGCTTCATATAGTCGCTGTGCTAACATCATGGTCTTTTTAACGCCGTACCCCATGCGGGTACTCGCAGCCTGTTGCAGCGTTGACGTGATATAAGGTGCTGACGGTTTGCTTTGTGTTGGTCTATCTTCCCGCTTACATACCTCAAAACTCGCATTGTTGAGGATATTAACAGCCGACGTTGCCTGTGCTTCAGTCGTTGGCTTAAAGCTTGCACCATCTTTCTGTGCAACAACTAGGCGGAAGTCCGTTTTATCTGCAGTTTTTGTGTCTGCATGAATGTCCCAGAATTCTTCAGGGATAAAAGCGTTGATTTCACGCTCACGCTCTACCAAAAGTTTTACCGCAACAGATTGTACGCGGCCAGCAGAAAGCCCTCTCGCTACCTTTTTCCAAAGTAGTGGAGATACCATAAAGCCAACAACACGGTCCATAAAACGACGCGCTTGCTGAGCGTTAACCCCATCCATGCTTAACTCACCAGGAGTTTCAAACGCTTGCTGGATAGCATTCTTGGTAATTTCGTTAAAGACAACTCGTTTATATCGCTCTTCATCGCCACCGATGATCTCACGAAGGTGCCAAGCGATGGCTTCTCCTTCGCGGTCCAAATCGGTTGCGAGATAAACGGTATCTGCGTCTTTCGCGAGTTTTTGTAATTCAGCAACTACCTTTTCTTTACCAGGTAGTACTTGGTAGTTAGCTTCCCAGCCATTAAATGGGTCAATACCCATTTTCTTAATCAGTGATTTGCGCTCTTTTTCTTTCTTAATACGAGCCTTTTCTTCTGGGCTCATACCTTTCGTCGAAATCGCCGCCGCTTTTTGGCCACTACTTTGGCCTGCCGTAGGAAGGTCTCTTACATGACCAACACTAGACTTAACAATAAAGTCTTTTCCAAGGTATTTGTTGATTGTTTTTGCCTTGGCTGGTGACTCCACTATAACAAGTGATTTACCCATAATTGACTCTGACATCCTCAATCATTGCGATGGCAATTATTCAATTGATAGCGACAACTTTCACTATCAAGACCTTTACCAAAATTTAAGTTTCTTTTTTTACTATTGAGCGAGAGCGCCAGAAGATCAACAAATATTTTTCATTTTAATTCTGTCTGCTCGACTTATAGACAGTTATTCTGCCCTCTCAACTCGGAGACGCACATAGTAATCAGCTCTGAATTTATTACTCTTGCAAAGCTGAAGATTTATGTCTCAGCTCACAGTTTCTTTACGGTTTTAGCCAAACTATAAAAAATTTAAGCGTTGATTTTGAAAAATGAACGCATAAACTGTCGAAAAATCAATTTTTACTTGAGCAAAAATATCATGAGCGAAAAAAAATCATTTCAGAGTTTGACCTATTACTAATTGCCAACCAAATTATTCAAGACCACGACACCTATATAGATGGAATGCATGCTGATTCAGTGACAGAAAAGGACGAAGTTTTAATATTTAAAGGGCCTTATTTTCTCGACGACAACGGATTACCAACAGAAAACACAACAACCGTCTTCAATATGTTCAAGTACCTAGCATTAAGCCTATCTAAAGAGTTCACTCTCAAATAGAGTACATTCGTAAGAGTCGTACCTAACGCTTTACAGAAGGTTAGCTAGATTGCTTTTCTAGATAGAATTAAGAAACAGTAGAGATACAAACTACCTATTATGGAGTCTATTTATATCTACTGTTTCTTTCGTCACTGAACTACTGACTTAATCCTTTTAACTTATCAAAATAGTCTGGAAATGTTTTTGAGGTACAAGCAGGGTCATTAATCGTAACTGGTGTATCGCTTAACGCAACGAGTGAGAAACACATTGCCATTCTGTGATCATCATAGGTATCGATAGCAGCATGGTTAAGCTTCGCTGTAGGGGTGATAATAATATAATCCTCACCCTCTTCAACTTCCGCCCCAACTTTACGCAATTCCGTTGCCATAGCGGCTAAACGATCGGTCTCTTTTACACGCCAGTTATACACGTTTCGAATAGCCGTGGTACCTTTTGCAAAAAGGGCTGTGGTAGCAATAGTCATTGCAGCATCAGGAATATGATTAAAGTCCATATCTACCGCTTTTAGCTCACCCACTCTAGAGATAACATAGTCGTCTCCCCATTCGATTTCTGCACCCATTTTTTCAAGTGCATCAGCAAATTGAATGTCCCCTTGTATGCTGTTTTTACCGATACCAGTAACCTTTATCTCACCACCTTTTATTGCACCAGCAGCGAGAAAATAAGAAGCTGATGATGCATCACCTTCTACTAAAAACTCCCCAGGAGAGGTGTAATTTTGCCCTGCAGGAATAACAAATTGAGCATAATTATTGTTGATCACATCAACGCCAAATTGCTTCATTATGTGCAAAGTAATATCAATATACGGCTTAGAAACTAACTCACCTTCTATGTTGATAGTCACTTCGCCTTTTGCAAGAGGAGCGGACATTAGAAATGCAGTTAAAAACTGACTTGATATTGAGCCATCAATTGAAACACAGCCTTCATTCAATCCAGTGCCATTAATCTTCAATGGTGGATAATTCTCATTTTCTAAATATTCGATCTCAGCACCCGCATTACGAAGTGCTTTTACTAAATGTCCTATTGGTCGCTCTTTCATTCGAGGCTCACCCGTTAGCACATATTCTCCCTCTCCTAAGCATAGCGCCGCAGCTAAAGGTCTCATCGCCGTGCCTGCATTACCAAGAAAGAGTTCTAACGACTGACTGCTTTTAAATGGCCTTCCAAGACCTTTTACTTCACATACTGTTTTATCATCTGAAAGCGTGTACTGAACACCTAATAGCGTCAGAGCATTAAGCATATGACGAATATCGTCACTATCAAGTAAATTAGTAAGGCGCGTTGTCCCGCTAGCAAGAGCCGCTAGTAGTAGAGCTCTATTGGACACACTTTTAGAACCAGGTAGGTTTACTTCACCATTTACTTGATGAATAGGTTGTAGCGTAAGGGATTCCATTGAATTGATAGTCGATAAATTCTTCGTGTTTAGCAGACTAGCGAAATTTGTTTATGTTGGCTAGTGAAAATGAAGATTCATTCACTTATGATAGGTAAATAGGTAAAATCATTAAAACTAATTAGTAGTTGGATAGAAAAAAGACTCGATGACCATTTATTTGCCAGAATTAGACTCAGACTTGCTCTCATTTCCTTCACCGGAGGAAGCACGACAAGAGCCCGACGGATTGCTTGCTTTAGGTGGAGATTTAACCGTCAAACGATTAGTTGAAGCCTATAACCATGGGATCTTTCCTTGGTATGGTCCTGATGAACCGATTCTTTGGTGGAGTCCGGCAACGAGAGCCGTTATTGTCCCTGGTGATTTTACACCTTCCCGAAGCTTGAAAAAGTTTTATCGTCAATCTAACTATACTATCAGCATTAACGTTAACACCAAGAAAGTGATTGAACTATGCGGTTCTTCTAGAAGCGAAGACGAGATGTGGTTAAACCCTGAAATGCAATTCGCTTATTCTAAACTCGCCTCTGCAGGGCACTGTCACTCAGTCGAAGTATGGCAAGATCGAGAGCTGATAGGCGGACTATATGGCATTCAAGTTGGTAAGTTATTTTGCGGTGAATCCATGTTTAGTGTTAAGTCCAACGCATCTAAAATTGCATTATGGGCCTTTTGCGAGCATTTTCATTTATATGGTGGTGAATTAATTGACTGCCAAGTCCTTAACCCCCATACACGCTCGTTGGGTGCAATTGAAATTACCAGAACTGACTTTCTAAACCGACTTGAATCTTTAAAAGTGGCAGAACTCGACAGTAGTTGCTATCAACCGCAGTGGCTTAACATTCCACCTTCGAATAAGTTGTAAATGGAGATGAAGCGATGTCTGCTAATGCGCGTCAGATAAAAATTGGCCTTTCTGGTCAAAATCATTGTAGCTACTTGGAAGATAGAATGGAACGCGTTGCCGTTGCATTAGAAGAAGACCTTCACACTGAAACCGATTATGAAATGCTGTTAGCCAATGGCTTTAGACGCAGTGGCAATACTATTTACACCCCCTATTGTGAGAGCTGTAATGCCTGTCAGGCGATAAGAATTTCCATTCCTGATGTTATCCTAACCAAAAGTCAAAAGAGACTGAAAAACAAAGCTAGGACACTGACTTGGTGTATGAAATCTGAAATGGACGACAATTGGTTTGAAATTTACAGCCGATATATCGCAAAGCGGCACATCAATGGGAGTATGTACCCACCTAAAAAAGACACTTTTGCCCAGTTTGCTCAATGTGATTGGCTAAATACACAGTATCTGCACATATATGATGATAAGAATCTTATCGCTATCGCAGTTACAGATGATATGCATCATAGTTCAAGTGCGTTCTATACTTTTTTTGACCCTGATTACCCCTTATCCCTTGGTACTGTTGGCGTACTCATGCAAATAGAACATTGCATGCAAACCAATAAACAGTGGCTATATTTAGGTTATCAGATAGACGAATGCCCAGCGATGAACTATAAAGTACGATTTCATCGCCATCAAAAGCTAGTAAATCAACGATGGCAAGGGTAGAATACCGCCCAACTTTATATATATCCAATTAATGACCCTAGTGTCGTTAATAATCGCCTGATTTCTAAAGAGGATTAAATGGCTAAAGAAGACGTAATTGAAATGCAAGGCACTGTTCTTGATACTCTGCCTAACACCATGTTCCGTGTGGAGCTTGAAAACGGTCACGTTGTGACAGCTCATATCTCTGGTAAAATGCGTAAAAACTACATCCGCATTCTTACGGGTGATAAAGTAACTGTAGAGATGACTCCATACGACCTTTCAAAGGGACGTATTGTTTTCCGTGCTCGTTAATCACTAAACGATTACGTACCTATAAAAAAACGGAGCTAAATGCTCCGTTTTTTATTATCTCAATGTTGCTTAATGGACTGGTTCTTCCTGAGCATTGAAATAATGGAATTTCAATTCTCCCTCGACCAATTCAACTTTGACCGTACCGCCATTAACTAATGATCCAAACAGCAATTCATTAGCCAGTGGCTTCTTCAATTGGTCCTGAATAACACGTCCCATAGGACGAGCTCCCATCGTCTTGTCGTAACCTTTACTCGCTAACCAATGTCTAGCGTCTTCAGATACCTCTAAAGAGACACCTCGAGAATCCAGTTGCGCCTGTAGTTCTACGATGAACTTATCTACAACTTGATGGATAACATCTTCACTTAAGCTGTTAAACCAGATGATACTATCTAAACGGTTTCTAAACTCAGGCGTAAAGACTTTCTTGATTTCAGCCATTGCGTCGGTGGTGTTATCTTGCTGTATAAGTCCAATCGATTTTTTCTCAGTTTCTGAAACACCTGCATTGGTTGTCATGACTAAAATGACATTTCGGAAATCAGCTTTACGGCCATTATTATCCGTCAATGTGCCATTATCCATAACTTGTAGCAGCAAATTGAAAATATCTGGGTGCGCTTTTTCAATCTCATCAAGTAAAACTACAGCGTGGGGATGCTTAATAACAGCATCTGTTAGCAAGCCGCCTTGATCATAACCAACGTATCCTGGAGGTGCGCCAATCAAACGACTAACCGAATGACGTTCACCATATTCAGACATATCAAACCGAAGCAACTCGATACCAAGCAGTTTCGCTAATTGCAGCGTCACTTCTGTCTTACCAACGCCTGTAGGTCCGGCAAATAAGAACGACCCCACCGGTTTATTGTCGGCGCCTAAACCTGCACGAGTAAGCTTAATTGCTTCACTAAGTACACCAATTGCAGGATCTTGACCAAAAACCAGCATCTTCATTCGCTTCTCAAGTTCCTGAAGAGTATCTTTATCCGAAGATGAAACAGATTTCTCAGGAATTCGAGCCATTTTTGCGACCATCGCTTCAATATCTGCGACACTTACCGTCTTTTTGCGTCGACTTGCTGGAGTAAGTCTACTACGCGCGCCTGCTTCATCTATTACATCAATGGCTTTATCTGGCAAATGACGTTCATTAATATACTTCGCAGACAACTCAACCGCAGCTCTGAGCGCTTTATTGGTATATCGTACTTCGTGGTGTGCTTCATATTTTGGTTTTAAACCAATTAGAATCTTAGTGGTATCGTCTAATGACGGTTCTACCACATCAATCTTTTGAAAACGTCTAGAAAGCGCACGCTCTTTTTCGAAAATGTTACTGTATTCTTGGTAAGTTGTAGACCCGATACAGCGTAATTTGCCACTACTCAATAGCGGTTTAATCAAATTTGCCGCATCAACCTGACCACCAGATGCTGCACCAGCACCAATAATGGTATGTATCTCATCTATAAAGAGAATGGCTTCTTTTTCATTCTCTAACTGCTTCAAAATCGCTTTAAATCGCTTCTCAAAATCACCACGGTATTTTGTACCTGCTAATAATGAGCCGATATCAAGCGAATATATAATGCTGTCTTTGATCACATCCGGAACTTGACCTTCTACGATACGCCATGCAAGACCTTCGGCGATCGCTGTTTTACCTACACCCGCTTCCCCAACCAATAGTGGGTTATTTTTACGTCTACGGCACAATACTTGAACCGTTCGTTCTAATTCTTTTTCTCGGCCTATCAACGGATCAATATTGCCCTGTTTCGCTACATTATTTAGATTGGTCGCAAACGCTTCTAACCTTTCTTCTGCAGGAACCTCTTCTTCTTGCGGGCTACTACCGAAAACCTCAGGTCCAGCTTCATCATCTTGACTAGAGGACTTTGTAATACCATGAGAAATGTAATTGACAATGTCTAATCGGCTAACATCATGTTTCTTTAACAAGTACGCCGCATGAGACTCTTGTTCACTAAATATAGCGACAAGAACATTAGCACCGGATACTTCATTACGGCCGGAAGATTGAACATGAAAGACCGCCCTTTGTAATACACGTTGAAAACTGAGCGTAGGCTGCGTTTCTCTGCTTTCATCGTTTTCGGGGATAAGCGGTGTCGTTTGATCGATGAAGGTATCTAGCTCATTTTTTAACACGTCAATGTCAGCCTGACAGGCTTTGAGTGTGTCTCGCGCAGCGTTATTATCTAGCAGAGCGAGTAATAGGTGTTCAACGGTCATAAACTCGTGCCGTTTATCTCTGGCACGGGCAAAAGCGCCGTTTAGACTGGTTTCTAATTCTTTGTTAAGCATAAGTACCTCCGCAAAGAGCAACCAATGTCAGATAGTTAGCAATTAAACTAAGCTTTTTCCATCGTACATAAAAGCGGATGCTCGTTTTCCCTAGAATACACAGTGACCTGAGCCACTTTTGTCTCGGCAATTTCAGCAGAATAGGTGCCACAAATAGCCTTACCTTCGTAATGCACTTGCAACATTATCTGAGTTGCCTTCTCCAAATCCATGGAAAAGAACTTCGACAATATCTCTATAACAAAATCCATCGGTGTATAGTCATCATTATTTAAAATGACATGATACAGCGATGGCGCCTTGACCTTAGTTTCTTCTTTCTCCAGTAGGTCTGAATCTGGAGTAATCCATTCGTATTGTTTGCTCATTTCTACATCGAGTTGTTGAAAAGCGAAAAAAATAACCTTTCTTTAACTTAGAGACTAATTCACCATCGTTGTACCTGCAAATAAAACTTCATCATCTTTGACCTTTCTACGCCTGATCGAACAAAACCTAATCAACTTAGTGTCTTTATGTTAACTACGTATAAGTTTGCACAAGAGATCACAAAGTTAGAATTTTGTTAATCTCAAAATTGAGTTGTTACTGATTTTTTGGTTTTTTGTGGGGATTTAGTATTGACTGTCAACCATGATTGGCTAAATTGTGTGCTGTGGTGATAATAAATTAGGCAGCGTCGTAATTTTTACTCACTGCAATTTACGCATTCTGTGCGTAATTCACATGAAACAACTTCAGTTACAAAATGCATGAGGGATGTATAGCATGGCTACAGGTACAGTTAAGTGGTTCAACAACGCCAAAGGATTTGGATTTATCTGCCCAGAAGGTGAGCAAGGTGACATATTTGCGCATTATTCGACAATTAAAATGGATGGCTATCGTACATTGAAAGCCGGACAGCAGGTATCTTACGAAGTTGAAGACGGACCTAAAGGTTCCCACGCTAGTTCAGTTGTTCCCGTTGAAGGTCAACAAGCAAAATAATTAAAAGCTGCCTTAGATGTAGTAGAGAAAATAAAAAAACCCGCGTAAGCGGGTTTTTTATTTTCGAGATTTTATTACAAACTATCTATCACTTGGTTCAATGTTGCACTAGGGCGCATCAACGCAGATGCTAAGGTTTCTTCAGGTGCATAATAACCACCTAGTTCACCCTTCACACCTTGAGCTTTATTTAACTCGTCGACAATAAGCTCTTCATTAGATATCAACTGCTCAGCAACTGGACCAAACTCTTTTGCAAGTTCTGCGTCACCAGATTGAGTTGTCAGGGCTTCTGCCCAATATGCTGCTAAATAGTAATGACTACCTCTATTATCAAGCTCACCGACTTTGCGAGAAGGCGATTTGTTCGTATCTAAAAATTTACCTGTCGCAATATCTAACGTATCCGCTAACACTTTCGCTTTAGCATTACCCGTTACTACGCTCAAATGTTCCAATGAAGCAGCAAGTGCTAAGAACTCACCTAACGAGTCCCAGCGTAGATGATTTTCTTTTTCGACTTGTTGGACATGCTTGGGTGCAGAACCACCCGCACCTGTTTCGAATAACCCACCTCCATTCATTAAAGGAACGATAGAGAGCATCTTCGCGGAAGTACCGAGTTCTAAAATTGGGAACAAGTCGGTTAGGTAATCACGAAGAACATTACCTGTTACCGAAATTGTATCCAGCCCATCTTTGATACGAACCAAAGAGAATTCTGTCGCTTCAACTGGTGATAAAATCTTAATCTCTAAGCCAGATGTATCGTAATCAGGCAGATACTGGTTCACTTTCTTAATTAGCTGAGCATCGTGAGCACGAGTTTCGTCTAACCAAAACACAGCGGGAACACCAGTCGCGCGAGCACGAGTTACGGCTAACTTAACCCAGTCTTGGATAGGAGCATCTTTTACTTGGCACATACGGAAGATATCGCCTTCTTCTACCGTTTGAGTCATTAAAACAACGCCAGCAGAATCAACGACATTTACTGTACCAGCCTCTTGAATAACGAATGTCTTATCGTGAGAACCATACTCTTCCGCCTTTTGCGCCATCAAGCCAACATTCGGCACACTGCCCATCGTGGTTGGGTCAAAAGCACCATTTTCTTTACAAAAGTCGATTACTGTTTGATAAACGCCTGCATAACAGCGGTCCGGAATCATGGCTTTGGTATCTTTCAACTTGCCATCTGGACCCCACATTTGACCTGATGAACGAATCATAGCAGGCATTGAAGCATCAACAATTACATCACTTGGTACATGTAAATTAGTGATTCCGCGATCTGAATCTACCATTGCTAAAGCTGGTTGAGTTTGGTAAACGCTTTGTAGCGCTGCTTCGATTTCTTCTTTTTGGTCTTTAGGCAAGTCTTGTATTTTGGCGTAAACATCACCAATACCGTTGTTGACGTCGACACCTAACTCGTCAAACAATTGACCGAATTTTTCAAAAACAGCTTTATAATAAACCTTAACTGCATAACCAAAAATAACTGGGTCAGAGACTTTCATCATCGTCGCTTTCATATGCAACGATAGCAAAACATCTTCTTCTTTTGCTTTTGCTGTTTCTGCTTCAAAAAACGCAATAAGCGCTTTTTTGTTCATGACAGAAGCATCAATAATTTCTTTTTCTTTAAGCGCAACCTTGTCTTTCAGTACAACGGTATCTCCGTTCACCTTAACAAGCTGGATACTCACGTCAGTTGCAGCATCAACAGTAACTGAAGTTTCGCTACCAAAAAAATCACTTTCCGACATGCTAGCAACGTGTGATTTAGAATCAGCAGACCAAGCACCCATTGAGTGTGGGTTTTTCTTTGCGTAATTTTTGACTGAGGTTGGTGCCCTTCTGTCCGAGTTACCTTCACGCAACACTGGGTTTACGGCACTGCCTTTGATTTTATCGTAGATCGCCTTTACTGCTTTTTCTTCGTCTGTCTTGGCTTCTTCCGGATAATTCGGTAATGCATATCCTTTTGCCTGAAGCTCTTTAACTACCGCTTGTAGTTGTGGTACTGAAGCTGAAATATTAGGTAATTTGATGATGTTTGCTTCGGGGGTTGTCGCTAAATCACCTAATTCAGCTAACGCATCACCGATGCGTTGGTCTTCTTGTAAATACTCCGGGAAGTTCGCTATTACACGTCCCGCAAGCGAAATATCACGAGTATCAACGTCAATACCAGAAGATGCGGTAAATGCTCGAATAATTGGCAGCAATGAGTGCGTTGCCAAAGCCGGAGCTTCATCTGTAATGGTATAAATGATGGTCGGTTTTTCTGTAGGCATGAAATTTCCCTATAATTTTGCAGGCAGATTGGATGAGAGGTAAGCCTGAATTTAATTAACACAGTTAACTATAAAAACATCCTGAAGATCTCACTGTGCTTGTTTGCTCTTATCAGTCAAGATTCATTGACTTGACCGTTCCTTAAGCAGTTACATCGTTATAATTAAACAATTAACGTGAGTTAGTTTATCATAACGCGGAACAATCCCTATTTTCGGCGCGAAAATAATAGCGTAATTTTTCTAACATTCAAACTTTTACAAACACTTTGTTTACATAAATGTAAGGTAGTTAACATGTCACTGCGGTTAAAATGCACTAAATCTAAACAACTCAACAAGTCTAATTCTTTGCATTTTAAACACGGACGTTCTGCTTCTAATAGCAAAAACAGAACTAAAAGCCGCATTTCTAAGCCCGCAATATCCGCAGAAGAACGAAAGGTCATAATTTTTAATAAACCTTACGACACATTAAGCCAATTTACTGATGGAGATGGAAGAAAAACCCTAGCTGACTATATCTCAATGAAAGATGTCTACGCAGCGGGTCGACTCGACAGAGATAGCGAAGGATTAATGATTCTCACGAATGACGGTATATTACAAGCTAAGTTGACCCAACCCACTTCAAAGTCACCAAAAACTTATTGGGCGCAGGTTGAAGGTATACCTGAAGAATCGGATTTAGACAAACTACGTAATGGTGTTGAACTAAAAGATGGGAAAACCCTTCCTGCTAAGGTTACGCTGATTGACGAACCACACATCTGGGCGAGAAACCCTCCGGTTCGCTACAGAGAGGCAATTCCGACTGCGTGGTTGGCAATCACCATCATTGAAGGGAAAAACCGTCAGGTTCGTCGAATGACCGCCAATATAGGCTTTCCAACTTTACGACTTATACGTGCTTCAATGGCAGATCAAACCTTACAAGGTCTAAAACCAGGCGAATTTCGAATTATCGACATGTAGATTAACGCCAAAAGCTCAATTTAATAAGATATCGGAGTGTCTCGGAAATTTACCTTAAACACTCCCTTTTCTTAATCTTACTCGCCTTCCATAAAACCTAGATCAGGTAGCATATCGAGGTGTTCAGCGTAGCGTTTTTCATTAAATTTACCCGCATTTCTCATCACATCAAATACTTCAATGGTTAATGCACATGCCATCATCGCTTTAGCATCTTCTTTGGTTGTCCCAGTCATCATCAACCTCATTAGGGTCTCTTTTACCTTTATAGGTTGACCATCTTCTAACTGATTTTCGATCGTTTCGAGTAAATCAGCTTCATCCATAAATTCATTTTTATCTGTCATTTAAATATCTCATAAAAAATTCTGGCTGAACTATGACAGATAAACGTTAAAGTTCGAAATCAATTTCTAAATTTATCGGTTTATCACTGTTTTTATTCATTCTAAAACTGTGAACAGTGTCGCTAAACTGTATCCTTTAATTTCTTTCTGGTAGAATCACCGCCCGTATGATTTTAGTGGTAAAAAACAATGTCTGATAACAGCCAAAAGAAAGTCATTGTCGGTATGTCCGGCGGTGTTGATTCATCCGTATCTGCCTATCTTCTCCAACAACAAGGTTACCAAGTTGAGGGCCTTTTTATGAAGAACTGGGAAGAAGATGACGGTGAAGAGTACTGTACGGCGGCTATCGATTTAGCCGATGCTCAGGCGGTTTGTGACAAGTTAGGCATTTATCTTCATACCATTAATTTTGCAGCTGAATATTGGGACAATGTATTTGAATATTTCTTAGCTGAATATAAAGCTGGACGTACACCTAACCCCGATATTCTTTGCAATAAAGAAATTAAATTCAAAGCATTCCTAGAGTTTGCGGATGAAGTGCTAGATGCGGATTACATTGCGATGGGACACTATGTCCGTCGAACATTCCCTACAAATGGCGAAAAACCTCAAATGTTAAGAGGGATTGACGGCAATAAAGATCAAAGCTACTTCCTCTACACATTAAGCCACGAACAGATAGAACGCAGTCTATTCCCTGTTGGCGAATTAGAGAAACCAGAAGTACGTCGAATTGCTGAAGAACAAAATCTCATCACAGCAGAGAAAAAAGACTCTACTGGCATCTGTTTTATCGGAGAAAGAAAATTTACCGATTTTCTCGGTCGCTACTTACCTGCACAACCTGGCAAAATAGAAACACCAGATGGTAACGTTATCGGCGAACACCAAGGGCTAATGTACCATACGCTTGGTCAACGCAAAGGGTTACATATTGGTGGCCAGAAAGGGGGTGGCGGTAATGAAGAACCGTGGTATGTTGCTGAGAAAGACTTAAAAAGAAACGTACTCATTGCTGTGCAAGGTGCTGACCACCCTCTTCTGAAGTCAAATGGTTTGGTAGCGTCTCAACTTCACTGGGTAGATAGAGGTGTAATTTCAGAACCGACAAGTTGCACTGTAAAAACTCGTTATCGTCAACATGATATTCCATGTACAATAATCCCAATCGATGACGAGAGTATCAAAGTGATTTTTGACGATCCTCAAGTTGCAGTGACACCTGGGCAGTCAGCGGTATTTTATAAAAATGATGTCTGCCTTGGTGGCGGTATCATTGAAGAAAGAATTTAAACCAGCACATAACACATATATAGGAGCTCTACGTGGCAAATACACTTTATGATCGTACCATTGCTTTTGCTGGCATCTGCCAAGCTGTTGCACTAGTTCAACAAGTAGCAAAAGACGGTTATTGTGATTCTGACGCGTTCGAAGCTTCTGTAAAAGCAATTATCAATACCAATCCTTCTAGTACATTGGATGTTTACGGCCGAGAATCTGACCTAAAAATCGGACTAGAATGCATGGTTAAAGGTATTGATAGCACCCCAGCTGGAAGTGAGATCACTCGCTACATCATTAGCTTAATGGCATTAGAACGCAAGCTAAACGAAAAAAATGAAGTAATGGGTCAATTAGGCGATCGTATTCAAATGATTGAACGTCAAGTCAGTCATTTTGACCTTTTCGATGAACAAATGATCAGTAACATAGCGAGTATTTACCTTGATGTTATCAGCCCTATAGGTCCTCGTATTCAGGTAACTGGAACCCCATCCGTATTACAGCAAACCACCAACCAACACAAAGTCCGCGCGCTTTTACTATCTGGTATTCGCAGTACAGTACTTTGGAGACAAGTTGGTGGTAAGCGACGCCATATGGTATTTGGCCGCAAAAAAATGGTCGAACAAGCTCAAATATTGTTGGCTAGACTTTAACACTTAACACCACCCACTTTATTCAGGAGAATCACCATGGAACTGTCAGCATTGACTGCTGTTTCACCCGTAGACGGACGTTACGGAAGTAAAACGATTGCGTTACGCAGTATCTTCAGCGAATACGGTCTACTAAAGTATCGTGCTATCGTTGAAATACGTTGGTTACAGAAGCTCTCTGCCACGGATGCGATTAAAGAAGTGCCTGCATTCAGCGCTGAAGCTAACCAATTTCTTGATGAACTCGCAGCAAACTTCAGTGAAGAAGATGCGCAACGTATCAAGGATATTGAACGAACAACAAACCATGATGTTAAAGCGGTTGAGTATTTTCTAAAAGAAAAAGTGGCAAGTGTACCTGAGCTGCACGCAGTAAATGAATTTATTCATTTCGCATGTACTTCTGAAGATATAAACAACACTTCTCATGCGCTTATGCTTAAAGAAGCGCGTGATACGGTTATCCTTCCTGAGATTCGCAACGTCATCGATGCTATTAAAGCACTCGCTGTAGAATACCGCGATATCCCGCTTCTTTCCCGTACACATGGCCAGCCTGCTTCTCCATCAACGATGGGTAAAGAAATGGCGAATGTGGCGTATCGTATGGAACGTCAATTTAAGCAGATTGAAAATGTCGAGATCCTTGCGAAAATCAATGGTGCCGTGGGTAACTACAACGCTCATTTATCTGCTTATCCAGAGGTTGATTGGCATGAGTTCAGTGAAGCGTTTATTACGCAATCACTAGGGGTTACATGGAATCCGTATACAACTCAAATTGAGCCGCACGACTATATTGCGGAATTGTTTGATGCTATCGCTCGCTTTAACACCATCCTTATCGACTTCGATCGTGATGTATGGGGTTATATCGCCCTTGGTCATTTCAAACAAAAGACGATTGCAGGTGAAATCGGTTCATCAACGATGCCACACAAAGTAAACCCAATCGACTTTGAAAACTCTGAAGGTAACCTTGGTCTTGCAAATGCGGTGTTTAATCACCTTGCCCAAAAGCTACCTATTTCACGCTGGCAGCGTGATCTTACTGACTCAACAGTTCTAAGAAACCTGGGTGTTGGCTGTGGTTATGCTGTAATCGCATACACGTCTACGCTTAAAGGCATCAGCAAGCTAGAAGTTAATCGCGCTGCTCTTCTTGCAGAATTAGACAAAAACTGGGAAGTTTTAGCTGAACCAGTTCAAACCGTCATGCGCCGCTATGGCATCGAAAAACCATATGAAAAACTGAAAGAGTTAACACGTGGCAAGCGAGTGGATGGGGAAGCTATGCGTCTATTTATAGATGGTTTAGAAATCCCTGAAAATGAAAAAGCGCGCTTAAAAGAGATGACACCAGCTAACTATATTGGTCAAGCTATCGACTTAACCGATAAGTTGTAATACAGAAGCGTTAGATTTGAAAAGGTTGCTAAAATTTAGCAGCCTTTTTTGTTTTTTAACCATGATAAATAACTGACTCTATGAACATATATTATATCGCAGACGAAGACGTAACACCGATTATCGACATGCAACTCAGGTACATTTTAAGTACCTGTTTCATAAAAGAAAAAAGATATTCAGCCAGCAACGTTTTTTTAAAGAAAAGCCCAAGCACCGTTTCTATATGATCGATGATGCCGATAATATAGTTGCTCATGTAGCAGTACATGAAAAACAAGTCACTGTAGAAAATAAAGACTATTCTATCGCAGGAATTGCCGAAGTATGTGTGCTTCCCACCCACCGTAAACAAGGTTTAGTCAATAAGATCTTAAGCCGTATACATCAACAACTAACAGATAATAAAACGGATTTTTCTATTCTTTTTGGCGACCACTGCATTTATAACTCAAGCGGCTATCAAGATGTCGCTAACTTGACCATGTATTTTGATGGGCAATGGAAAACCGTGAAAGCGATGGCACGTAGTATAAATACCGAGTGGCCAACAGAAGAGGTTAGATTGACGGGACTTCCTTTTTAGTTATAAGCGTTCTAATTAAAGAACGCTTATAACCTAACTGTTTAAACTACACCTTAAACTGTCCAACAAGTGATTTTTGCTCTGCAGAAAGCTCTGCGATGTGCCGACCAACCGCTTCAGAAGACGCGGTTTGATTTAATATCTTGCCGCTAAGATCTCTGATATTTGCAACACTCTGATTTACTTCAGTGGATACCAATTGTTGCTCTTCCGCTGCTCGCACTATTTGGCTATTCATTTCACTTATCTCTGCTATTGCTTCAAAAACAGAGTTCAGCTTTTCAACCGCATTTTGAACCTCTGTAGAAGTGTTTTTCGCTAGAGCATTGCCTTCTTGGATAGCGTTGACCACATCTTTGGTACCAGATTGAACTTTTTCAACTACTTGCCTTATTTCATCAACAGACGATTGCGTGCTACTCGCTAAGTTTCTAACTTCATCAGCAACAACGGCAAAACCACGACCATATTCACCAGCACGAGCCGCTTCTATCGCAGCATTGAGTGCTAACAAGTTAGTTTGTTGTGAAATTGCTTCTATTACACTCAAAATTTCGGTTATGTTTACATTATTAGAGGCTAGTTCTTCTACTACTGGCACGGCTGAACTCATACGACCAACCAATTTATCCATCTCGGCTGATGAATGGGAGATAACATCCTGACCCAATGTGGCCGCTTCGTTGGCTTTATTTGCCGCCACAACCGCTACCTCAGCATTTTGAAAAACTAGTCCTGCTGTTTGTGTCATTTCTTCCGAAGCGGTTGCTACTAAATCAACCTCTTTAAATAGTGAATCACTGCTATTACGAGTAACAATTGCTGCATCTTGTGCTTCTGTCGAGGTATGAGCAACCTGCTCACTAGTGTCTACTACCTGTTTGATCGTTGCTTGAAGCTTACCTAAAAACTGATTGAATCCTCTTGCTAACTGCCCAATTTCATCTTTATTTTTAACCTCAATTCTCTGGGTTAAATCGCCTTCACCTGAAGCAATATCCTCTAATCTAGCCACAACCTCTTTTATTGGTTTGACTAGAGCATGCGCGCTGATAGCGATGATAGACAAACCAATTACGACGAGTACAATACCCACCGTAACTTCAGAAACAACGCTACTGCTGATGCGTTTTGTGATGGCATTATCTAACTTGTTTGCGTCTGAAAGAACACTATCGGCCGGTATTTCAAGCAACACCCCCCAAGTTTGATTAGCTACTTTTGCCGGTGCAAACACGATTAGCCAGTCGTTATCTTTACTCCAAGTAGTTTGTAAAGTAGCAGAACGAAGAAAACCGCTAAGTTCATCATTGGTTAAACTAGTCGGCGAAAATTCACTGCCTATTCGGCTTTCCATTTCATCGCTGGCGATCAGTGTTCCGTTGCCACTTAATATCGATACTCTACCTTTTGAATCAAACAATGTTTTATCGGTTTCGACTGCAATCCTTTGTAAGCCCCCTAAATTTAGGACAATGCCTAAAACACCAATGACGTCACCGTCTTTCATCAATGGATAGGTGATCGAAGAAGTTAATACATTAGTACCTGAGAAATCGACAAAAGTGGGCGATGAAATACAGCTTTGTTTCGTTTCCATTGGGCAAATAAATTTTTCAGTATTGACCTGATCCGTTAGCTCTTTTTCAGACAAAACTGTCGAAACAGCAGCTTCTCCCGGTGCTGTTTGACGCCATTGTGTAGAAAAGCGACCTATCTCGTTCGAACCTACATACTCAGCTCCGTGATAATTACTATCTTCGCTATCCAGAGCATCTTTTTCAAAAACAAGATAGACACTTTTAATCGAATCAAAACTTTCAACAGTTTGACGCAACATGTCTTGTAGAGAAGTTCTTAAGTCTTCACTGGCGGTAAAGTTATCCTCTGCATTCTGCTGTAAAAATAAGGTGGTTTTACCCAGCATCTCCGCACGATATAGGGCTTCATCAAGGTACTTAACCGCTTCGGTTGCATTTTGTTGTGACTGCGCCTCGAGTAATTTTTCTGATTTAGAGACAACCGACTCGGTACTATAAGTTTTTATGGTCTTTTGGTTTTCGTATCCGTTGTATACAGAAAAACCAATAAGAGAAATGGAAGTCAAAACAAGGCATAACCCTGAAAGCAGGGAAATTTTCCATTGAACAGACATTGACCGCATACTAAATCCTTTTACGTTGCTTTTATGTTTTATCACTAGTATTAATTAGTTATCGACATATAAAGCAATTAGTTTAATTGAATTTGTTCTTATTTCCTCTTTAAAAAGACAAAAAGGCGCGGAAATAAATTCCAACGCCCTCCATGCATAAACCCTGTGAATGCTACACTTTAAACTGATTCACCACAGTTTGTTGGTCCGATGATATATGCGCAATTTCCGTACCTACTTTTTCTGCTGCTTCAGCTTGCCCTAATATTTCGGCACTCAATTCGCGAATGTTGGATACGCTCTGATTTACTTCCGTCGACACGGCTTGTTGTTCTTCCGCAGCCCTAACTATCTGAGTGTTCATATCTGAAATTTCAGTAATTGCATCAAATACTGACCCTAATTCATTAACCGCTTGTGCAACCTGTGTGGACGCATTATTTGCTAACTTATTACCCGTATGAATGGCCTTTACAACGTGCTCAGTACCTGTTTGAATATTATTGATGACATCGCCAATTTCACTTAAGGAATCTTGTGTACGCTTAGCGAGATTCCTTACTTCATCGGCAACTACCGCAAATCCACGCCCTTGCTCACCCGCTCTTGCAGCTTCTATAGCCGCATTCAAGGCGAGTAGATTAGTTTGCTCGGAGATAGCCTCTATAACACCTACAATTTCGGTAACATTAACGTTATGCTTGGCTAGTTCTTCAACGATTGGTACCGCTTTACTCATCTGTTCTACCAAACGGTTCATCTCAATAGTCGAGTTTTCAATAACTTGCTGGCTATGACTTGCAGCATCATTAGCTTTAGATGCTGAACTAACCGCCATGTCTGCATTTTGGAAGACCAAGCCTGCTGTTTGAGTCATCTCTTCAGACGCCGTTGCGACCAAATCTACTTCTTTAAATTGGGCATCACTGCTTTTTTTGATTAGTGTAGCGGCCTGCTCTGCTTTTACTGACGTATCAGCAACCTGATCCGATGTTTCAATGACTTTTTTAATCGTCCCTTGCAGTTTTTCAAGGAACAGGTTGAAGTTATACGCGAGCTGCCCAATTTCATCTTCCGTTTTCACGTCTAATCTCTGGGTCAAATCGCCTTCTCCCGATGCAATATCTTTTAAGCTGGCAACGACAGCTTTAATTGGGGTGACAAGCTTCCGTGAAGCCAAAGCAATAATAATTAGACCTACAGTGATAAACACCACCCCTGCAACAAGTTCAGAGACAATGCCTTTATCAATTTGCTGCTCTATCACGCTATCAAGACGTTCTGCATCAGCTATAACACTAGATTTGGGCATTTCCAATAAAACCCCCCATGTCTTGTCTGCGACAGTGATTGGCGCAAAAGCAATAAGCCACTCGCCGTCTTCTGACCATTGCGTTGCTACGTTCTTGTTGCTGATTAATGCGCGTATTTCAGTATCGGATGTCTGCATACTGTGGAACGTTTCGCCAATCTTAGCGTCAGGATCATCACTCGCGATAAGCATAGCCTGATCCGTTAAAATAGAGACAGAACCCTTTGCATCAAAAAGTGTGTCATCCGTTTCTCTTGCCATTGTTATTAAATTGTCTAACTTTAGGTCTATCCCCATAAAGCCAATCGCTTCTCCCTCGACAAGGATTGGCATAGAAATCGTGGTTGTTAATGTGCTTATATCGCCATAGTCACTAAATCTTGGTGTGCTCAAACAACTTTGCTTCGTTTCTAGGGCGCAAGTAAACCGCTCTCGGTTACTTGGTTCTTGCAAAAGCGATTCATAAAGAATATTGGAAAGCGCCTTTGTCCCTTCAACGTTTATTGCCCAATATGTCGCCAACCGACCAATCTCATTGGACCCGGCATAATCGGCATCCATAAATTCTTCGTCTTTCCCGTCCAGTGCATTCTTATTAAAAACTAAGAACGCACTTTGCAAGGTGTCAAATCTCTCTACTGAGCGTCTTATCTGTTCATCTTGCGCCATTCGGAGTTCTTCGCTTGGTGTCTCGTTAAATTCTGCGTTCTCTTTCATTAATAGTGCCGTTTCTACCATCATTTCTGCACGATAGAATGCTTCGGAAAGGTATTTCTGTATCTCTACAGAATTGAGTTGAGACTCGCTTTCTAGAATCTTTGTGGATTTTTTTATCACCGATTCTGCACTACTTTCTTTGATGGTATTTTGATTTTCTTTGGCGTTATAAACAGAGAAGCTAATAAGTGCAAAGGATGTAAGTATTAAACATATCCCAGAAACGAACGTGATCTTCCACTGAACAGATAACCTTTTCATACCCACACCCTATCAATTTATTGCATTTATTCACTTTAGCCTTTGATATCGGCTAAAATAATAATAACTTAATAACATATAGGTCATTAAATGTTATTAGATGATATTAATCACAAAAGCGCCCTTCTTTGAATGAAAACGTTTCCACTTATTGTAATTCGTCACAATTTTCACTTATGAAATCAATTAATAATTGAATTTTTGAAGCCACAGGTAGACAAATAAAAAAACGACATTTTTATAACAACTTGTCGTTCGACATTTCACGAATAATGTTAATATATTGCTAATCGTTTAACTTAATACTGAGAAAAGAATGAAAGTAATCAGCTTTAATATAAATGGACTCCGTGCCCGTCTGCATCAACTTCAAGCAATTATTGATAAACATCAGCCTGATGTTATCGGCTTACAAGAAATAAAGGTTCACAACGACGCTTTTCCGATTGAAGATGTCGAAGCAATGGGCTACAAAGTTTACTTTCATGGTCAAAAAGCACATTACGGTGTCGCTATGATGTGTAAACAGGAACCAATATCCGTTCAATATGGCTTTCCTACTGATAATGATGACCATCAAAAACGTATGATAATGGCAACATTTAAAAATGCTGAAGGGGAAAAAACTACCGTATTGAATGGCTATTTCCCCCAAGGTGACAACGTAGAACATGAAACAAAATACCCCTATAAGCGCCAATTTTATAAAGATTTAATGTCTTATCTTAACGACCACCATACTAGCGAAGACAATTTAATTGTAATGGGCGACATTAATATTAGCCCAATCGACTTAGATATCGGCATTGGCGAAGCCAATCGTAAACGTTGGTTGAAAACAGGTAAATGTTCATTCCAGCCTGAAGAAAGAGAATGGTTGAAAACATTATTCGACTGGGGTTTCGAAGATACATTCAGGAACTTACACCCTGAAGTTGACGATAAATATTCATGGTTTGACTATCGTTCTCGTGGCTTCGATGATAATCGAGGCTTACGAATTGATGTTGTATTAGCAACACCCGTTCTAGCGGCTAAATGTACCGAAGCGGATATTGATTACGAACTTAGAGGTATTGAAAAGCCTTCTGATCATGCACCTATCTGGTCTGTGTTTAGTTAACCTTTCTTAAGCTATTCGGCACAAAAAAAGCAGCTCTAAATGGCTGCTTTTTAATGCACTGGATAATGTTAACTGAGCGGCCTTAAATAAGCTAAATATTTCTTCTCTGCCCATTTAAAACACCATAAAATACAGAATGTTAAGCACATATAGAATAACCCAGCAGTTAAAAACGATTCAAATGGGGCGTAATAACGAGAGTTAACTAATCTTGCTGCACCCGTTAAATCCAATATTGTCACAATCCCTGCTACTGCAGAGCCATGTAGCATAAATATAGCTTCGTTGCTGTAGGCCGGTAACGAACGACGCAATGCGCTAGGCAAAATAATTCGCTTGTATGTTTTCCAGGTGCTCATCCCGTACGCTTTCGCCGCCTCAATCTCACCTTTCGGCAAACCATTTATTGAACCACGTATTATCTCTGCACTGTATGCCGAGGTGTTTAGCACGAAAGCGACCAACGCACAGAACCACGCATTTTCCCATAGAGTATCTTTTACTGGCATAAACTGGTCCATACCATAATAAATAAGGTAGAGCTGCACTAGCAGCGGTGTTCCACGGAAAAAATAGATATAGCCCCATGATGGGAGACGAATAAACAGATTGTGACTATTTCTTGCAACCGCCAAAGGAATCGCGATACAAAGACCTAGTATTAATGATATTGATACCAGCCAGACCGTTGTCCACAATCCCTCAAAGTAGATAGGTAGGCTTTCTATTATTAATGAAAAATCCATATTATCTACCTCGTGTGGATACTAAATTTACGTTCAGCAAGCTTTAGTAAGCCTGTCGAAACACTAGTAAAAAATAAGAAGATAATGGATATCGTCATGTAAAACGTGAATGGCATTTTTGTTGACCCTGCGGCCATCGAACCAACCCTAACCATATCTTCTAACCCGATGATGGAAACCAACGCCGTCGTTTTTAACAACACTAACCAATTGTTACCAAATCCAGGCAAAGCATGACGAATCATTTGAGGTAATAAAATACGTCTAAAGGCTAATGGACCACTCATACCGTACGCTTTTGCTGCTTCTAATTCACCTTTATCTACCGCCATAATCGCACCACGGAAAGTTTCCGCCATGTAAGCACCAAATATAAAGCCAATAGTAAGCACGCCAGCGATAAATGGGCTCACATCAATATAATCCGGCAAATAAGCCGTCCATTCATGATTGGGGTTAGACGAGGTCATCCACTCATTAATCCACTCGTTGGTGGCATAGAGACTATTATTAAGTAGAATTTGCCCACCAAAAAATATAAGCATCATGAGGACAAGATCTGGGATACCACGGATAATGGTTGTATACAGCGTAGCGATTGATCGTGCTACTCGATATGGCGCCATTTTTGCCAGAGCCCCGGCCATTCCTAACACGACAGCAAGAAGCAGTGACAAAACTGCAACTTCTATCGTTAATAGTGCACCAGATAATATAGAGGCTTCGTAACCTTGTAGGTCGAACATCGTATTTAGTCCATTATTCAGCAAACCAGCTAAGCTGAAGTTATGACCATTAAACATATTACTCCGCGGTTGCTATAACAACGCTAAGCGAAATTAGGTGTTGAATGGACACTCCTTTTTAAACAAGAGGTGGCTAAAGCCACCTCCTCATTTTACTACTTAGTCACCGTAGACATCGTAGTTAAAGTATTTAGCTTGAATTTCTTGGTAAATACCCTTTTCACGAAGAGCTAAAATAGCCTCATCTAGTTTTTTAGTTAGGTCTTTGTCTTGCTTGCGTACTGCAATACCAAAGCCGTCACCAAACCACTTAGGATCCGTTAGCGAAGGACCAGAAAACTCATAAGCCTCTCCACCTTTTTGGTTTAGTACACCTTCTTCTAACGCTGATGCATCACCTAAAACAGCGGCAACACGGCCATTGGCAAGGTCAAGATAGGCTTCGTCGAAAGAACCATAACGGACAACTTCAACATTTTTATAATTATCAGTTAGATATTTGTCGTGCGTCGTTGCGCGCTGAACACCAATTTTCACACCATCAAGATTCGAGAAATCAAGACCAGCGTCTTTTTTTGCAATAAATTTATTAGGAATTAATGCGTACTTACCAGTGAAATCAATTTTTTTCTTACGCTCTTCAGTGATAGACATCGCTGCAATAATTGCATCATATTTACGAGACAATAAAGAAGGAATAATGCCATCCCAATCTTGAGCAACCAGCTTACATTCCACTTTCATTTCTGAACACAACGCATTTGCTATATCTACATCAAAGCCACTTAGTGAACCGTCTGCCTCTGTTTTACTAAAAGGAGGATATGCTCCTTCAATACCAAAGCGTACAACTTTCCAATCCTTTGCTTGAGCTACGCCTGTTACTGCTGTAGCAGCCAATGTTGCTGCTAATAACCACTTTTTCATTTCCATACTCCTGTGTGTTTGCAATGCGGTTTCTAAGTTCTTGGCTTGATAATAAGAAAAACTAGGTCTTACTCTTATTGACTCCACCTTTCCAGAAACCTTTTTTATGTTGTTGATTTCCTAACACAGATAAAATTGGCTTATCTGTGTGTTTAGAAATAGTGTTAATAAATTGAAGAAATAAACTGTTTCAATCTGTCTGACTCGGGGTCGGTAAAGAGCTTTGCCGGATCGCCCTGCTCTTCGACTAAGCCTTGATGAAGAAACATCACATGATTTGAAACATCACGAGCAAATGCCATCTCATGGGTAACCACTAGCATTGTTCGTCCTTCATCGGCTAAATCACGCATTACACCAAGTACCTCACCAACTAGCTCAGGATCGAGTGCTGATGTAGGCTCATCAAAAAGCATCACTTCAGGATCAACCGCTAGCGCTCTCGCAATAGCCGCTCGTTGTTGTTGACCGCCAGATAAATGACCAGGGTAGTAGTCTTTTCGTTCCAAGAGACCAACTTTATTTAATATGGCTTCACCCTTCTCTTTCGCTTCGGCCTTTGGTATGCCAAGAACATGGATAGGTGCCTCGATTACATTTTCCAATACGGTCAAGTGAGACCATAGGTTAAACCCTTGAAAAACCATAGCTAAACGCGAGCGAATACGCTGTACTTGTTTTTCATTAACAGGTACAGATTCACCTTGACGGTTATTTTTCATTTCAATGAGCTCGCCGTTAACCCAAATTTGGCCTGCGGTTGGTGTCTCTAATAGATTGATACAGCGGAGAAAGGTACTTTTACCGGAACCAGATGACCCAATAATCGAAATCACGTCACCTTTATGCGCCTGAAGTGAAATGCCTTTAAGCACTTCATTTTGACCAAATGTCTTATGTAAATTTTTAATGTCCAGCGCTGGTACATCATTCATGCGCCACTACTCCCTGTTCAAAATCGAGAGGTAATCCGACCTCTTTAATGGCTACAAACTAGCATTCATCTTATCAACATGCAACAAATCATTAACTGACAACATGGCAATACACAAGCGATAGTGCTGCATTTTTATTCATATACAGGCTATAAACCTAGCAGCCCACGCATAAAACAGCAGAAAAAGAGAAAAATAAACGAACCGAACATGTAAACACCAAGTTAACATATTCCGCACAGTCGTCATTTAAAGGTGATATATATCACCTTTAAAATAAACAGTAGTCAAAAACACCAAATTTTATAATTTTACAAGAATTATAAGAAAGCAAAACTTCATTAAAATCACGTTAGAGTGAATGTTGTGCCTGCACTAGAACTATTTTTACCTGTTTAAACCTTTAAATTTTTTGATTATCTATATTCAGATCATAAACCTTTAAGATTGAGCAATTTATCTCCTGTATAACTGACGAAGATCATATTAACAATTATGAAAGTAGATAATTCTTATGCGCAATTTGTTGAAAGGTAGTTACAGAAATAGAATGTTAATGCACATTCCCGTCAAACTTTACGTAGTTTTCTTTCACTAATTTTTATAAAATGATCAAGATCAATCACCATAAATAGGTAGCTTGGTAAACTTCGAAATTAATAATTGAGCTAAAACTCACGCTTTATCTCTTTATTTTACGCGATACTAAAGCACGACATCTTTGTGTCACAGAGTGTCCTTAGTGCTAACAAGAAATTAATTGCACGGCAATTAACTTACAATTCGAACAATTAACTTTATATATGAGGAATCTATGTCAGACGTAGTCAACACAGACCACTCAGAAAAAGACGAAAAAAGCTATGCTGAGCTACACCGTCCCGCTTCTGAGTTCTCTAGCCGTTCTGAATATCTAGACCACGAACTTCAAATCATGAAACCACGCCGTTACGGGTTAAACCTCCCTGGACGTGATTTCCGTTTCGAACTTGAAGACCTTGTTCCTGCAGTTGCTGGTACTATTGGTATTATCGCGATGTATTCTGCTGTGATGATGTCTTGGGCTGATGGCCTAACTGAAGCATGGGACCACATCAATTTAGGAAAAGATTTCGCGATTGAAGTTTCACGCGTAGAAATGCTTATTCCTGCTCTTCTTTTCTGTGTCCTAGCCTCTGGTTTCATCAACCCAAGGGCTAACCTTGCAGGTAACCACGGCCCGATGATTCCACTTATCGGTACGATTGCTTTGGCGGGTGCTCACCCTCTAGCGCTTGCTATCTTGCTTGGTGTATTTGGTCTCTTACTCAGTTACTTTAAAGGTGGGTCCAAGTTAGTCAATCTCACCAGTGAAGGGGTTGCTGGCGGTTTGCTTGTTTTCCTCGGCTTCACAGGAACCATGAGCCAGATAGGTCAAATTCAAAGTTGGGCCGTAGGCCTTGAATCTGCTGAAATTGCAAAAGGCAGCATGGGCTATATTGGATTGGTTGTATTGGGCGTAAATATCGTTCTCTATGCTTTCTTAGCAAAAATTAACAAACGTTGGTTGGCTATACCTGCCTGTGCGGTTACTGGTTTAGTTATTGCTTTGCTATTTGGTGCTGGTTTCGACCTAACATTTGAAACAGAGATGGGACTTCCTAACCTTAACCCTGTTTATTGGTGGGGTAGCACAGAAGAAGGTTGGATGTTAGGCTTGCCTAACCTTCAGCATTTTATCGCATCTTTACCGTTTGCTATCCTAGCTGTTGCTATGTGGTCACCTGATTTCCTTGGTCATCGTATTTTCCAAGAACTTAACTACCCTAAGCGTACTGAAAAAGTTCTAATGGATGTTGATGACACAATGACTATGTGTTCTATTCGTCAAATGGTTGGTACAGCGGTTGGTGGTGGTAACATTACATCGTCTTGGGGTACTTATATGATCCCTGCAGCTATCGCTAAGCGTCCTATTCCAGGTGGTGCGATTCTTCTTGGTCTGCTTGTAATGATTATTGCAATCTTAGGTTTCCCTATGGATGTTGCAGTATGGCCTCCTGTAATGCGTATTGCTCTTCTTGTGGGTGTTTTCCTCCCACTATTGGAAGCTGGTATGCAAATGGTTAAAGACACTAAAGATTCTCATTCTGCTGGTATCTGTATTTTCGCATCAGCTGTCGCGAATCCAGTGCTAGCATGGGCGCTTACTATGCTACTTGATAACAATGGTCTTATCGGTAACAAAGAGCGTGCTCAAAAACTTTCATTCATTGATAAAGTAGTTATCCCAGCGAGCGTGCTTATCATCTGTTTAGTAGCGATGCTTGCAGTAGGTATGTTCGAAGGCCAATACGGCATTCAGGGCTTTCTATAAGTGATCAAAAAATGGGCAGCAGAAATGCTGCCCATTTTTTTATGTATTTTTTTAATTTTTGCAATATAATTTGAATGTCGAATTAAATTGGCAATTTTGGTTACAATATCTATGGTTAAATGACGATAAATTGATCATAGATATTGTTATTAAATAAAGAGTGTACTGTGTGCATACGCACTAGCTGAAATCAGCGAATCAGTACGTAATTTTTCTACTAAGAAAGGTAGGTATATCATGGCAGAGCAATTTGCTAAAGCTTGGGAAGGTTTTGCTAAAGGTGATTGGCAAAACGAAGTAAACGTTCGTGACTTTATTCAAAAGAACTACACGCCTTATGAAGGCGATGAATCTTTCCTAGTTTCTGAAGGTACTGAAGCAACTAACACGCTTTGGGATAAAGTAATGGAAGGTATCAAACAGGAAAACAGCACTCACGCGCCTGTGGATTTCGATACTTCTCTTATTTCTACCATCACTGCACACGACGCTGGCTATATCAATAAAGATCTAGAAACAATTGTTGGTCTACAAACTGATGCTCCACTTAAGCGCGCTATCATCCCTAATGGTGGTATCCGCATGGTTGAAGGTTCTGCAAAAGCATACGATCGCGTACTTGATCCTATGGTTAGCAAAATCTATTCAGAATACCGTAAAACACACAATGCTGGTGTTTTCGATATTTACACGCCTGATATCATGGCATGTCGTAAATCTGGTGTTCTAACTGGTCTTCCTGATGCTTACGGACGTGGTCGTATCATTGGTGACTACCGTCGTGTAGCTCTATACGGTATTGACTTCCTAATGAAGGATAAGCTAGCTCAATTTACTTCTCTACAAGAGAAATTTGAGAATGGTGAAGACCTAACAGCAACAATGCAGCTTCGTGAAGAAATTGCTGAGCAACATCGTGCACTTAAGCAAATCAAAGAAATGGCAGCTAAATACGGCTGTGATATCTCTGGGCCTGCTACGACTTCTCAAGAAGCGGTACAGTGGACTTACTTCGGCTACCTAGCGGCTGTTAAATCTCAAAACGGTGCTGCAATGTCTTTGGGTCGTACTTCGACTTTCCTAGATATCTTCATCGAGCGCGATATTGCTGCAGGCACTATCACAGAAGCACAAGCTCAAGAAATGATCGATCACTTCGTAATGAAGCTACGTATGGTTCGTTTCCTTCGTACTCCTGAGTACGATGAATTGTTCTCTGGTGACCCTATCTGGGCAACAGAATCAATGGGTGGTATGGGTCTTGACGGACGTACACTAGTTTCTCGTACTAACTTCCGTTTCCTAAACAGCCTATATACTATGGGTCCAAGCCCTGAGCCGAACATCACTGTTCTATGGTCTGAGCAACTACCTGACGGATTTAAGCGTTTCTGTGCGAAAGTATCTATTGATACTTCTTCAATCCAATATGAAAACGATGATCTGATGCGCCCAGATATGGAATCAGATGATTATGCTATCGCTTGTTGTGTATCACCAATGGTTGTTGGTAAGCAAATGCAGTTCTTTGGTGCACGTGCTAACCTTGCTAAAACTATGCTTTACACTATCAACGGCGGCGTTGATGAGAAATCTAAAGCTCAAGTTGGTCCAACAATGGAGAAAATCACTTCTGAGGTTCTTTCATACGATGAACTTTGGGACAAGATGGACCACTTCATGGACTGGCTTGCTAAGCAATACGTGACTGCACTAAACAGCATTCACTACATGCACGACAAGTACAGCTACGAAGCGTCTCTAATGGCACTACATGACCGCGATGTATATCGTACAATGGCTTGTGGTATTGCTGGTCTTTCCGTTGCTGCTGACTCATTGTCTGCAATTAAATATGCAACTGTTAAACCAGTTCGTGATGAAGACGGCATTGCTATCGATTTCGAAATCGAAGGTGATTATCCTAAGTTTGGTAACAACGACCCTCGCGTAGATGATATCGCATGTGAACTTGTTTCTGTATTTATGGGCAAAATCCGTAAACTGAACACTTACCGTAACGCGGTTCCTACTCAGTCAATTCTTACTATCACTTCAAACGTGGTATACGGTAAGAAAACTGGTAACACTCCAGACGGTCGTCGTGCTGGTGCTCCATTTGCTCCTGGTGCAAACCCAATGCACGGTCGTGATGAGAAAGGTGCTGTAGCATCTCTAACATCTGTAGGTAAACTACCGTTTGCTGATGCTAAAGATGGTATCTCTTATACGTTCTCTATCGTTCCTAATGCACTAGGTAAAGATGATAACTCTCAGAAAGCGAACCTTGCTGGTCTAATGGATGGATACTTCCACCATGAAGCAGGCATTGAAGGTGGTCAACACCTTAACGTGAACGTTCTTAACCGTGAAACTCTTGAAGACGCAGTTAAACACCCTGAGAAATACCCTCAGTTAACTATTCGTGTATCTGGTTATGCTGTACGCTTCAACTCTCTTACTACAGAGCAGCAAGCTGACGTAATCGCACGTACTTTCACTGAATCTCTATAATTCGGTAAAGTAATATAGTCTCTAACTACAGAGACAGAGACTCGATGAAAGCCTCGCATTTATGCGGGGCTTTTTGTTTTTTATAAAATAAGGGCTACAATAAGTACATTGTCATTTTAGGTGAGGAAGGTCATTATTATTCAATTAAAACATATATTTACACCATCAATGCTTTTCTTGGCTTTTACTGTTACAGCCAACGATAAAACAATATCTATTACCGCTGACAATGACGGCCCGTTTGGCACCGATCAAAACTACACTAATGGACTTCAAATTGATTATTCTAATTCCATTTCAGATCTAAACAGCATATTTATTAGATACTCACCTTTTTCGTTATTAGAGCATTTTGAGAATAACCTCCACAAATGGCACATATCAGTTGGTCAAAAAATGTGGACCCCTTCCGATATTCAAAAAGAACATCCAGAGCCAAATGAAAGACCCTATGCTGGCTTTTTATATTCTCAGGGCGAGCTGATTACTATTTCAGATACAAGTACGCATACTCTCGGTTTACTGGTTGGTGTCACAGGGTCCAATTCATTTGCTGAAGAGGCTCAAAAGTTTGTGCATAGCCTTGTGGGTTCCGACACCCCAGAAGGGTGGGATTACCAAATAGAAGACACTTTTATCGCTAATCTTTCCTATGATGGTAATTACCTACAACACACGATTGAAAATAAATCTGGCCTATCTCATGAATTTAGCACCCCTTTAAGAGTATTGGCGGGTAACTATCGAAGCGAATTGGCCACGGGGATAATGTGGCGATGGGGCTTGAATTTGCAAGACAGCCTAGGTAGTGCAAAAACAGAGAACGAAATGAGTTTTAAGCCTCATATGGTACAAGGGAAGGTGACTGGCGCTTTTCTGTTTGCCGGGGCAGAAGCTCGATATCGATTCAATGACATTACCATTGATGGAGACCGCCCGGATGACGTTTACCCTACCGATGTGGAGCATATACAAGCCACAGCGGTATTTGGTGGAGCGAAATATGGTGAATCAATGGGAGGAAGCATTACGCTAGCGTTTAAGTCAAAAGATTTTGAACAAGACTTAAACCGTCATTCTGCCAACATTTCAATGTCTCTTTTTTGGATGTACAAATAACACCTGACATTAACTAAGAGCATGAATGATGATTTTATATGCTTGGTGGCTCAATTAATGTCAGGTGTACATAGCAAAAAGTACAATGATATTACTCTTGGCGAATAATCGTTCTATAGAGTGAATTTCAGGCACTTCTCATGCAAGGTTGTTGAACGCTTATCAACCAGTTGGCTCGTCTTCTTAAGCTCATCATTACTATCCGCTATCGAACTCATCGACGTTGAAATTTGAGACATACTATCTGCCATAGATTGACTCGTGGTTGCTAGTTCTCGTATCGACGAAAATATCATATCGGTTTGTTTGCTCGCTTCTTCCGCTTTTTCTGTAATATCAGATAGAGCTTGCACAGCATCATTGCCTTTTTGTCTACCTACATCCATGGATTTTTCAGAACGGCCAATATATTGAATAACTTCGCCACTTTCCGTTTTTAACGTTTCGATAGTGTCAGATATCTCGGCAACCGCTTCTACCGTGCGAACGGCTAAATTCCTAACTTCATCGGCGACAACGGCAAATCCCCTCCCTTGCTCACCCGCTCTAGCAGCTTCAATTGCTGCATTCAATGCTAACAAATTCGTCTGCTCAGCAATGCCATTAATTATATCCATTACTGAATCTATTTTATTCGATGCTTCTTCTAGCTGCTGTATATGCGTTGCGGCATGGGTCAAAATAGTTCCTACTTCTTCTATCGACTCAATCGCTAGTGTAATAATGTTACCGCCATCTTCAGCAGACTGAGCTGAAGACTTACTTACCGCCAACACGAGCTCTAAACTATTTGACACTTCTTGAGTTGTTACACTCACCTCTTCTGTAGCAGAAGCGAGTATCTGAGTTTGTTCGACAGCCTCTGACTGCCCGTACACCACCCTATCAATACCTTGGTTTAGCTCTTCTGCATTCAACGAAAGAGCATCGCTATTGCTTTGAACCTCTCGAACTAATTCGGCTAAGTTTTCACAAGTTTGGTTTATTGCCAATGAGAGTTGATTAAATTCATCTTTGTGATTATTCGTCACAGGCACTCGAATTTTTAGATTCCCTTTTGAGATTAGGTTTAGAGCGGAATTAGTTTGATTAAGAGTTCGAGTAATCGACAAAGAGAGCGTAATAAATATCACAATGGTAATAAAAGCGAGTATTGTACAGGCGATAAGAATAGACCAAAGAGATACGTCTGCAGTATCCGCTGCAATACGCTGATAACGTTCACTAATAATCGTCAATTCAGAGGTAATCTGCGCCACGACAGCTAACACCGCATCTTGATTTGCATAAAGCTGAGATTCTATGTCACTCAATTGACCAGAAAGCACGGCAACTTTTTCAAAGGTCGTCGAAAATTCTTCTAATTCTTTCTCATAAAGATCAAGCATCGCGTAAGTGTTAGACATATTTGCAAAGCCGGCTTTGGCCCGATTAAAGAGTTTGAGGTTTTGTTCACTCGGCGTAAGTAGGTAATTTTGTTGCGCTTTGATCATCGCTTGGAAATCAGAGTTAAGCGTAACCATCCCTGTTTCTGCTATTTTTTGCTCAATGACCACGGCTATTTCTTTGAGTCTCCCTAGTTTGCCGTCATCGGCATTAAAGCCTAATTCACTCCTTAAGGATAACCAGGGTTCAAGCGCATCTCGGTAGCCGCCAATTAAAGTTACCAGTTCATTAGCGCGGTTTTCCATGCCCACACTTCGCAGGTATTCCTTGTTCTCCTGTCCTTTATCTTGAATCGCATATATCGAAGACTTTACACTTTCCACTTTTTGCGAGTTCATTGCTGATAACCCATTGGCTAGCTTCAACAGGTTTACCTGTGTCTGCTCGATTTCATTAGAACCGTTAGTAACATCAATACTTAAACGATATTCGTAATCCATCTCCTTTAGACTATTGCTTGTGTAAACCGCAAGCCCGATAAAACCAAGGATAAGAACAGCAAGCACAATCCAAATTTTTTCTTTTTGCGATAATAAAAAACGATCCATGTTTTTCCCTCAATCACCTCAGTGATAACGACATAATAAAAACTGAGACGCACGTCAATAAACGTGCCTTATTGATAACTTTAGTATCATAATAGTAATGAAAATGCGAACAGCGTAACCTGTTAAGAAAGTAATTCCATTGATTATTCGGAAAAGATGCGTTTTAGCAGAAACTTAGACTAGGTTATAAACTTCAAATGTAATAAAATGACAACTCAGAAACATTCGCCGAGAAGAACCTATGTCAACAATTGGTCGTATCCACTCTTTCGAATCTTGTGGCACCGTAGATGGGCCTGGAATTAGATTTATTATTTTTCTGCAAGGCTGCTTAATGCGTTGTATGTATTGCCACAACCGCGATACTTGGGATACGCATGGTGGTAAAGAAGTTACCGTTGAAGAGATCATCAATGAAGCTAAGTCTTATAAACACTTCATGAAAGCATCCGGAGGAGGTATCACCTGTTCGGGTGGAGAAGCAATGCTTCAACCAGAATTTGTTCGCGATTTCTTCCGGGCGGCCCAGCAAGAAGGCATGCATACCTGTCTGGATACCAATGGCTATATCCGTAAGCATACTGAAGTGATCGACGAGGTGTTAGAGGCTTCCGACTTAGTTATGCTCGATATAAAGCACATGAAAGATGAAATTCACCATGATTTCATCGGCGTATCAAACAAAAGAACTCTAGATTTTGCACGTTACCTACATAAAATTGGCAAAAAAACTTGGATTCGGTATGTAATCGTACCTGGCTACACTGACGACGAAGAATCCGCGCACCTATTAGGCGAATTTATTAAAGACATGGACAACATTGAAAAAGTTGAACTGTTGCCTTATCACAAATTGGGTGCACATAAATGGGAAGCCCTTGGTTACGACTATCCACTAGACGGAGTCAATCCACCAAGCAAAGAAACTATGGACAAAATGGTTGGCATCCTAGAACAGTATGTCGATAACGTAAAATATTAGTACGTCAATTTCGTTTTTATTCAAAGACAGATAAAATAATCACGTGCCCCCCACCAAAGGTAACTAATTAATTTTTCTGTCTTTGTTAGATTAACCAGACCGTCACATTAATCCTATGGCTGCTGTACACCTGTCTATTTAAATGTCCAAATGACAATAGTCCTGTTAGAAAAAACATTCTATTTACCGTCATTCAAGAAAAGGATTGAATTTAACAGATAAAATTCGACTAAAACGTTGGTAAATTGTTGCTGAGATGACAAATACTGGTAATCTTAATGACAATAAATTAATAAAACTATCCCCCGAGGTCTTCACAATGGAAATGACTAACGCTCAACGCTTGATCCTTTCAAATCAGTACTATCTTATGTCGAAACTTAGGCCAGAAAATGAAGCTAAGTACAGCCGTTTACAGACAATTGTAGAAAGAGGCTACGAGTTACAAATGCGTGAACTGGACAAGCATTTTGGTAAAATTACTGAGGAAGAGTGTCGCGAAGTAATCAACATTATGGAGATGTATCATGCGATGCAAGAATCCAACAAGATGTTGAGTGAAAATGACAGAAATGACGTTGATCAACGTCGCTTACAATTCTTAGGGTTCGACATTGCAAGTGAGCATCAACTTGTTAATTACGTTAGATTTCTTGTCGACTCTGAAGGTCTTTATCCTCAATTTGATAAGAGCGACCACCATTTCAACGCGCAGATGCCTATGCTAACCAAATACCGTCGTATGTTGACAACATGGCGTAACTGTCCACGCCAATACCACTTGTCATCAACAGAGTTTACGCAGATTTTTAACGCGTAATAAGGTCCTCACGTTGGTAATGATCCAAAAGCCAAATATTGACTATAAAAAGTTTGAAGCGGCTCAGGCAAACACTTGACCAGTAAAAAAGGGAACATTTATTGTTTCCTTTTTTTGCTTTCGAGCCTGAAACGAATACGCAATACCTATGTTTTCCATACAAAAGACGAACGATCAGGTATGGCGCTATTCTCAATGTTATTCTAAAAATTCGCATGCTAAAACCATCGCGAACTATTGTATTTTAAGTGAGGGAAACGACCCGCGCAAACCGTCATGAACACTTAACACATCACCTCCCAGCACAACTTCAAACTTGACCAACTTTAAATAAATACCTCGTGACAATGAGAATCATTCAAATCATAAGTAGAAGCTATGGCTTGTGCGCTTTTTCTGAAAAAATTGTAAATAAATACATAATTGTTAAGCAATAACTGAAAACTGCGTCTAGGCTTAGTGAGTGAAGGAATGTTATTTTTACTGTTGTCTGTTTGACGGTTTAGAGGGGTTAGAACATGAGTATTTTTGACCATTATCAGGCGCGTTATGAAGCTGCTAAGGATGAGGAGCTTTCATTACAAGATTTTTTATCACTTTGTCAAAAAGATAAGAGTGCCTACGCTAATGCTGCTGAACGCCTTTTGCTCGCAATTGGTGAACCTGAAGTGATAGATACTGCTCACGATCCACGCTTGAGCCGTATTTTTTCAAACCGGGTCATATCTCGCTACAAAACCTTTGAAGATTTTTACGGGATGGAAGATGCAATAGAACAAATTGTGTCTTACCTAAAACATGCTGCACAAGGTTTAGAAGAGCGTAAACAAATATTATACCTCTTGGGGCCGGTGGGTGGTGGTAAATCCTCACTTGCAGAAAAGCTAAAAGCCTTAATGGAGCAGTGCCCTATCTACATACTTGCAGCCGATGGTGTTCGTAGCCCAGTAAACGATCACCCTTTCTGCTTGTTTAATGCTCAAGAAGATGCTGAACTTCTTAAAAAAGATTATGGGATTGAGAAAAGATATTTACGTTCAATAATGTCACCATGGGCGGCTAAAAGACTACACGAATTTGGTGGAGACATTAGTCGGTTTACGGTTGTTAAGCTAAAACCGTCTATTCTAGACCAAGTCGGTGTAGCGAAAACTGAACCCGGCGACGAAAACAATCAAGATATCTCTTCTCTCGTCGGTAAAGTTGATATCAGGCAATTAGAACACTACTCACAAGATGACCCGGATGCTTACAGCTATTCTGGCGCACTTTGTAAAGCAAACCAAGGTTTGATGGAATTTGTAGAGATGTTCAAAGCACCTATTAAGGTGTTACATCCATTGCTCACTGCAACGCAAGAAGGCAACTATAATGGTACTGAAGGCCTTTCAGCATTGCCTTTCGATGGAATGATACTTGCCCACTCTAACGAATCAGAATGGCAGACTTTCAGAAACAATAAGAATAACGAAGCATTTCTCGACCGTGTTTACATCGTTAAGGTTCCGTATTGCTTAAGGGTTTCTGAAGAAATTAAGATCTACAAAAAGCTACTAGAACATAGTGAACTTTCCAAAGCCCCCTGTTCGCCAAGTACGTTAGAAATGTTGGCTCAGTTCAGTATTCTGTCTCGTGTTAAAGATCCTGAGAACTCGTCAATTTTCTCGAAAATGCGCGTTTACGATGGTGAAACACTTAAAGATACGGATCCAAAAGCCAAGAGTTATCAAGAATATAGAGACTTTGCTGGTGTCGATGAAGGCATGTCTGGTTTATCAACAAGATTTGCCTTTAAGATTTTGTCTCGGGTATTTAACTTCGACCAAACAGAAGTTGCCGCGAATCCAGTTCACCTTTTCTACGTAATCGAACAACAGGTTGAACGAGAGCAGTTTCCTGCCGAAATAGCCGAAAAATATACCGAATTCCTCAAAGGGTATTTAGTACCAAAATATATTGAGTTCATAGGAAAGGAAATACAAACCGCTTATCTAGAATCCTATTCGGAATATGGTCAAAACATATTTGATCGTTACGTAACTTATGCTGATTTCTGGATACAGGACCAAGAATATCGCGACCCTGAAACTGGACAACTATTCGATAGAGCAGCATTGAACAGTGAATTGGAAAAAATAGAGAAACCTGCAGGGATAAGTAACCCTAAAGATTTTCGCAATGAGATAGTCAACTTTGTACTGCGTGCTCGAGCTAGCAATAAGGGCTCAAACCCTGTTTGGACAAGCTACGAGAAACTTAGAACCGTCATAGAGAAGAAAATGTTCTCAAATACAGAAGAGCTACTTCCTGTTATCTCATTTAATGCAAAAACATCCACTGATGACCAGAAAAAACATGACGATTTTGTCGCTCGTATGATGGAGAAAGGTTACACCAAAAAACAAGTTAGATTGCTATCTGAGTGGTATTTACGCGTTCGTAAATCCTCTTAACATCTTGGAAATTATAATGCGCAAACTTAGAGTGCATATGAGTCAAGTGAAAGAAGTATTTGCTTCTAGGCAAAGAGGTTTACTTAGAAGCGAATACCAACTCTATGGCGTTTACAAGGAGTAACTCATGGGGCAATTTATCGATAGAAGGCTCAATGGTAAAAACAAAAGTACCGTCAATCGGCAAAGATTTTTACGTCGCTATAAAAACCAAATTAAAGAGTCGGTTGCCGATGCTGTAAATCGACGCTCGATAATGGATACAGAGAACGGTGAGGATATTTCAATTCCTCACAAAGATATAAAAGAGCCCACATTTCATCAGGGACAAGGAGGTAAAAGAGAACGTATTCATCCTGGTAACGACCAGTTCGTTAAAGGTGACAAGATGGAGCGTCCGAAAGGTGGAGGCTCAGGTGGAGGTTCTGGTGAAGGAGATGCTAGTCCCGATGGCGAAGGCCAAGATGAGTTTGTATTCCAAATATCCAAAGATGAATACTTGGATCTGTTATTTGAAGATCTCGAGCTTCCCAATCTTGAAAAAAACCAAATCAATAAAATTATTGAATGGAAAACAACCCGCGCGGGATACAAAACCGCAGGAATCCCTTCCAATATAGCCATTGTTCGATCACTACAACAATCATTGGCTCGCAGAACAGCAATGACCGCAGGAAAAAAACGTCTATTAAGTGAACTAGAGACAGAACTAGACAGGATTGAGAAGCAAGAACCTGCGCAACCTTTAGAAGAAACAAGAATAAAACAAGAGATAGCCGAACTTAGAAAACGAATATCCAGTGTGCCTTTTATTGATAGTTTTGACTTACGATTTAAAAACTTTGATCGGAGACCCGTCCCTTCTAGTCAGGCCGTAATGTTCTGTTTGATGGATGTGTCGGGCTCTATGGACCAAGCTACAAAAGACATTGCAAAGCGCTTTTACGTTTTATTGTATATGTTCTTAACACGGACCTATGAGAATGTAGAAGTCGTATTTATTCGCCATCATACACAAGCAAAAGAAGTAGACGAGCATGAATTTTTCTATTCGCAAGAAACAGGCGGTACGATCGTTTCTAGTGCTTTGAAGCTTATGGACACAATTGTGAAAGAACGGTTTCCTCAAGGTGAATGGAACATCTATGCTGCACAAGCCTCTGACGGAGATAACTGGGCTGATGATTCCCCAAAATGTAAAGAACTGATGCAAGACAGCTTGCTTCCAGCTTGCCAGTACTTTTCATATATCGAAATCACCAAACGAAGCCATCAAACTCTTTGGCATGAATATGAAAAGCTCATAGAGACTTCCAACAACTTCGCGATGAAAAACATTCGCTCTGTAGATGACATCTTCCCTGTATTTAGGGAGCTGTTTAAAAAAGAAACAGCTTAGGGAGTATTGCAATGACAAAGAACAAAAACGATAAGATGTTGCCAGACGGCCCAGACTGGACGTTCGATTTACTCGAGACATATCACCAAGAAATAAAACGAGTTGCAGAACATTACCGATTGGATACTTATCCAAATCAAATTGAGGTAATTACCTCTGAACAGATGATGGATGCGTACTCCAGTATTGGAATGCCAATTAACTATCATCACTGGTCATTTGGTAAAAAATTCATTCAGACTGAGCAAAATTACAAACACGGTCAGATGGGGTTAGCTTATGAAATAGTCATAAACTCTGACCCATGTATCGCTTATTTAATGGAAGAAAACAGTGTCACTATGCAAGCCTTGGTTATGGCCCATGCTTGCTATGGGCATAACTCGTTTTTTAAAGGCAATTATCTATTTCAAACATGGACAGATGCCAGTTCCATTATTGATTACCTGCTGTTTGCAAGAAACTATATTACGGAATGCGAAGAAAAACATGGCGTGAATGAAGTAGAAAAAACTCTCGACTCTTGCCACGCATTAATGAATTTTGGCGTAGACAGATATAAGCGACCAGAAAAAATATCCATTGCCGAAGAAACCATCCGTCAGCAAGAGCGTGAAGCCTACTTACAATCACAAGTCAATGATTTATGGCGTACTGTCCCGAAAACCAAACAGATTTCAGAAGAAGAAAAGCTACGTTTTCCATCTGAACCACAAGAAAACTTGCTCTATTTCATTGAAAAAAACGCCCCGTTGTTAGAGCCTTGGCAACGAGAAGTCGTTAGAATCGTTAGAAAAGTGAGCCAATACTTTTACCCGCAAAAACAAACACAAGTAATGAACGAAGGTTGGGCTACTTTTTGGCATTATACTATTCTTAACCATCTATACGATGAAGGCTTGGTATCAGACAAATTTATTCTTGAGTTTCTTCACAGCCACACCAACGTAGTTGCACAACCACCTTATAACAGCCCTTATTACAGCGGAATCAATCCATATGCTCTGGGTTTTGCGATGTTTCAAGATATTCGACGAATTTGTGAGTCTCCTACTGAAGAAGATAAAGAATGGTTTCCTGACCTTGCTGGGTCTGATTGGTTGGAATCTTTACACTTTGCAATGCATAATTTTAAAGACGAAAGCTTCATTAGCCAGTACCTTTCCCCAAAAGTAATTCGAGACTTTAAACTTTTTTCTGTACTCGATGACGACCGAAAGAATTTTATAGAGGTTAGTCATATTCATGATGACCTTGGTTATAGGAAGATAAGAGAAAAACTAGCGGCACAGTACAACTTAAGTAACATAGAGCCCAATATTCAAGTATGGAATGTTGACGTGCGAGGTGATCGTTCTATGACGCTTCAATATATTCCGCAAGATAGAGTTCCTCTAGCAGATGGGCACGATGAAGTACTTAAGCACATGTATCGATTATGGGGATTTGATGTTGTTTTAGAGGAACTGACTGAAACGGGTCGACGAAATATTATAAGCTCTTGCCCTCACAAAGGAGAGCCTTAAGACAGATGAAGTCACTATTTAAACTCATCATCTTCACGAAAGTAAAGATGATGAGCTTTACTGTCGGCTGCTAAAAATTCGAAACGATATCCCGAACTTTCTGCAAGTCTTCTGGTGTATCTACACCCGCTGATGGAGATTCAAGAGCAACATCTACATGAATTTTTTCACCATACCAAAGTACTCTAAGTTGTTCTAAACACTCAACTTTTTCTAGCGCACTAGGTTGCCAGTTAATATACGTATTGATAAATCCAGCGCGATAGGCATAAATCCCTATGTGTCGTAGCAGTGCTTGTTCCACCGATTTAGGGCTCGTTGCGAAATTATCGCGATCCCAAGGAATAGAGGCTCGACTGAAATAAAGAGCAAAGCCTTTCTCGTCTCTCACCACTTTTACGGCATTGGGGTTAAACACCTCATCCTCGTCGATAATTTCAACCGCTAACGTAGCCATAGGTGCGTCGCTATTTTTCGCTAAATTATCAGCTACTTGTTTAATAATACTCGGAGGAATTAACGGTTCATCACCTTGAACATTAACAATAATATGATTTTTATCGATGCCCATTTTGTCTATCACTTCGGCTAAACGCTCAGTTCCAGATTCATGGTTCGGTGAAGTCATACAAACTTGAGCACCAAATTCATGCGCTTTGGCTTCTACACGTTTATCATCTGTCGCGATAATGACCTGTTCAGCACCAGATTTTAGTGACTGCTCATAAACCCATTGAATCATAGGTTTACCACCAATATCAGCCAACGGTTTTCCGGGCAAACGACTAGATTGATACCTAGCAGGAATGACAACAGTAAATGACATTATCTACCCTCTTCTACTTCCATTTCACGAGCTTCTAGCTCTAACAAAACAGGAATACCTTCCTTTATTGGGTATGCCAATCGATCAAACTTGCAAATCAACTCCTGATTTGCAGCATCAAAAATAAGCTTGCCTTTACATATTGGGCAAGCAACAATCTCAAGCAGACGGTGATCCATACTCATTCCTAACATTTATTATTTTATCTAGTATTTGTTTTTCTTCTTGCTGACTAAAACAAGCAGTAACCGGGAGGTACCACCAATTCTCTTTGGCGTACGAAGAACACTTAACTGCATCTTTCTCAGTCATAATCATATTGGAGCCAAACTGTTGCAGTTCAAACAATTCTGACTCTTTAAAATCCTGATGGTCTATAAACCCTCGCGTCTTCACTACATCGGCACCAAGAGAGTGTAATGTTTTGAAAAAACGATGAGGATTGCCAATAGCGGCAAAGGCAACCAATTTATCCAGCTCTGTCACCATTCTTTCTTCACCAGTGACTAAATTTTTAGCAAATCCAGGTGATAATGTCATCGCCATTTCGCCTTCATGGACTTGCCCTCCATTGTTTATCACAAAGTCGACATTGTCTAACCGCTCTAAGCCTTCTCTTAACGGACCGAGTGGTATGAAAGATTCATTACCGAATCGACGTTGGCCGTCAACGACAACAAACTCAATATCTCGAGCCAACGCGTAATGTTGCAAACCATCATCCGCAATAACAATGTCAATGCCACTATCGATGAGTTTCTTTACTGCATTTGAACGGACCGGGTCAACGACAACAGGCACACCTGTCCGTCTAAAAATCAGTTTTGGCTCGTCACCACACTCTTTCGTTGATGTTGTGTCGTTAACAATAAGAGGATATTGCTTTGCTTTGCCGCCATACCCTCGAGACACAACCGCTGGTTTAAGCCCTAATTCTTGTAGTTTTTCAACCAACCAAATCACAACAGGTGTTTTGCCATTTCCACCAGCCGTGATATTCCCAACCACTACAATTGGAAAAGGTGACCGGTAACTCTCCGAGTTATTCTGGAGAAAGCTATCTCTACGGGAACTGGCTACCCACTTGAATATCTTACTTAGTGGCCATAATATCGGCCATAGAATCAGGCCGAGAAAATGGTTCTCAAACCATATTTTCTCAATCATGGTAGCTAATCGCCAAACTGAATTCGATGAAGTTGAGCATAAGCACCATCTCTCTTAATTAACTCTTCGTGCGAACCGCGTTCGATTATTTCACCTTCGTCCACGACAAGGATTTGGTCTGCACCTTCGATAGTTGACAACCTATGTGCAATCACTAATACGGTTTTGTCTTTTTGTAGCTCTTCTAAAGCCGCTTGAATGGCTTTTTCAGATTCAGTGTCCAGTGCGGATGTTGCTTCATCTAAGATTAATACCGGAGCATCACGCAACAAAGCTCGTGCGATCGCAATTCGCTGTCTCTGACCACCTGAAAGACTCGCACCATTCTCACCAATCACTGTATCTAAACCGTCTTTCGTCGTATTGATGAACTCCATGGCATGGGCGAGCTTGGCCGCCTTTTCGATTTCTTCGCGACTAAACTCAGATTCCGCTGCGTAGGCGATGTTATTAGCTATCGTATCATTGAACAGATGCACATTTTGAGAAACCAAAGCAAACTGAGTACGTAAGTTTTCTAAGGTATAACCTTGAATGTCATAGCCATCTAGTTTAATAGAGCCCTCATCTACATCATAAAATCGAGTAAATAGGTTTGCGATAGTGCTTTTACCCGATCCAGAACGTCCTACAAGTGCAACGGTTTTACCAACTGGGATTTCAAAGTTGATCTTATTCAGCGCCGGTTTTTCCTTACCTTGATAGGTAAAAGAAACGTCTTCTACAGAAACAAGTCCTTCTGCGCGTGTAACCTCACGCGTACCTTTATCTTCTTCTGGCTCAAGGTCCATTAGAGTAAATAGTGTCTGGCTAGCTGCCATACCACGTTGGAATTCTGATGTTACATTCGTCAGTGCTTTCAATGGTCTCATCATGCCAAACATTGCAGAAAACACGACACCAAAAGTACCTGGTGTTAATTCGCTACGAATCGAATCAATACTAGCTAGGTACAATACAACGACAATAGCAATAGAGGCGATGAGCTGAATCACTGGGTTAGCCATAGCCTGAGCCACAACTAACTTCATAGTTTGTTGGCGCATTGAATTACTGACCTGATCAAAACGCTGTTTTTCTATCTCTTGGCCGCCGTAACTGAGGACAACTTTATGCCCTTTAAGCATCTGCTCTGAAGAAGTAGACACTACGCCCATCGCAGTTTGCATGTTCTTTGAAATTTTACGAAATCGCTTTGATACTATACCGATAGCTATCGCCACAAGAGGGGCGACGAGGAGTAATACAACAGAGAGTTGCCAGCTATTCCAGAACATTAGAGCCAACAGTCCAATAATACTAACACCTTCACGAACAATACTTACCAGCGCCTTACTTGTCGCTGCCGATACTTGTTCTGAGTCATAAGTAATACGGGATAATAACGCACCAGTAGATTCGCGGTCGAAAAAGGAGACAGGCATATGCATGAAATGGTTGAACAACTTTCGACGTATATTCATCACGACGTTACCCGATACCCAACTCAAACAGTAGTCAGAGACAAAACCACTTAATCCACGAATGATCATCACACCCACAATGATCAATGGAAGCACTTTTAAAAAGTCAGATTTTACATCACCAAAACCTTCATCAAGAAGTGGCTTTAATAATGAGATCATATAGGTATCAGAAATCGCATTTATTGCTAACGCAAAAACAGCGACGATAAGACCAGATTTGTAATTTCGAATATACGCCCACAAACGCTTAAAGGTTTGTAGTGTCGTCTCATCATGTATATCAGCAGACATAGGAACACATTGTTTTTAAGATAATTAACCTATTATTCTACTCCCTTACGCAGAATCTTCCTATACCAAGAGAGTGATTGTCTATTCCGGATATTCATTATTTGCCAGCCATTTCGTGAAAAATCGATTGATATTTGTCCATCGCTTCCAGTATCTAGCCATTTAATATTTCTAGTCATGTATTTATTGACGACTATTTCACTAGGTAGATCCCACTGATTACCTTTTGCAACGGAAGCTATTGCCACTTTCGGATCCACTGCATTAAGAAAATAATCCGTTGAAGAGCTTCTACTGCCATGATGAGGGACAAGTAAAATATCCGATCGAATTTCATCACCTTTTTTGGCCAACAATAGTTCACCTATCGCTTCAATATCTCCGGTTAATAAAATGCTAGAAACACCATCGGTCACCCTAATAACGCAAGAATGCGGGTTATACGCTCTCTTAACTAATTTAGGTGGCCAAACAGCCGATAAAGTAAGCCCATTCCAATTCAGCATCGTTTTATCAACACAAGGGGAATAGCCAGAAATTCGCTGGCTACTCAATTTACTAATGGGTGTAAAGTGTTGTTCTATATACTCTCTACCGCCAGCATGGTCTGAATCCGAGTGGCTTAAAATTAGCAAACCTACGTCATCTACTCCTCTATAGCGTAAAACAGGGGCGATGACCATTTCAGCCATACTACCTGTCTCCCACTTTACACCTGTATCGTACAAAATATGCTGGTTACCTTTTCGTATCAGTACAGCTAGTCCATGCCCAACATCTAGAATGGAAACTTGCCATGAGGAGTTAGGATGAATGTCCACTGTTTGAATAATAAATAGAACCGATAATCCAACAATAATTTGCTGTTCTCTTTTAAGTAAAGGCCTAAGAAACATAAAGACAACCAAAGCGAAAACTTGCAATAGGTTAATCCGATCAATATTAATCCAACTATCACTAGAGAACTGAATTGCCCAGTAAATTGGCTCTAACAATTTATCGCTAAGGTTCCAAAAAATGAAGCCATGTTTGGCAAAATAACAGTAGTAAGAAGCGCAATAAATAGAAGGGGGACGATAATAAAACTAAATATTGGAAGAAACACGAAATTATAAAGGCTAGAGGAAAGGCTAAAACCCGAAAAAAATATCCTGTCACTGGTAGCATAATCATACTCAATGTTAGCTGCATGATTGCTGTTTTTTTCAACCAACCTGATTGAGAAAACCTTTTATAACTGGATAAAATATAGAGACAAGACACCGCCAAAAACGTCAGAGAAAAACTCACTGAAAGCAGTGAAAAAGGATCGACTATCAAAATCCCACTAGCGGTTAGTATCAATGTCTGCCACACACTTAAATGTATTCTTACGTGAGAAAACAGACCTAACATGCAACACATAATCAAAGCACGTAACGTAGGAATACTAAAGCCTGCCAACCATGAATAGGTCGCAGCAAATAACAAAGCAAACACGAGAGGAGCACTGTACCAATTGTGGAAAATCAACCTGATTGCGTTACCTACTTTCCACCCAATGAGGTAGG